>LWDI01000043.1:0-371 GCA_002083475.1 Proteobacteria bacterium SG_bin5
CCGCGTGCAGATGATCGACGACCGCCAGACGCATGTCTTGCCGAGCGGCCCCGCGCTCGACGGGGTCGCGCGGCTGCATGGGCTGGAGGGCGGCGCGGACCTGCTCGCGCTGCTCGCGCCCCCGGTCGCGCGCACCGCCGCGATTTACGCGAGCCTCGAGCCCGAGGCGCCCGCGGGGCTGCCGCTCGACCGCGACCGGCTCGCCGAGGCGTTGGGGGATTTGGGGTTCGGCGCGCATGCCGCGCTCGCCGCCGATCGCGTCGCGCGCTGGCGCGGGGGGACTTATCCCGCGTTGCGCAGCGCCGCCGCGCAGGCCGCGCTCGAAGCGGTGCTCCCGGGGCTCGGCGCGGCGCTGGGGGCGGCGCCCGATC
>LWDI01000043.1:405-29563 GCA_002083475.1 Proteobacteria bacterium SG_bin5
TGCCGAGCGCGCTCAACCTGTTCCGCCTGCTGGAGGCGCAACCCGCGCTCGCGCGGCTATTGGGCGCGATCCTCAGCCATGCGCCGCCGCTCGCCGAGGCGCTGGGGCGGCGCCCGGCGCTGCTCGACGGGCTGATCGACGCCAGCGCGCTCGACCCCCTGGGGAGCGTCGACGCGCTCGTCGCGCAGCTGCGCCCCGCCGAGCCGATCGCCTATGAGGCCCTGCTCGATCAACTCCGCGCGGGCGTCAACGAGCGCCGCTTCGCGCTCGGCGCGCAATTGGTCGCGGCGACGAGCGACCCGCTCGACATCGCCGCCGGCTATGCCCGGCTCGCCGAGGCCGCGATCGAGGTGGCGGCCTCGGCGAGCGTCGCCGAATTCGCCAAACGCCACGGCCATGTGCCGGGGAGCGAGCTGGTGATCTTGGCGCTCGGTCGGCTGGGGGGCGGGCTGCTCACCCACGCTTCGGACCTCGACCTCGTTTATCTTTTCACCGGCGATCATCTGGCCGAATCGGACGGGGCCAAGCCGCTCGGCGCGGTGCTTTACTATAACCGCCTCGCCCAGCGGGTGAGCGCGGCGCTCTCGGTGCCGACCCCGGCGGGGGCGCTTTACGAGATCGACACGCGGCTGCGTCCCTCGGGCGCGCAGGGGCCGCTCGTCGTCTCGGTCGCGGGGTTCGCCGCCTATCAGCGGCACGACGCCTGGACCTGGGAGCATATGGCGCTCGCCCGCGCGCGCCCCGTGTTCGGCTCGCCGCCCGCGCGCGCGGCGGTAGCGGCGGAGATCGCCGCCGTGCTCGCGGGCGACCGGCCGGCGCGCGACATCGTGGCGGAGGCGCGGACGATGCGCGCCGAGATCGCGCGCCACAAGCCGCCCGCCGGGCCGCTCGACGTGAAATTGCTCCCCGGCGGGCTCGTCGATCTGGAATTCGCGGTGCATGTGACGCAACTCACTCAGCGCAGGGGCTTCGACCCCGATCTGCGCCGCGCGATCGCGGCGCTCGCCGATCAGGGGCTGGTCCCCGCGCGGCTGGGCGCGGCGCATGATTTCCTCACCCGGCTGCTCGTCGCGATGCGGCTGATCGCGCCCGGGGGGCAATTGCCGGGGCCGGCGAGTTGCGCGCTGCTCGCGCGCGTGCTCGGCCTGTCCGGCTGCGACGCGGTGGTTGCGCGCGCCGACGCCATGCGGCACGACATCGCCGAGCTTTGGCACGGACTCGAAAGGAAAAGCGATGGCGCTTGACGAAGGCGACACGATCCCCGACCTCGCGCTGGTCGATAGCGACGGCGCCGAGTTGCGGCTGCGCGATCTGGTGGGCCAGAAGCTGGTGATTTACTTCTACCCCAAGGACGATACCTCGGGCTGCACCAAGGAAGCGCAGGATTTCAGCCAGCACCGCGCGGCGTTCGACGCGGCCGGGGTGCGGCTGCTCGGCGTGTCGAAGGATTCGCCCGACAAGCACCGCAAGTTCATCGACAAATATGCCCTTACCGTGCCGCTGGCGAGCGACGAGCCGGGCGCGGTGCTTGAGGCGTTCGGCGCCTGGGTCGAGAAATCGATGTACGGCAAGAAATATATGGGGATCGAGCGATCGACCTTCTTGTTCGGCGCCGATGGCCGGCTCGCCCAGGCGTGGCGCAAGGTGAAAGTGCCCGGCCACGCCGCCGCCGTGCTGGAGGCGGCGCGCGCGCTCGGCTGAACCGGCCGCGGCGGCTGGGGCGGACGAACCGGCGCGGCTTGATCGAAAACAATTCTTCTTTGAAAATCAGCTTCCCCGGCGAAGGCCGGGGCCCAGCGGCGACAAGGCCCGTTCGATGGCGCGCCGATGATCCCTCGGCGCGATGCTGGGCCCCGGCCTCCGCCGGGGAAGGGCGCGCGGCGCACGAGCGCACTGCCACCGCGCTAGCCCAGCGCCGACGCGAATCACCGGGCCCGCGAGTAATATGAGGCTAATCGTTCGTTTCGCCGCCGAATTAACGCGGTTTGAACGACTCATCGCGCGACCGGAGCGGCCCGCCCTGCGAAACTGGCGGGGCTATTGCCGTAATAAGCCGACATGCCCCAAGGACCGAATGCCGGAACGGTCGGAGGGGCTGGCCGGACGGCAATAACGAAGGCGGGGGCCGTTCGTTCATTCTAGGCTTTGGGGTTTCATGATCGCTTTTGATTCGGCACGGCTGGAGCGAGCGGCGACGCGCGTCGCGCAGCACTTCAAGACCCGCGATTTCATCTTCCATGATGGCCGCGCGCTGCGTCGCTTCACGATCGCCGGGCGCACCCAGGCCGCGTTCGCCGGGGTGGCGGGCTTGAGCCTGTGCTTCACCGCTTATGGCGTCGCGCACGCGGGCGCCGCCGCCGTCTCGCTCGCCGGCCTTGCCCCCACGGCCGCCGCGAGCACCCCCGAGGCCAAACTCGCCCAAATGCAGGCCAAGCTCGCCGCGATGCAGGCGCAGGTCGCGACGATCAAGCGCGCCGCGCAGGTCCAGGCGCGCCGCGTCGAGGAGCGCCAGGCGCTGATCGCCGCCGTCCTCGCGGGCGATGGCAGCGCCAAGCTCGCGCTCACCGCCCCCGCGCTCGATCCCAAGGCGACGCGCGTCGCCGCCGATGTCGTCGCCCCGCTCACCAAGCTCGAAGCCCAGCAAGTCGTGCTCGCGGCCAAGGCGCGGCAAGTCGCCGAGCGCCGCTATGCGCTCGCCGCCGCCCATTTCCGCAAGCTCGGCCTCTCGCCCGAGCGTTTCGCGCGCGGCGGCCAGGGCGGGCCCTATGAGCCCGTCACCACCGCCGCCACCAGCGACGCCAATGCCGATGCGCAATTCCGCTCGCTGTTCGTCACCTGGAAGAAGCTCGAGACGCTCGAGAAAGCCGTGATCGCGATCCCCGCGAGCCAGCCGGTCGAGAAGGTCAGCTTCTCCAGCTATTATGGCGTGCGCAGCGATCCGTTCCGGGGCACTGCCGCGATGCACGCCGGGGTCGATATTCCCGGCACCGTCGGCACGCCGATCTATGCGACCGCCGACGGCATCGTCAGCCGCGCCGAGCGCGCGGGCGGCTATGGCAATCTGATCGAGGTCAATCACGGGCGTGGCATCGCGACGCGCTATGGCCATTTGTCGAAGATCCTCGTCGCCCCCAACACCCGCGTCACACGCGGCCAGCTGATCGGGCTGATGGGCTCGACCGGCCGCTCGACCGGCAGCCATCTCCATTATGAGGTACGGATCGACGGGCAGGCGGTGAACCCGATGCCTTTCCTTCACACGGTCGATTATCTGAAGGGTCGCACGCCCGTGGAGCATCCGCTGGTCGAGGGTGGCACCGACGCCGCCAATTGAGACGCTGCCAACCGAGTTGCGCGGCGCCGCCCGGCGCCCTATTTCTGACGCATGAGCGACGTGACCTTGACCCAAGCCGCCGCCGCCCGCATCGCCTGGATCGCCGAGCGCCAGGGCAAGCCCGCGATCCTGCGCCTGTCGGTCGAAGGCGGGGGCTGTTCGGGCTTTCAATATCGCTTCGGCCTCGCCGAGGCGGCCGAGCCCGATGATCTGGTGGTCGAGGCCGGGCCGGCGCGGCTGGTGATCGACAGCGTCAGCCTCGATCTGGTGCGTGGCGCCGAGGTCGATTTCGTCGACAATCTGGGCGGCGCGCATTTCAAGGTCGCGAACCCGATGGCGGCGGCCGGCTGCGGCTGCGGCAGCAGCTTCGCGATTTGATCCGCGCTTGAAGATCGTCAGCTATAATCTGAACGGCATCAAGGCGCGGCTGCCGCGGCTGATCGAGTATCTCACCGAGCAGCAGCCCGATGTCGTCTGCCTGCAGGAACTCAAATCGGCCGATGAGGGCTTGCCGATCGCCGAGGTCGAAGCCGCCGGCTATCGGGGCGTCTGGCACGGGCAAAAGGGCTTCAACGGCGTCGCGATCCTCGCGCGCGGGGCCGCGCCGGTCGAGCGCCAGCGCGGATTGGCGGGCGAGACCGAGGATGATCATAGCCGCTATATCGAGGCCGAGGTCGGCGGGCTGATCGTCGCCTCCATCTATCTGCCCAATGGCAATCCGGTGCCGGGGCCGAAATTCGATTATAAGCTGCGCTGGATCGATCGGTTGCGCGCGCGGGCGCGCGACCTGCTCGCCGAGGAGCGGCCGGTGGTGCTCGCGGGCGATTACAACGTCATCCCCAATGACGACGATACATTCTCGGTTTCCGCCATGGCCGATGACGCGCTGATGCAGCCCGAAAGCCGCGCGGGGTTCCGCGCGTTGGTCGCGCAAGGGTGGACCGACGCGCTGCGCACGCGCCACCCGCGCGGCGGGGTGTGGACCTTTTGGGACTATCAGGCGGGCGCCTGGCAGCGCGACGCGGGGTTCCGCATCGATCATCTGCTGCTGAGCCCGCAAGCCGCCGACCGGCTGATCGATGCCGGCGTCGACAAGGCGTATCGCGGGCGCGAAAAGGCGAGCGATCATGCGCCGACTTGGGCACGGCTGCGGGGCTAGAGCTGTGTAGATCGAACCTGTTAGCTCCTCCCCTGGAAGGGGAGGTGGCAGCCGCGCGAGCGGCTGACGGAGGGGTATCCCCGGCAGATAGAGGGTGACACCCCTCCACCATTCGCTACGCGACCACCGGCTTGCTTCGCAAGCCGGGCTCCGGCGGATCACCTGCCCCCGGCAGGTGATTTACCCGCCTACGCCCCCCTCCCCCTATGGGGGAGGAGCTTTTGCTGTCGAGCCATTGGTTCGGCGTGATCACAAGCAGCTCTAATGCCGGCTGGCAGAAAGAACGGCGCTTCGACAAGCTCGGCACGAACGGGTGGGATTGGCACCGGCAGAGCGTTCACACTGAGTTGCGAACTGGGGTGCTTGGGCCGAGCGCCTGCCGTATTGTTGGTGCAATACACCAGGAATTGGCGCTCGTCACCATCGCCTTCCGCGCGTACCTTCCATAAAAAACCCATCTATCAATAGCTTAACTGTTTGGCATAGCTAATGCACTGCTTCCCGCGTGGCCGCTTCGGCCATTGATCCGGGAGGTTTTATGATCGCCAAATTATTCGTCATCACCGCCAGCGGGGTGCTGGCGGCGGCGCCCGCGCTGGCGGGGGATGCGCCGCGGTTGAGCCAAGCCGATCTGTCGGTCGCGCGCTACCCCGCCAAATCGGGCGAGCCGCGCTATTGCCGGCCGGTGCGCGCGGCGGGGGAGAATCGGGTCCAGATGCTGTGCGCGACCCACGCCGAATGGCGTGAACTCGGCGTGCGCGTCGCCAAGCGCTGAGGAGGGGAGGATGAAACCCCTTTTCACGCTCGCCCCGCTCGCCCCGCTCGCGCTCGCCGGCCCGGCGCTCGCGCGCAGCCCGCACCCGCTCGCGCCGCCCGACCCGGCGCCCCCCGCGCGTGCCATCGCGCTCAAACAGGATGAGCGCGGCCAGCCGCTCTATTGCTATCGCTTCACGCCGCCCACCAAGCTCGTCGCGCGCGAGCAATGCCGCACCCGGCGCGACTGGGCCGCCTGGGGCGTCGACGTCGATCGCCAATAAGCGCGGCCAACGCGCGCCCCGTCCCTGACCCCCGCGGCCGGGCTGGCCGCCCAACGACCAGGAGAAACCCCATGTCGAAATCTCGTCTCATCGCTAGCACTGGCGCCGCGCTCGTCTCGGCGCTGCTCGTGGCGGGCCTCAACCCCGCCGCCGCCAAGCCGAACCCCGAGCCGGTGGCCAAGAGCGCCCAGGCGACCGAATCGGCCGATGCCGCGACCGACCGCCGCCGCTATTGCCTGGTGGAGACCATCACCGGCAGCATGATCCCGCGCAAGACCTGCAAGACGCGCGCGGAATGGGAAGCCGAGGGCGCGACGATCAACTATCCCAAGCAATGATCGCCACCCGCTCCCGCGCCCCGGGAGCGGGCCTCACAAGGGCTTGGCGTAAATCTGGTAGACGCGGTTGACCTTGCTGTCGATCGCATCGGCGATCGCGTTCATGCCCTGATTATCGTCGAGCACCCAACCGATTTCGCCGCGCGTCGCGCCGTAATTCGCGACCGACGCGCGGCGAATATATTCGATCATCATGAAAGCGAGCTGGCTCGCCAGCCGCGACGCCTGAAGCCGCTTGACCACCCCCATCAGCGGCACGCGCATCGTCCGCACGCGCGGGCGGCGCAGCCACAGCAGCAATTTCGCCCAGCCGAAGGGGAAGAGATTGCCGTTCAGCGGTTTCAGCACTTCGTTCAGATCGGGCAGCGTGATCATGAAGGCGACCGGCTCGCCATCCAATTCGGCGATGCGGATCAGATCGTTGAACACGATCGGTTTGAGCTTCTTGCCGACATCGGCGATTTCGGGCGGGGTCAGGGGCACGAAGCCCCAATTGTCGGCCCAGGCATCGTTCAATATCGCCAGGATGATCGCGGCTTCCTGGTCGAAGCGGCTCTTGTCGACCTCGCGGATGCGGATCCGCGCGTTCTTCTCGCCCGCCGCCACGATGCGCTGGACGATCGGCGGGAATTGCTTGCTGATGTCGAGCTCATAGGTGAGCAATTGCTTGGCCGGGGCATAGCCCGCCGCCTCGATCCAGCCCTGATAGCGCGGCGAATGATGGCCCATCATGATCGTCGGCGGATGATCATGGCCTTTGATCAATAGGCCCGGCTCCTCCCAGATCGACATCGAAACCGGGCCGAGCGCGCGCGTCATCCCCTGGCCGCGCAGCCAATCCTCGGCGGCGGCGATGAGTTGGTGCGCGGTGGCCGCGTCCTCGGCGTCGAGATGGCCCCAAAAGCCGGTGCCCGGGCCAAAGCCGCGCTCGGCGGGCATCTCCAGCGCGAGCGTATCGATATGCGCGGAAATGCGCCCCACGTCGCGCCCGTCGCGCCGGGCGAGGAACAGCTGCGCCTTGGCATGGCTGAACCAGCCGTTCTTTTCAGGCGTCACCAGTTCGAGCGCCTCGCTTCTGAGCGGCGGCACCCAATTGGGATCGGCGCCGTTCAGCCGATAGGCGAGCGCCACGAACGCTTTCCGGTCGGCGGCGTTGGCAACGAGACGCAGCTCGGCGGGCTTCGACAAAAATCAGGCTCCTATCGCGAGTCCGCGCGTTCCTAGCCAGCCGCGCGGGGATTGGCGAGGGGGGAGCCGTGCCCCGAGCCTGCCACGCTGCGGCCACGATTGTCAGCGAGAGCGCGCACCATGGCTACGACTTTCACCTTCGCCCGCCAACAAGCCTTCGCCCGGGTCGCGCGCGCGCGCATCGTCGACGATATGACGATGCTGTGCGCCGCCGCCGAGCTGACGCGCGATCTGAACACCCCGAACCCGCGCCATTATTGGACCGATCTGCTGCTGTCGGCCGGCCTCGGCTGGGGCGCGCTCGCCGCCGCGATCCTCGCGCCGAACTTGGGGCTGGCGATCGTCGCCGGGGTGATCGCCGCGCTCGCGCTTTATCGCGCCGAAATGTTCATCCACGAAGTCAGCCATATCAAGCATAGCGCGCTGCCGGGGTTTCGCGCGGCGTATAACCTGCTCGTCGGCGTGCCGCTGATGACGCCGAGCTTCATGTATGAAGGCGTGCATAATCAGCACCACGCCAAGACGCGCTATGGCACGGTCGACGATCCCGAATATCTGCCGCTCGCCTCGATGAAGCCGTGGAGCCTGCCCGTTTTCATCGGCGCGGCGATGCTGGCGCCGGTGGCTTTCCTGTTCCGCTTCGCGGTGCTGGTGCCGCTGTCGCTGGTGGTGCCGCGCCTGCGCGTGCCGCTCGAGCAGCGCTGGTCGAGTCTGGCGATCAACCCGCAATTCCGCCGCCGCATCCCCGAGGGCGAGGCGCGGGTCCAGTGGCAGCGGCTCGAGGCGGTGACGTCGCTCTGGGCGCTGACGCTGATCGCCTTGGTCGCGAGCGGGGTGGTGTCGTTGAAGGCGTTCGCGATTTTCTTGGCGGTGGTCTCGGTGGTCGCGGTGGTGAACCAGGTGCGGACCCTGGTCGCGCATCTGTGGGAAAATGAAGATGGCGAGGCGATGAGCGTCACCGCGCAATATCTCGACAGCGTCAACGTGCCGCCGCCCGCGCTGCTGCCGGTGCTGTGGGCGCCGGTGGGTTTGCGTTATCACGCGCTCCACCATTTGCTGCCGGGGCTGCCCTATCACGCGCTCGGCGAAGCGCATCGCCGGCTGTCGGCGGTGCTGGAGCCCGCCTCGCCCTTCCACAAGGCGAGCTACAAGGGGTTGCCGGGGCTGGTCGAGCGGCTGATCAAGCGCACGATGCGCTGAAGTCGGCGCCAGAGCGACGCGGGGCTCTAGCTGGACCCGTTCGCCCTGAGCTTGTCGACCCGAAGGGCGGCGAAGCCAGCGACCATTCTGCCTTGCGACCGTGGACAAGAAGAACGGTGCTTCGACAGGCTCAGCACGAACGGCTGGAATAACGTTCTGATTTAGCGCGACACGCTCTAAATCGTCATGCCGGACTTGGTCCGGCATCCACGGCCGAGCGAGCCTTGCGGTCGGATACCTTGCCACGCCGGTGGACCCCGGGCCAAGCCCGGGGTGACGCGGGAAGAATCTGGGCGGCGACGCGGCGTCGCCCGCCGGCAAAAGCCGCGCTATTCCTCGGTCCGCACCAGCACGACTTCGCCGATCAGCAGGAACAGCAGGAACGGCGCCCAAGCGGCGAGGAGCGGCGGGTAGACGTTCAAATTGCCCATCGCCAGCGCGAAATTGTCCGCGACGAAATAGAGGAAGCCCAGCGCCATCCCGATCACCGCGCGCATGAACAGCCGCCCCGATCGCGCGAGCCCGAACGCGGCGACCGCGCCCAACAGTGGCATCAGCACCGCCGACAAGGGCTTGCTGATCTTGTGCCACAAATCGCCCTCGAGCGCCTTGGTCGGGCGGCCGGCGGCCTTGAGCGTCTCGATCGCGTCGTAGAGTTGGAGGAAGGAGAGACCATCGGCGTTGACGCGCGCGAGCATGAATTGATCGGGCGCGCCCCCGCGCGCCGCGACGATCGTGCCCAGCGCCTGCTGGCGGCCGCTCGCCACGTCGAAACGCGTTGCCTGGTCGAGTCTCCAGCCGTCGCCCGCGCGCGTGCCGCTCGGCGCGCGGATCACCGCGAGCAGCGCGCCGCCCGAGCGCACGAAGACCGTTACGTCGCGCAGCCGCACCGCGCCGCCCTGACCGTTGACGACGCGGACGTGGATCAGATCGTCGGCGGTGCGCGCCCACACATTGTTGCGATCGCCGCGATCGATCGGCAGCGGGCCATATTCGACCCGCTTCCACTCGGCGAGCGTGCCCGAGGCGCGCGAGACGATCCGCTCGTTGAAGGCGAAGGAAACCCCCGCCACCACCAGCGCCGCGAGCATCAGCGGCGCGAGCAATTGATGCGCCGAAAGCCCCGCCGCCTTGAGCGCGATCACCTCGCTATTCTGGTTGAGCGTCGACAGCGTGATGATCGTGCCGAGCAGCACCGAGAAGGGCAGGAATTGCGCGATGATCTCGGGCACGCGCAGCGAGACATAGCGCCACACCTGCGCCTCGCCATTGCCGGGATGCGCGAGAATGCGCCCCGATTCGCTCAGCAGATCGAGCGTCTGCAGCACCAGCACCAGCGCGGCGAGGATCACGAAAGTGCGCACCACGAACATCCGCGCGAGATAGAGCGCGACGGTGCGCGAGGGGAAAAAGCTCATCTGCATCAGGCCGCGCCTCGCAAGGGCCGCCGCATCAGCCGCGTGACGAGCTTGGCCGCCTTGCTGGACAGCCGGTCGAGCACCGCGATCGGTTGGCCGCCGGGGACGTAAGCGATGGTATAATACATGCGCAGCACCAGCGCCGCGAACAGCAGGAACGGCCCCCAGAGCGCGATCGCGGGATCGACGATGCCGAGCGCGCCGATCGACTGCCCATATTCATTGATCTTATGGTAAGTCACGACCATCACGATCGCCAGAAAAACCCCGATCGCCGAGCTCGATCTTTTGGCGGGCACGCCCAAAGCGACCGCGAGCATCGGCAGCAGGAACATCGTCGCGACTTCCACCAGGCGGAAATGGAAAGCGGCGCGGCTTTCCAGCCGGCGCTTGTTCGGCACGCTCGGGTCGCGGCCGATTTGCACCAATTGCGGCAAGCGCAGCTCCAGATTTTCCTCGCCCTGCGCGCGGAATGCCTCCGAACGCGGCAGCGGGATCGGCAGATCGTGCGATTCGAAGCGCAGCACGCGCGGCGCGGTATAGCCCGGCTCGCTGTTGATGAGCGTGCCCTTGGAGAGGCGGAAGATCACCTCGTCGCGATTGTCGGTCGCGAGGAAGCGGCCGCTGTCGGCGGTCACCGCGGTCCAGCCGCCCGCGTTGCTCGCGCGGTGCACGAAAATCCCCTCGAGCCGGCGGCCCTCGTCATGGCTGCGCTCGATGCGGACGGTCGCGCCATTGGGGAAGCTGGTGAATTCGCCGACCTTGATCGAGGCGCCGAGCGCGCCGGTGCGCAGCTCGTAGCGCAGCCGTTCATAGGCATAGCGCGCGTCGGGCTGGATGAAGCCCACGATCGCCAGATTGACCGCCGCGAGCGCGACCGCATAGCCATAGGGCACGAGCAGCATGCGATTATAGCTGATGCCGACGCCGCGCATCACGTCGAGCTCGGACGAGGTGGCGAGGCGGCGGAAGGCGAGCAGCACGCCGAGCAACAGCCCAATGGGAATGCCGAGCCCCAGATATTCGGGCAGCAGATTGGCGAGCATCCGCCACACCACGCTCACCGGCCCGCCTTCGTCGGCGACGAAATTGAACAGGATGCGCATGCGATCGAGCACGAGGATCATCGCGGTGACGGCCAAATTCGCCATCAGCGGCACGGCGATCAGCCGGGCGAGGTAGCGATCGAGTGAGGTCAAGCGAGCCCCGCGAAGCTTCAGGAAAGCCCAGCCTATAAGCGCGGCGAGCGCGGGCGTCAGCAGGGAAATCGCACCGATCCTCCCCAGCTTCGCTGGGGAGGGGGACCGCGCCCGTAGGGCGTGGTGGAGGGGCGGTGCCGGGCGCTGGCCCCTCCACCATTTGCCTGGCGGCAAATGGTCCCCCTCCCCAAGCGAGCTTGGGGAGGATCGGGGTGGGGCCCACGGGTTCGGCGGGGAAAGGGCACCGCTCCTCCCCGGCGTTGAGGATTTAGATCGCGCCCACCGCCTTGCCCGCCGCCTCGAACCGCGCGAGCACCGCCTTGATCTGCTCGGCGCTATGCTCGGCGCACAGCGAGCAGCGCAGCAAATAGGTGCCGGCGGGCGTCGCGGGGGGGCGCGCCATGTTCACGTAAACGCCGCTTTCGAGCAAAGCCTGCCACATCGCGACCGCCTGGTTCTGATCGTCGAGGATCACCGCGACGATCGCCGATTCGGGCGTTTCGGTGCCGAGCTTGAACCCCAGCGCCTTCAGCCCGCCATGCAGCGCGCGCGCATTCTCCCACAGGTGCCGGCGCTTGTCGTGCGCGTGCATCAGCTTGCGGATCGAGGCGGCGGCGGTCGCGACCACGGAAGGGGGCAGGCTCGCGGTGAAGATATAGGGCCGGCAGGCGAGCCGGATCGCCTCGAACTTGGGATGGTTCGAGACGCAGAAACCGCCCACCGTGCCGACCGATTTGCTGAACGTGCCGACGATGAAATCGACCTGCCCCTCGAGCCCCTGCGCCTCATAGACGCCGCGGCCATGGTCCCCGAAAAAGCCCATCGAATGCGCTTCGTCGACGAGCACCATCGCGCCATGCGCCTTGGCGACCGCGACCATTTCGGCGAGCGGCGCGACGTCGCCCAGCATCGAATAAACGCCCTCCAGCACCACCAGCTTGGCGGGCTCGGCGGGCAGGCGGGCGAGGCGCTTGGCGAGATCCTCGACCGAATTGTGGCGGAAGCGCACGATCTCCGCCGTGCCCATCGCGCAGCCGTCGTAGATGGAGGCGTGGCTGTCGGCGTCGAGGATCACATAATCGCCGCGCCCCGCGAGCGTCGCGATCATGCCGAGATTGGCTTGATAGCCGGTCGAGAAGACGATCGCGCCGCTGGTGCCGTAGAAATCGCGCAGCGCCGCCTCGGCCGCCATATGATCGCGGAAGGTGCCGTTGAGCATCCGGCTGCCGTTGGTCCCCGAACCAAAGGCATCGAGCGCGGCATGGCCGGCGGCGATCACGTCGGGATCGAACGTCATCCCCATATAGTTATAGGTGCCGAGCAGGATCGTCTCACGCCCCTTGATCACGGCTTCGGTCGGCGAGCGGACCTCGTCCATCACGATCGCGAAGGGATCGGTGACGCCGGCGGCGAGCAGCGCGTTGCGTTCGGCGATCAAGCCGTCGAACTTCGCCATCAGATCGGCGGTCTTGGGCTCGGCGAGGGCGGTTTGGGTCATCGGTTCAGGCCTTGAGCTTCATCACCGCGTCGACGAGCTGGCCGACGGTTTCGATCTCGGCCTGCATGTTCATGGTGATGATGATGTCGAACTCGTCTTCGATATTGGCGACGAAATCGAGCACGGTCAGGCTGTCCCACTCCAGATCGCTCTGGAAGGTGGTCGCCTCGCTCAGCGCCACGCCCTTTTTGTTGAAGGGCGCGATCAGCCGGGCGACGATGTCGAAAGTCTGCGCGCGGTCGGTCACGAAGCGGTCCTTTGTTACGGGGTTCGCCCTGCCAAGCAAATGCGGCGGCAATCGGGCTGGTCGGGGGTGCTATAGCAGCCCTTGCGCGCGATACCATGCGGCGGTCGCGACGAGACCCTCGCGCGTCGCGATCATCGGGCGCCACAGCGCGGGCGGGGGGCGTCGCGCGGGGTCGATCGTCCAATCGGGATGCGCGATATAGCGCGCGCGATCGGGGGTGAGCTTGGCCTGGGCGCCGCGCGCGAGGCGATCGAGCCGGGCGGCCGCCATCAGCGCGGCGGCGGGGAGGGAGAAGGGGCGGACCCGCACGCCGAGCGCTTCGCCGATCGCGCGCGCGTAATCGGCGTGGGTCCAGCCGCCGGGGGTGCCGTCATCGGCTTCGTAGAGCGCGGGCGCGCCGGGCGCGGCGGCGAGCGCGAGCAAGAGGGCGGCGAGATCATCGGCGGCGATCAGCGACAATCGCCCCGGCGGCGGCAGCAGCGCGACGCCGCGCTTGGCGAGCCGATAGACGTCGAGCATTTCCAGATCGCCCGGGCCGTAAATCGCGGGGGGGCGGACGATCCGCCAATCGAGCGCGCTCGCCATCACCCGCGCCTCGGCCTCCGCCTTGGACCAGCCATAAAGCGACAAGCCGGGCGCACGCGCGGCGAGCGAGGAGACATGGACGAAGCGCGCGACGCCAGCGGCCTGGGCGGCGGCGAGCATCGCCTCGGTGCCCGCGATATTGCCGGCGGCGAAGCCCGCGCGATCGGGCGCGTTCACCACCCCCGCGACATGGATCACCGCCTCGGCCCCCGTCACGAGATCGGCGAGCGCGGCGGGGGTATCGAGCGCGCCCGGCACCCAGTCGATCCCCGGCGCGGGCGCTTGGGCGCGACGGGTGAGGGCGCGCACGCGGTGCCCGGCGCCGCGCGCGGCGGCGATCAGCCGCGCGCCGACGAAGCCGGTGCCGCCGGTGACCGCGAGAATCACAGCAGTGCCATATGGTTGCGGTGGACGAGCGCCGCGCGTGGGGCATGGCCCAGGATCGCCGCGACCGCCGCGCTGCGCTGGCCGGCGATACGCGTGGCGTCGCCCGCGTCATACTCGCTCAAGCCCCGCGCGACGGGCGTGCCGCGCTCGTCGAGGATCACGACCAAATCGCCGCGCGCGAATTTCCCGTGCACGCGGGTGACGCCCGCCGGGAGCAAGCTCTTGCCCTGGCGCAGCGCCGCGATCGCGCCGGCATCGGCGGTGAACTGGCCCTTGGCGGTGCGCCCCGCGGCGAGCCATGCCTTGCGCGCCGGGCGCGCGTCGGCGGCGGGCGAAAAGAGCGTGCCGCGCCCGGTCGCGGCGAAGCGCGCGAGCGGGTGATCCTCGCG
This sequence comes from Proteobacteria bacterium SG_bin5, assembly GCA_002083475.1. Taxonomy (GTDB): domain Bacteria; phylum Pseudomonadota; class Alphaproteobacteria; order Sphingomonadales; family Sphingomonadaceae; genus Sphingomonas. The sequence goes on from LWDI01000043.1 coordinate 14,385, forward strand.
TCCCGAGACGATCGCGAGCGCCACCCCGGCCTCGGTCGCGAGCCGCGCGGCGGCGAGCTTCGCGGCCATCCCGCCGGTCCCCATCGCGCCGCTCGTGCCCAGCCGCGCGTCGAGCCGATCGATGTCGGCGACCATGGGGATCAACAGGGCGCCGGCCTCCTCGGGCGGGCGATCATAGAGACCGGCGACGTCGGAGAGCAGCAGCACGGCTTGCCCGCCCGCCGCCAGCGCCACCCGCGCGGCGAGGCGATCATTGTCGCCGAAGCGAATTTCCTCGGTCGCGACCGAATCATTCTCGTTCACCACCGGCACCACGCCGAGCGCGAGCAGCCGGGCGAGCGTGGTCGCCGCGTTCAGATAGCGCCGGCGATCGTCGAGATCGTCGAGCGTCAACAGCAATTGCGCGGCGACGAGCCCCTTGGCGCCCAGCGCCTCCGCCCAGGCGCGGGCGAGCGCGATCTGGCCGGTCGCCGCCGCCGCCTGCGCATCCTCGAGCGTCGCCCGCCCGCCGCGCGCGAGCTTCAGCCGCCGCGCGCCCAGCGCGATCGCGCCCGAGGAGACGATGATCGGCTGCTGGCCTTGCGCCACCAACGCGGCGAGATCGGCGGCGAGATTCGCGAGCCACGCCCGCCGCACCGCGCCGCGCGGCGAGACGAGCAGCGACGAGCCGATCTTGATGACGAGGCGCGGGGCGTTCAGCAGCATGGGGGGCGTCGCACCTGTCAAGCTTTCCAGTTCCTCCCCCGGTGGGGGAGGTGGCGCGCGAAGCGCGACGGAGGGGTGTCCCCGGCGGCTAGAGGGCGACACCCCTCCACCATCGCTGCGCGATGGTCCCCCTCCCCTTGCAGGGGAGGATCTGTGGGGTTTACGCCGCGACCGTCCGCGATCACAGCGGCGACCATGGTTCCTCGTCCGCCGGCGCGGTCGCGGGGCTCGGCTCGGGCGGGGCGATCAGCGTCACCAGCCGGTCGAGCACCGCCTCGATCCCATCGCCCCCCGCGCCCGAAAGCAGCAGCACCTCGGCCTTGGCCGCGCGCTTCAGCTTGGCGGCGAGCTTCTTCGCCTCGGCCGGATCGACAGCGTCGACCTTGTTGAGCGCGATCAGCTCGGGCTTGTCCTCCAGCCCCGCGCCATAGGCTTCGAGTTCTCCACGAACGATCCGATAGTTATCCACAGGCTTATCCACGGTCGCGTCCACAAGGTGAAGCAGCACCTTGCAGCGCTCGATATGCCCCAGGAAACGGTCGCCGATCCCCGCGCCCTCGGCGGCGCCCTCGATCAGGCCCGGGATGTCGGCGATCACGAACTCGCGGCCGCCATGGCGCACCACCCCCAATTGCGGGCGGGTGGTGGTGAAGGGATAATCGCCGACCTTGGCCTTGGCGTTGGTGACCGCGTTGATGAAGGTCGATTTGCCGGCGTTGGGCAGGCCGACCAGCCCGCAATCGGCGAGCAATTTCAGCCGCAGCCACACCCACATTTCCGCGCCTGGCCAGCCGGTGCCGTGCTGGCGCGGGGCGCGGTTGGTCGAGCTTTTGTAGCTCGCATTGCCGCGCCCGCCATCGCCGCCGCGCAGGAAGACGCGGCGTTCGCCGGGCACGGTGAAATCGGCGAGCACTTCCTCCTTGTCTTCGGAGAGGATCTGGGTGCCGACCGGCACCTTGATGACCAGATCGTCGCCCCCGGCGCCGGTGCGGTTCGCGCCCGCGCCGCCCTTGCCGCGCGGGGCGCGGAAATGCTGCGTGTAGCGAAAGTCGATCAGCGTGTTCAGGCCCGGCACCGCTTCGATCACGATGTCGCCGCCCTTGCCGCCATCGCCGCCATCGGGGCCGCCATATTCGAGAAATTTTTCGCGCCGAAAGCTCACCGCGCCGGGGCCGCCATGGCCGGAGCGCAGGAAAATCTTAGCTTGGTCGAGGAAATGCATGGGGGTCTCTATTACGCCGGAGCCGTGAAGGCGAGGGGGCGTCGATCCTTAGCACGTCGCCCCTGCGGAAGCAGGGTCCTTGGGCCAACGGCGCGCGAGCCTTGCGGGAGGCCGCGGCTTTCGCAGGGGCGACGTTCTTGTCGGCCGCTCGTCCGCCGTCAAACCCCCGCTTTCTCCAATTCGTCGCGCGCGGCGGCGAGCAGCCGGGCGGCGAGCGCGCGGGCGGTGCCGCGTGGCAGGCCGAGCGCGCTCGCCATCGGCGCGCCGAGCAGCGAATCGCCCAGTGCCATCAGCACCAGCATCAGCGTCTCCTCGTGGAGCTTGGCCGAATCGAACTGATGATCGGCGACGAGCCGATCGACCAGCCGTTGGATCGCCTCCAATATCGGGTCGAGCGCGTTGCGATTGCCCGACAGAATCATCCAGCTCGCGAGCGCCCCCGCGCCCTCGCGACCAAAGGCGTCGAAGGTCAGGTCGACGATTTCGCGCGGGTCATGATCGGTCGCGTGCGCGCGGGCGACGGCGGCGGCGATCGTCGCGGCGATGCCGTCCGCCAGATGCGCCATCAGCGCGCGCTGCAGCCCCTCGGCCGAGCCGAAATGGTGGAGCAGATTGGCGTGCGTCCGCCCGATCCGTGCGGCCACGGCCTTGAGCGTCACCGCCTGAGGCCCGGCCTCGAGCAGCAGCGCGCGCGCCGCCTCGATCGCCATATCGCGCGAGGCTTCGGGGGAAAGGCGGCGGCGGGCAAGCGACATGGGGTCTCCGGTTCGGGGGTCTCCAGATCAAAGCGCGAGCTTTCCACGCAAAAGCGCGGTTGATCAATGATCCTCGTCGTGGATTCACCCCTTCCGCGGCGCAGGCCGGGGCCCAGCCGCGCATCGGCGGCGATCGGCGCGGATCATCACCCCCGGGCCGACACTTGACCCAGCCCCGCCCAAGCCAAGCGCGGGGCCAGGCGATCAAGCCGCGATGAGCAGCGGCGAGGTGTCGCTCTCCACCAGATCGAGCTCGGTCAGCGCGCAGGGCTTGTCCTCGCCCGTGGCGCGGCAATGGCGCGCGATCACGCGGCCCAGCGGGCGGAAGCCGAGCTTCGCCTGAACCCGCGCCGAGGCGATATTATCGATGAAATAGCTCGATTCGACCCGCTTCAGCCCCAGCGCGTGGCGCGCCATGTCGAGCACCGCGCGCCCGGCCTCGGTCGCATAGCCGCGCCCCCAGGCGCTAGGCGTCAACCAATAGCCGAGCTCGGGTGCCGCTTCGCCCTGATGAAGCCCGATCCCGCCGATCAGCCGCGGCTGCGCGCCGCCTTCATGCGCCAAAATCAGCAGCCGCACCTCGCCCGGCGCGGGCGGCATCGCCAGAAAGGCGCGCGCGTCGGCCTCGCGATAGGGCCAGGGGACGCGCGACAAATGGCGCACGACCTCGGGATAAGCGATCGCCTGGGCGAGCGCGGGGGCGTCCTCCAGCCAGCCGGGCCGTAGCGTCAACCGGGGTGTCCGAGCGAACATTTTACTCTCCTCTCTCGGTCGCCGCGCCCGGTGCCATGGCTAAATGACGGGCCGGCGACAGTTTCGGGGTGAGGGAGCATGAAAAAAGGGAGCCGGGGCGGTCCGGCTCCCTTGGTTCGATTTTCCTGTGGAAAACCCCGGATCGCCCTGGTGGGCAACCCGGTTGGTTGCCCTGTTATTCGGCCGCGAGCGGCATCGAAATCGCGTCTACCGAACAGAAGGTGCGGCCGAGTTTGCCCGCGTGGAAAGTCACGCGGCCGTCGACGAGCGCGAAGAGGGTATGATCCTTGCCGATGCCGACGTTGCGGCCGGGATAGAATTTGGTGCCGCGCTGACGCACGAGGATGTTGCCGGCGACGACTTCCTGCCCGCCGAACCGCTTCACGCCCAGACGACGACCGGCCGAATCACGACCGTTGCGCGACGAGCCACCAGCCTTTTTATGTGCCATTGTCTAAACTCCCTCAGGCCGCCGCGCCGTTCTCACCGCCGCGCTCACCGATGCCGGTGATGCGCAGGATGGTGAGCTGCTGGCGATGGCCGTTGCGGCGGCGATAATTGTGGCGCCGGCGCTTCTTGAACACGATCACCTTCTCGCCCTTGGCCTGGGCGATGATTTCCGCCGAGACGGTGAGGCCGTCGACCGGCTTGAGCTCGGCGCCTTCGCCCGCGAGCAACACATCGGTGAGCGCGATCGTCTCGCCGGCCTCGCCCGCGAGCTTTTCAACGACGATCTTGTCTCCGGCGGCGACGCGATATTGCTTGCCGCCCGTGCGCACGACTGCGAACATGGCCTTTAGCTCTTCCCAAAAAACGGTTGGCGCCGGGCGAGCCCGTCGCGGAAAGGCTGCGCGCATAGCGTGGGGCGCCGCGCCCGTCAATCCATTATGGCTTGGCGGGCGGCGATCAGGCCGGCGTCAATGCCGATGCTCGCGCCGCAGCCGGTAACGGCCCGCTTCATAGCCGGTGAACAGCCCGGCGATCGCGGGGTGGTGGATCGGCTCCTCGCTATCGTCGAGCACCAGATTCTGCTGGCTGACATAAGCGACATAGCTGCTTTCACCATTTTCGGCGAGCAGATGGTAAAAGGGCTGGTCCTTGCGCGGGCGAATGTCGGCGGGGATGGCGGCATACCATTCCTCGCTATTGTCGAAGACGGGATCGACATCGAAGATCACGCCGCGGAAATCGAACATGCGGTGGCGCACGACGTCGCCGATCGAAAAGCTCGCATGGGCGATGGAGGGCATCGGCACCCCCGATTTCGGGGAGGCCGAGTCGGCGGAGTTCGGTTCGGAAGGAAGCGCCATGGGCTCAATCTAGTGTCCTTTGCGGCGCGCACAAGCGCCCGCTTGCAACCATGCGGCGAAAGCGCTATCGGCGCGCGCTCTGATCGACAGGGGGCGCGCCCCCAAGGCCTTCGCCTCGAGCCCGGCTCGAGGTCCGCGGAGAGGTGCCAGAGTGGTCGATTGGGACGGTCTCGAAAACCGTTGTGCCTTCACGGGTACCGTGGGTTCGAATCCCACCCTCTCCGCCATTTGCGCCCCAAGGCGCGCGCGTCACGCCCCGGCGAGCATCGCCAGCCGCGCTCGGTCGAGCAGCACGAAGTGGCGCAAATCGGGGAGCGCGATCACGCCCTCGCCCGCGAAGGCGTGGAGGCGGCGGCTCACCGTCTCGATCGTCAGCCCGAGCAGCCCCGCCATTTGCTGGCGCGTGAGCGGCAGGTCGATCGGCGCGCCCTCGGCCACGGCGGCGCGGTCGGCGAGATCGAGCAACAGGCTCGCGACGCGCTCGCCCGCGGTTTTCGCGCCGATCAGCAGCAGCCAGCGCCGCGCCTTGTCGAGCTCGCCGAACAGCCGTTCGAGCAACACCCGCGCCGCCGCCCCCTCGCGCGCGATGAAGGCGGTGAAGGCGTCGCGCGGCACCAGGCACAGGCTCGCCTCGCCGAGCGCGGTCACGCTATGGCTCGCGGGCGCGCCGCGCGGATCGCCGACCAGATCGCCCGGCCCGGCGAGCCCGACGATCAACTCGCGTCCGTCGGCGAGCGAGGCGCTGAGCTTGAGCAGCCCCGCGCGCACCGTGCCGATCGTCGCCACCCGCTCGCCCTCCCAGCTGAGCGTCGTGCCCGGTTCGAGCCGGCGCACCCGGCCGAGCCCCGCGAAATCGCTCAGCGCCTCGGGGCTGAGTTGCGCGCACAGCGCCTGGTCTCGGCCGGAACAATCGGTGCAGCGGCTCGGCAGCGTGGCGGCTTGGGGCATGGCGTCCTCCTATCCCAGCGCCGCGACCAGATCGCGCGCGCGCAGCGGCTTTTCCAGCACCGCCTCGAAGCCGCATTCATGCGCCGCCGCGCGCAGCCGGGGGTCTGAAAAGCCGGTCATCAGGATCGCGCGCCCCTGCCAGCCGGCGGCGCGCATCGCGCGCAGCACGTCGAGCCCGTCGCCATCGGGCAGGCGATAATCGCAGATCATCACGTCGAACAGGCTATGGTCGCCCGTGATCACCGGGCGCGCGGCGGCGAAGGCGCGCACGTCATAGCCATGGCCCTGCAGCAGCAGCTGGAAGGAGCGACGCACATCCTCGTCATCCTCGATCAACAGCAGCTGCGGCCGCGCGCCATCGGGTGCCAAAGCCTCTTCCATCCGCCTCACTCGTCGGGTTCGGGCGCGAAAATGGCAGAGCGGCCGCGGCGCGTCGCTACGTAGTCTTCCGCAAGCCGCGCGCCGCCAGTCGGGGCCAAGTCGCGCCCCGCCCAAAGCGGCGGTGCCGCAGGATAAAGTCAACCTAGGGCAATGACTTCGTCAAGTCATCTCACCCCATGCCGACGGCGAAGGCGATGCGCAGCGCTTCCGATAGGCTGCGCACTTCGAGCTTGGTCATCAAATTGGCGCGGTGGACCTCCACCGTGCGCGGCGAAATCCCCAGATCATAAGCGATCGTCTTGTTGGGCAGGCCCTTGGCGAGCCCGGCGAGCACGTCGCGCTCGCGCGCGGTGAGCGCGGCGAGGCGCAGCTCGGCGCCGCGCGCCGCCTCGGCGCCCGCGCCCGCTTGGGCGAGTTGCGCGAAGCCCACCGTCAGCGCGTCGATCAAGGCCGCTTTCTCGAACGGCTTTTCCAGGAAGTCGATCGCGCCCGCCTTCATCGCCTGCACGGCGGTGCCGATGTCGCCATGGCCCGTCAGCACGATCACCGGCAAGGCGACGCCGCGCGCGGCGAGTTCGCGCTGCACCTCCAACCCGTCCATCTCGGGCATGCGCACGTCGAGCAGCACGCAGCCCGGCTCGAGCCCCTTGGCCTCGCGCAGAAATTCGATTCCCGAGGCATAAAGCGCGGTTTGATAGCCCGAGGTGCGCAACAGGAAGCTCAACGAGCGGCGCACCGCTTCCTCGTCATCGACCACGTAAACGTGTTGCTCAGTCATGCTCTTCCTCGCCCTGCGCCTGGGGTAAAGTGAAATGAAAGGCGGTGCCATGCCCGGCGGGGTTGGGCTCGGCCCAGATGCGCCCGCCATGGGCCTCGATGATCGTGCGGCAGATCGATAGGCCGAGGCCCATGCCGGCGTCCTTGCTGCTCGAAAACGCCTCGAACAGCCGGGGGGCGACCTTGGGATCGATGCCGTGCCCGGTATCGCTCACCGATACGCGCACCATCGCCCCTTCGGCGCGGCTGCTGATCGTCACGTCGCGCACCGCGCTTTCGGCCATCGCCTCGACCGCGTTGCGCAGCAGATTGACGAGCACTTGCTGGATCTGCACGCGGTCGACCACCACCATGGTGGCGGCGGGATCGAGCGCGATGAAGCCGCGCACCCCGCGCTCGCGCCCGCCCATCAGCGCGAGCCGGCTCGCTTCCTCGACCAGTTGCGCGAGCGGTTCGGGGCGCTGTTCCAATTCGCCGCGCTGAACGAAATCGCGCAGGCGGCGGACGATGCTGCCGGCGCGCAGCGCTTCGCGCGCGGCCTCGGCCATCGCCTCGGCGGCGAGCACGCGCGCTTGCGGATCGTCGCGCGCGACCAGATCGCGCCCGGCCTCGAGATAATTGGCGACGGCGGTGAGCGGCTGGTTGAGCTCATGCGCGAGGGTGGAGGCCATCGTCCCCATCGCGCTCACCCGCGAGACGTGGATCAGCTCGGATTGCAGCTCCTTCAGCCGCAGCTCGGCGCGTTGGCGCTCGGTCAGGTCGCGGATGAAGCCGGTGAAGACGCGGTGCCCCTCGCTATGCGCCTCGCCCACGGCCAGCTCCATCGGGAAATGGCTGCCGTCGCGCTTCTGGCCGAGCACGACGCGGCCGATGCCGATGATCCGCGCCTCGCCGGTATCGGTATAATGGCGGATATAGTCGTCATGCCGGCGGCGATCCTCGCCGGGCATCAGCCGGCTGACGTTCTGCCCGAGCAATTCGGCCTCGCGATAGCCGAACAGCCGCTCGGCGGCCGCGCTGAACGACAGGATCTTGCCGCGCTCGTCGATCACCACCATGGCATCCGGCACCGTCGCCAGGATCGAGCGATAATGGAGCTCGCTTTGCACCAGCGCTTGTTGGGCGGCCTTGCGCGGGGTGATGTCGTGCATCGACAGGCCATAGCCGCGCACCATGCCGCCACGCCCGGCGAGCGCGGCGAGGGTTACGTCGGCGAAGAATTCGGAGCCGTCCTTGCGCAGCCGCCACGCCTCGCTGCGTAACGGCGCGAGCCGTGCCGTCACGCGGTCCTCGGCGGGTTGGCCCTGCGCGCGCTCGCCGGGGGTATAGAGCAGATCGACGCTCGCGCCGATCACGTCCTCGCGCGCCCAACCGGTCAGCAATTCGGCGCCGCGGTTCCAACTCGCGATGCGCCCGTCGGGGGCGAGCAGGATCAGCGCGCGGTCGCTCATCGCCGCGACGAAGCCGGCGAGTTCGTCGGCGATCCGGTCGGGCGCGAGCCCGGGGTCGATCATGTCCCCGCCCATAATGGGCAGGGCTTAAGCGCCACGCGCCGCGCCGCCAAGCCCTGGAGGGGGTTAATCGCGCGTTAGGGCGGTTTCGCGCCAAAATGGCGGCATTTCCGGGCGCGGCGAGCGTGGCCGACGCGCCCGGCGCGCGGTTAGCGCGGGCGCGCGAGCAGCACCGGCACGGGGCTCGACGACAGCGCCGTCGCGGTGGTGCCCCCGAACAGATTTTCGAACCAGCGCGGGTGGCCGAAGCCGCCCATCACCAGATAATCGCATTGCGCCGCCGCCTCGGCGATCAACTGCACCCCCAGGCGTCGCGCGTCGGCCGCCTCGTGGCGCACTTCGACATGAATGCCGCGCCGCGACAGATAAAGCGCGGCTTGCTCGGGCGGCACCGCGATCATCGCCTCGCCGATGTGGAGCAACGTCACCCCGCTGGCGCGCGAGAGCAGCGGCAGCGCCGCCTTCAGCGCGCTTTCGGCCTCGCGCGAGCCGTCCCAGGCGATCAACGCCTTGCCATCGACCTTCAGCCCGCGCGCATTCTCGGGCACCGCGAGCACCGGCAATAGCCCGTCGCTCAGCACCGCGCCGGCGAGATCGGCCATATTGGGGTAAAAGGCGGTATCGAGCGCGCGGTTGAGGATCGCGATGTCGTTGAGCCGCGAGGCTTCCTTCAGGCACAGCGCGGGATCGCCCGCGGCTTCCTGCCAGCCGAAGCGCACGCCTTCCTGCGCGAGCCGCGCCTTGAGCCGGCTGGCGTTGGCGGCCTCCGCCGCGCGTTCCTCGGCGAGCAGCATCGCCTGGCCGCCGAGCGCGGCATAATCGCCGACCATCAGCGGCACCATCGACACGTCGAGGCAATTGAGATGCGCGTCGAACGCGCGCGCGAGATCGAGCGCGACTTGCAACCGGGCTTCCTGCCCGGCGTCGTCATGCACCAGCAACAAGATGTTCCGCATCGCCAGCTCCCACATCGTTGACGCGGCCAAGCTGCGCCCGAACGCGCGCCCGCGCCATTCGTAATGCGCCCAGCGAGCGGTTTGACCGCGATCAAAGCGCGCGCGGCGGGCGGCGCGCACATCGAACGTCACCCACCAAGAGGAGACCGCCGATGACTTCCGACACATGGTATTTGCTGCTCGTGTTCGGGGCGATGAGCAGCTTCAGCCTGGGGTTGTTGTTTACCTCGCTCACCGATCGGGTGAAACAGCCGCGTACTTGACCTGCCCCGCCCGAGTCGCGGCCCAGCGCCGTCCGCGCCGACCCTGGGGCGCGGACCGCGCGTTTATCTGATTTTGCCGTTCTTACCTGAAATTGCTTTCCGCATGTGGATTATACGATAAATCGTTCCTTATGTATTTGTCTTGTCTTGCGCTTTTTTAAAGGCCTAATCTGTGTGGTGTTGGCGTGGCAAGAGGCGCGCCGATAGAGTTTGGACCGTCGCACGGAGGCCGCGTAACCGGGATGCAGCAGCCGACGAAAAAAAGGGGTCCGGCGCCGCTCGCGCTTGGTCGAGGAGCGGAGCACCGATGACTCATTTCGTCTTGATCCAGATCAACCCGGTGGAGGCGCGCTGACGATGGCGATCGCCGCGCTAATCGACGTCGACGGCTTGGCCAAGGCCTTTGGCGAGCGTCCGGTGGTCGAAAACGTCGCCTTGTCGCTCGCGCCGGGCGAGATCGTCGCGCTGGTCGGCGCGCCCGGGGGCGGCAAGACGACGACGCTGCGCATGATCGCGGGGCTGCTCCGCCCCGATCGCGGGCGTGGGCAAGTGCTGGGCGAGGACGTCCTCGCCCCCCAGCCCGAGCGTCGCGGCCGGATCGGCTATATGGGGCAGCGCCTGGGGCTTTTTCCCGATCTCACCGTGCTGCAGAATCTCAGCCAGAGCGCCGAGGCGCATGGCGTGCTCGCCGCGCATCGCGCGGTCGCCGGCGCGGTCGAACATTATGGCCTGCGCCCGGTGCTCGACACGCGGTTCAGCGAGTTGACCGGGGGCTGGGCGCGGCGCGTGCAGTTCGTCGCGACGGTGATCCATCGCCCGCGGCTGCTGTTGCTCGACGAGCCGACCAGCGGCTTCGACACGGCGACCCGGCACGATATTTGGGAATGGCTCGAGGCGTTGACCGCCGATGGCATCGGCATCGTCGTCAGCACCCGCGATCCCGCCGAGGTGCGGCGCTGCCGAAGCATCGTGCTCTATCGCGAGCGCCGCGCCTTGCCGCAGCGCGAGACGACCGCCTTGCTCGATCAAGCCGGGGCGGGCGGGCTCGAGGCCGAACTCGCGCCGTTCATCAATGCGTGATCGCGTGTAACCCTTTTTGCCGCGACCGCGAAAAGGGGGGCGAGCGTCGCCATGGTGGCGGCGCCAGGAACCAGGAGCTCCTCCATGATCCGCTCGATTTTCCCCGTGGCCGCCGCCGCCCTCGTTGCTTTCGCCGTCCCCGCTCAGGCCGCCGAGGTGAAGAAATTCACCGCGTCCGATTTCACCGCCGCGCAGAACGCGGGCAAGGCGATCGTCGTCGACGTCAAGGCGCCCTGGTGCCCGGTGTGCGCTTCGCAGCACAAGACCATTCAGAGCGCGATCGCGGCCGACAAATATAACAAGCTGACGATCTTCGAAGTCGATTACGACACCCAGAAGGACGTGTGGCGTGGCCTCGGCGTCCACAAGCAGGGCACGCTGATCGCCTATAAGGGCAAGAAGGAAGTCAGCCGTCTGGAATTCCAGACCGACAAGACGCAGATCAACGATCTGCTCGCCGCCGCGGTCAACTAAGCCATGGCCGCCGAAAGCCTGAACCCACTGCTCGCCTATGCGGCGGGCGCGCTCACCATCCTCAGCCCTTGCGTGCTGCCGCTCGTGCCGATCGTGCTCGGCAGCGCGGCGCAGAGCCACAAACATGGCCCGATCGCGCTGGCGAGCGGGCTGGTGGTGTCGTTCACCGGCGTCGGCTTCGCGCTGGCGACGGTGGGCGCGGCGTCGGGCTTCGACGGCGATTGGGTGCGCTATGCCGGGGCGGTGCTGCTGCTGCTCGCGGGCATCGCGCTGCTCGTGCCCCGGCTGCAATATATGCTGCAAAATGCCGCCGCGCCGCTCGCCGATTGGGCGTCGCGGCGGCAGGCCGGGCTCGAACGCTTCGGGCTCGCCGGCCAGTTCGCGATCGGCGCGTTGCTCGGGCTGGTGTGGAGCCCGTGCGTCGGTCCGACGCTGGGCGCGGCGACCGTGCTCGCTGCGCAGGGCCAGAACCTCGCCGGCGTCGCGCTGGTGATGGCGTTCTTCGCGCTCGGCATCGCGAGCGTGCTGGTCGGCCTGTCCTTCGCCACCCGCTCGGTCTTCGCGCGGATGCGCGGCAAGCTGCTGAGCGCGGGGCAGGGCGGCAAGCGCGTGCTCGGCACGGTGCTCGCGCTGGTCGGGGTGCTGATCCTCACCGGCGGCGACCATATCGTCGAAGGCGTGATCGTCAGCAACTCGCCGCAGTGGCTGACCGATTTGACGACGTCGATTTGAGGGGCGCGCACGGTCGCGCCCTCCGAGCGGGGCCAGCCGGAATGGGTTCCCGCCTGCGCGGGAATGACGGTGAGGACGGGCTTGCCCTTCCCGTCAAGCCGTCATTCCCGCGTAGGCGGGGGGCTATTCGGGCTGGCTGCCGATCTTATCGCGGCCGCTAACCTTTGATTGCCTTGCCGGGCGCGCCCGCGTAGATTCCCGCTTCGTTCCATCAGGGGGAAGCGGCGTGGACGCGATCGGAATTGGCCTGGCGGTGCTGGGCGTTTTGCTGGGGCTGGGCGCGGGGTGGCTGTTGCGCGGGCGCGACATCGCCAATCTCACCGCCGAGCGCGACGCGCGTACCGAGGATTTCCGCGCCGCGATCCGTGACCTGGCGGGCGCCGAGGCGCGCGCCGAGGCGGCGGCCGCGCTCGCCGAGGAACGCGGGCGCGCGCTTGGCGAAACGCAGGAACTGCTCGACGCGGTGCGCGACGAGCGCGAGGCGGCGCGCACGCAACTCGCCAAGCTCACCGCTCAGGCCGAGGCGTTCGAGGCGCGGCTCGCCGAATTTCGCGACGCCAAGGAGGCGATGGCGCATCAGTTCAGCGACGTCGCCGGGCGGCTGCTCAACGAGGCGCAGCAGAAATTCCTCCAGCGCGCCGACGAACGCTTCCGCGAATCCGAAGAACTCGCGCGGCGCAATTTGAACGCCGCGCTCGCCCCTGTCGGCGAGCGGCTGTCGCTTTACGAGGCGTCGGTGAAAGCGGTCGAGGCCGAGCGGGCGAGCGCCTTCGATCAATTGAAAGGCCAGCTCGCCGAGCTCCGCCAGGGCCAGGAAAAGGTGAGCAGCGAGGCGGCGCGGCTGGTGAACGCGCTGCGCAACGCCCCCAAGGCGCGCGGGCGCTGGGGCGAGCAGCAGCTGCGCAACGTGCTCGAAAGTTGCGGTCTCGCCGAACATTGCGATTTCGAGACCGAGGTGAGCGTGTCGGGCGAGGACGGCCGGCTACGCCCCGACGTGGTGATCCGCATCCCCGGGGGGCGGACGCTGATCGTCGACGCCAAAGTCTCGCTCAACGCCTATCAGGACGCGTTCGAGGCGGCGGACGAGGCGGGGCGCGCGGCTGGGCTCGCGGCGCACGCGACGGCGATCCGCGCGCATATGAAGACGCTGGGCGACAAGGCCTATCAGGCGCAGTTCAAGGAAACGCTCGATTTCGTGGTGATGTTCGTGCCGGGCGAACATTTCGTCTCGGCCGCTTTGGAGCAGGATTCGAAGCTGTGGGACGATGCGTTCGAGCGCCGCGTGCTGATTGCCACGCCGACCAATTTGGTCGCGATCGCCAAGACCATCGCCTCGATCTGGCGCCAGGAAAAACTCGCGCGCGACGCCGCCGAGATCGGCCGGCTGGGCAAGGAGCTTTACGAGCGGCTGGCGAAGGCGGCGGGCGATTTGCGCAAGGTGGGCGTGGGGCTGACGAGCGCGGTCAATAATTACAACGCCTTCGTCTCGAGCTTCGAGAGCCGCGCGCTGGTGACGGCGCGCAAGTTCCGCGATTTGAACGTCGATACCGGCGCGAAGGAGATCGAGGAGGCGGCGCCGGTGGAGGCCTTGGCGCGCTATGGTGAACCAGCGCTGATCGAGGAGGGGGAGTAGGTTTTTCTCGCGCGAAGGCGCGAAGAAGTAAAAGGGCCTCACACGAAGCCACGAAGCCACGAAGGGAAGCCGCTAAGGCGGCGCGATCAAAAGCGTCCCCCCGGCGAAAGCCGAGGCCTTGAGCGCGTGGCGCCCCCCGTTGAATTTGCATCGTTCGCCCCGCGCTCGTTGAAGGGCCGTATTTTCTTGCGGCCGCCGAGAATAAGAACGGTGCTTCGACGAGCTCGGCACGAACGGTTGGGGCGCGTTGCTAATTTTGCGTGGCTTGCTTGAGTGGGGTGCTCCATGGCGCAGAGGCCCCAGCTTTCGCTGGGGCGACGGCTTCTCGTCCCCATTTTAGTGGCTTCGTGGCTTCGTGTGAGGCCAACATCCTTGGCGTCTTAGCGTCTTCGCGTGAGACAAAAAAAGGCCGCCCCCGAACAGGGAGCGGCCCTTCCGATACCAGCAAGCGAAAAAGCTTACTTGATCTCGACGGTCGCGCCGGCGGCTTCGAGCTGCGCCTTGATCTTCTCGGCGTCGGCCTTGGAAATGCCTTCCTTGACCGCCTTGGGCGCGCCTTCGACGAGCGCCTTGGCTTCGGTCAGGCCGAGCTGGGTGATCGCGCGGACTTCCTTGATGACGTTGATCTTCTTGCCACCGTCGCCGGTGAGGATCACGTCGAACTCGGTCTTCTCTTCGACGACCGGCGCGGCCGCGCCGCCGCCGCCGCCCGGCATCGCCGCGACGGCCACCGGGGCCGCCGCCGAGACGCCCCACTTTTCTTCGAGCAGCTTCGAAAGTTCGGCCGCCTCGAGGACGGTCAGCTGGCTCAGCTGGTCAACCAGCGCATTCAGGTCTGCCATGTTCAATCTCCGTTCAATGTGCCGTCATGCCAGCGAAGGCTGGCATCTCATGATGATCGGGCGGTCCCAGCCTGGGGTGCCGCCCAAGGGTCGAAAGCCAGATCAGGCCGCTTCCTTGTCCTTTTCCGCATAGGCGTTGAAGACGCGCGCGAGTTGCGCGGCCGGCGCCTGCGTGATCGAGGCGAGCTTGGCGGCGGGCGCCTGGAGCAAGCCGATGATCGTGGCGCGCAGTTCGTCCAGCGACGGCATCGTCGCCAGCGCTTTCACGCCATCTTCGTTGAGGACGGTCGAACCCATCGCGCCGCCGACGATCACGAACTTGTCGGTCGTCTTGGCGAAATCGACCGCGACTTTCGCCGCGGCCACGGGATCGACCGAGGTGGCGAGCCCGACTGGCCCGGTGAGCATATCGCCCAGCGAGAGATAGTCGGTGCCACCCAGCGCGATCTTGGCAAGCTTGTTCTTCGAGACCTTATAGCTCGCGCCGGCGTCCCGCATCTTGTTCCGCAGCGCGGTTGATTGCGCCACGGTCATGCCGAGATTGCGGGTGACGACCACCACGCCCACCTCGGCGAAAGTGCGGTTCAGCTCGGCGACGCGCTCGGCCTTTTGAGCACGATCCATGCCATTCTCCACGTAACGAGGCCCCGCCTCGGTCGCCCGAGCCGGAACCGGTGATACCGCGCGGAACGAACGGGCGGACCCGCCGACCACGCGGCAATTGTCCGTCAAAGGGGCATGGGAGCGGCGACTCAGACGCCACGGCAAACCGGCGCGGGACCGCTGAAGTCCGGCGAACGGCAAGTTCCATTCCCCGTCTAGACAGGAAATTAAGCG
>LWDI01000044.1 GCA_002083475.1 Proteobacteria bacterium SG_bin5
GGGGGGCGGCGCGATCGACTCGGCGTCCGGCGCGGCGAAGCCCAGGGGCGGCGCGTGCGCCTCGGCGCGGCGGCGCTCGGCGGCCTTCGCGCGGCGGCGGATCGTGCCCCAGATGATGATCGCGAGCGCCAACACGACGCCGATGCCGATCAGCACGAAGAAAGTGGGGGTCATCCAGGCCGGCGTCGCAATGTCGCGTGCTTCCATCAACCCTCTCCCGCTTGCCGCGCCAATTCGCGCCAGCCAATGTCGCGGCGATAGAAACCGCTTGGGAAATCAATAAGCTCCGCCGCTTGATAGGCGCGCGCGGCGGCGCTGGCGAGATTTTGCGAGCGGGCGGTGACGGCGAGCACGCGCCCCCCGCGCGCGACCAGCCGCCCCGCCTCCAGCGCGGTGCCGGCGTGGAACACCGTCGCGCCCGCCGCCTCGGCCGCCGCGAGCCCGCCGATCGCGCCCCCGGCCTCGGGCGTCCCCGGATAGCCGCGCGCAGCATAGACGATCGTGAGCGCGCTCTCCTCGGCGAAGCGCGGCGCCGGAACGCGCTTGCCGCGCGCGACCGCGAGCAGCAGCGGCAGCAGGTCGCTGTCCAACCGCGCCATCAGCACCTGGCATTCGGGATCGCCGAAGCGGACGTTGTATTCGATCAGCTTCGGCCCCTCGCGCGTGAGCATCAGCCCGGCATAGAGCACCCCCGCGAACGGCGTTCCCGCCGCCGCCATCGCGTTCAGGGTCGGCGCGACGATCTCGGCGAGCGCGCGCGCCTCGAGTTCGGGAGTGAGCACCGGCGCGGGGCTATAGGCGCCCATCCCACCGGTATTGGCGCCGGTGTCGCCCTCGCCCACCCGCTTATGATCCTGCGCCGAGCCGAAGGGGACGTAATCGGTGCCGTGCGCGAGCACGAAGAGGCTCGCTTCCTCGCCTTCCAGAAATTCCTCGATCACCGCGCGCGCGCCGGGGCCGGCGAAGATCGCGTCGAGCGCGGCCTCGGCCTCGGCACGCGTCGCGGCGACGGTCACCCCCTTGCCGGCGGCGAGGCCATCGGCCTTCACCACCACCGGCGCCCCGAAACGATCGAGCGCCGCGCGCGCCTCGGCCAAGCTCTCGACGCTCTCGAACGCCGCCGTCGGAATGCCGTGCGCCGCGCACAGCGCCTTGGTGAAGCCCTTCGACCCTTCGAGCCGCGCCGCCGCCGCGCTGGGGCCGAACACCGCGATGCCGCGCTGGCGCAAATCATCCGCCAGCCCCGCGACCAGCGGCGCCTCGGGCCCGATCACCACCAGGCCGACGTCTCGCTCGGCGCAAAAGCGCGCGACCGCCGGAGGGTCGCCCGCGTCGAGCGCCACCAATTCGGCATGCGCCCCTATTCCCGGATTGCCCGGCGCGGCGTAGAGGCGACCGAGCAAGGGCGATTGCGCGAGCTTCCACGCCAGCGCATGTTCGCGCCCCCCGCCGCCCAGAAGCAGGACGTTGATGAGTTCAGACATGCCCCGGCTGGTAGCCGAGTCGCTCCCGGGCGACAACGCCGCCCCCCTCACCGTTTCGGAACTCTCGCAGCAGTTGAAGCGCACGGTCGAGGGCGCGTTCGGCTATGTGCGGCTGCGCGGCGAAGTGTCTGGCTATAAGCGCGCGGCTTCAGGCCATGCCTATCTGGCGCTGAAGGACGATGGCGCGCTGATCGACGGGGTGATTTGGAAGGGCAGCTTCGGCGGCATCGCCTTCGCCCCGCAAGATGGGCTCGAAGTGATCGCGACCGGGCGGCTGACGACTTACCCCGGGCGCAGCAAATATCAGATCGTGATCGATCGGCTGGAACTCGCGGGCGAAGGCGCGCTGATGGCGCTGTTCGAGCGGCTGAAGGCGAAACTCGCGAGCGAAGGCCTGTTCGAGCCCGCGCGCAAAAAGCCGCTCCCCTATCTGCCGCGCGTGATCGGCGTCGTCACCTCGCCCACCGGCGCGGTGATCCGCGACATTCTCCACCGCCTGGCGGATCGCTTCCCCAGCCATGTGCTGCTCTGGCCGGTGCTGGTGCAGGGCGAGGGCGCGGCCGGCCAAATCGCGCGCGCGATCGCCGGCTTCGACGCGCTCGCCCCGGGCGGCCCCGTGCCGCGCCCCGATCTGCTGATCGTCGCGCGCGGCGGCGGCTCGATCGAGGATCTCTGGGCGTTCAACGAGGAGGCGGTCGTCCGCGCGATCGCGGCCTGTTCGATTCCCGTCATCTCCGCGGTCGGGCATGAGACGGACACGAGTCTCGCCGATTTCGCCGCCGATCGCCGCGCCCCCACCCCAACCGCCGCCGCCGAAATGGCGGTGCCGGTGCGCGCCGAGCTGATCGCCGCGGTCGATGGGCTGGGGGTGCGGAGCGAACGCTGCGCGCGGCGTTATGTGGCGCGCGGGCGCGAGCGGCTGGAACTCGTCGCGCGCCTGCTTCCGCGCCGCGACGCACTCCTCGCGCCGCAGCGCCAGCGGCTCGACGAGGCGAGCGCCCGGCTCGATCGCGCGCTCGACGCGCGCCTCACCCGCGCCCGCGCGCAGGTCGAGCGCGCCGCCACGCTGCTGCGCCCGCAATTGCTCGTCCGCCAGCTCGCCGCCGCGCGCGCGCATTTCGAGCGGACCGAGCGGCTGGTCGAGGCGGTCAACCCCGATGCGCTTCTGAAACGCGGCTATGTCCGCGTGTCGGCCAAGGACGGCGCGGTGGTGACGAGCGCCGCCGCCGCGCGCGCCGCGCAATCGCTCACGCTCCATTTCGGCGACGGACGGGTCGAGGCGCGGGTTGAGCGCGGCGCGGCCAAGCCCTATGTCAAACCCATATCCGAGCAGCCGAGCCTGCTCTAAGCTCCAAGCACGAAGGCCGATGATGCTCGTCTCGAACAGCAACCGCACCGCCCGGCTGCATTATATGGCGAACGGGTTTCGCGTGTTGTCGCAGGGCGATCACGTGCTCTGCGCGGTGAGCGGGCAGCGCATCCCGCTCGATGCGCTGCGCTATTGGAACGTCGCCCGGCAGGAAGCCTATGCGAGCGCCCAAATCGCGATGGAGGCGATGGCGGGGTGAGCGCGGCGCGGGGGCTCGCCTGGGCGCTGATCGCGGCGGCGGCGCCGGTCGTGGCGCAAGCGCCGGCGAGCCCGTTCAAGCTCGAAGGGCCGCTGGTGCAGGGCGGCGCGGCGCAGGGCATCGTGCCGGCGGGCACGACCTTGCTGGAGCTTGGCGACCAAAGCGTGCCGATCGCGCGCGACGGGCGCTTCCTGATCGCCTTCGATCGCGACGCGCCGCCGAGCCTCACCCTCAGCGCCACGCTTTCGAATGGCGAGGTGATCCGCCAGACGCTCGCGATCGCGCCGCGCGCCTGGCGGATCGAGCGGCTGCCGACGCTGCCCAAAATCGCCCAGCCCACCGCCGAATTCGAAGCGACGCGCCCGGGCGAAATCGCGCAAATCGACGCCGCGCGCCATATGACGACTTCGGCCGAGGGCTGGCGCCAGCCCCTGCTCTGGCCCGCGACCGGGCGGCTTTCGGGGTTGTTCGGGGCGCAGCGCATCTATGCGAATGGCGAGGCGGGCAGCTATCATTCGGGCGCCGACATCGCCCGGCCCGAGGGCACACCAGTGCTCGCCCCCGCCGATGGCGTGGTGGTGCTCGCCGCCGACCGCCCCTTCACGCTCGAGGGCAATTTGCTGATGATCGATCACGGCATGGGGCTATCGAGTTCGTTCCTGCATCTGTCGCGGATCGACGTGAAGCGCGGCCAGCGCGTTAGTCGCGGCCAAGTGATCGGCGCGATCGGCAAGACGGGGCGCGCGACCGGCCCGCATCTCCACTGGAGCTTGCGCTGGCGCGAGGCGCGGATCGATCCGCTGCTCGTGGCCGGGCCGATGCCGTCGACCAAATAATTACAGATCCACAATCGAGTATCGACCCTCGTCGACCGTTTCGCGATCGGCATGAATTGGCTTGGATTGTGATTTCTTCATCTATGCGTCGGGTTATTTACTTAGGCCCTGATGCAAGTCAGCTTCACGTCTCGCGGAACCGTGCCCAGCCATAGGGTCGGCCGCACGATCGTTACGGCAAACGAGCGATCGGTCGAGACAAAAGGGGATATTACGATGGCTATGCTTAACTCCACCAGCCGGGCGCTGCTGCGCGCTGGGGCCGGCGGCGTCGCGCTCGCCGTGGCGCTCGCCGCGACGCCGACGCTCGCGCAGACCGCCCCCGCCCAGGGCCAGGCGACCGCGGCGCAAGGGGCGGACGCGGATCAGGGCTCGAGCGCCGACGAAGTGGTCGTCACCGGGACGCTGTTCAAAGGCAACAAGACGATTTCTCCGGTGACAACGCTCACCACCGACGAGCTCGACAGCCGCGCGATCAACACCGTGCAAGACGCGCTGCAGCAGCTGTCGTCGAACAATGGTCCCTCGCTCACCAATTCGTTCACCGCGAACGGCGCCTTCGCCGCCGGCGCGTCGTCGATCTCGCTGCGCGGTCTGTCGACCAACTCGACGCTGGTGCTGTTCGACGGTCTGCGCGCGGCCTATTATCCGCTCGCCGATGACGGCTCGCGCAACTTCGTCGACCTCAACACCATTCCCGACGATATCGTCGAGCGGATCGAAGTGCTGCGCGACGGCGCCTCGTCGAGCTATGGCGCGGACGCGATCGCGGGCGTTGTCAACATCATCACCAAGAAGAGCTTCAAGGGCATTTCGGGCCGCGCCGAGGCCGGCATCGCCGAACGCGGCATCGCCGCGAACCAGCGGCTGACGCTGACCGCGGGCATTGGCGATCTGAACGAAAAGGGGTTCAACGCCTATATCAGCGGTTTCTATTTCCGCAGCGAGAAGGTTTATAACCGCGATCTCGAGGCGCCGTTCAACACCGCCGACGAAACCGGCATCGGCGGCCCGAACAACATCTTAAACGGCCGCAACCCCGATGGCAGCTATACCGGCTTCGTGCTGCCTTATGACTTTTACGTTCGGCCCTATAGCAATGTCGGCTATGCGAACGGCGTTCAAAACGGCGGCGCGCCGCAAGGTCGCTATCAGAAGCTGAACAATCTGCCGTGCATCGGCGGCAGCTCGACGACGTTGTCGGCGGCCGAACTCGTCGCGGCGGGGGCGGCGGCGCCTTCGGGCATCATCTGCCAAAATGATTATGTGCGCGATTATCAGGTCGTGACGCCGCTGATCGAGCGCTTCGGCGGCTCGGCGCGCTTCACCGCCAAGATCGGGGACGCGTCGGAGGCCTATCTGGAGCTCAACTTCCAGCAGACCCGGTCGAGCTACACCGGCTTCCCGCCGACGATCCGCGGCAACGCGCCGACCGGCATCCTCTTCCCGCAATTCTCCACCTCGACCCCGCAATCGCCCAATTTGGCGCCGGGCTCGGGCGTGCTCGCGCTGCCGGTGTTCGTCTGCGCGGCGCGGGTCAATTGCGACACCGCCGCCGACCGCCGCCTCAACCCGAACAACCCGTTCGCGGCGCTGGGCCAGGTCGCGCGCCTCACCGGTCGCTTCCAGGAGCCGGTGTATAACGAAACGCGCAACCGCGTGTATCGCGCCGCCTTCGGCATCGGCGGCACGATCTTGGACGACGTCAACTATCGCTTCGACGCGACCGCGATGCACACCGACTTGCGCCGGCTCGCGCGCGGCTATGTCTATATCCAGAGCCTGCTCGACGTGATCGGCGACGGTTCGTATAATTTCGTCAACCCGGCGGCGAACAGCGCGGCGATCAACAATTTCGTGCGCCCCGATAACATCACCAATGCTTCGTCGGATCTGTATCAGGCGCAAGTTTCGTTCAACCGCGGCTTCTTCCGCTTGCCCGGCGGGCCGATCCAGGTCGGTGTCGGCGCGACGGTCTATTACGAAGCGGTCAACAGCCCGAGCCAAAACCCCGACAATCGCGGGCCGACGCAGCGTTATTTCACGCTCAACGCCTTCGGCACGGTGGGGAGCCGCACCGTCTATGGCGGTTTCTACGAAGTCTCGGCGCCGGTGTTCGACAAGCTCGAGCTGAGCGCCACGGGTCGCTACGACACTTATTCGTCGGGCCAGAGCTCCTTCTCGCCCAAATTCGGGTTCAAGGCGACCCCGATCCGCCAGGTCACGGTGCGCGGCACCTATTCGGAAGGCTTCCGCATTCCCAGCTTCGCCGAAGCCAATGCGCTGCCGACCACGGGCTATGTCAGCCAGACGGTGACCAACATTCCGGCGAACTTCCGCGCGCAATATGGCGCGGCGTGCGCCGTCAACGCCACGGCGGCGACCGCCTGCCCGCAATATCTGACGCAATATTCGATCGGCCTCACCACGCTGGCGTCGCCGAATTTGGCGCCGGAACGCTCGCGCAGCTATACGATCGGCCTCGTCGTCGAGCCGATCCGCAACATCACGCTCACCGTCGATTATTTCAACATCGAGAAGACGGGCGTGATCACCGCGCCGTCGAGCGCGCCGGCGGTGGCGGCTTATTATGCCGGCCAGCCGATCCCGGCGGGTTACGTCGTCGTCCCCGATGCCGTCGACGTCGCCAATCCCAACGCCCAGCCGCGTATCGCCTTCGTGCAATCGCAGCTGATCAACGCCAACCGGCAAAAGTCCGAAGGTATCGACTTCGGCGCGACCGGCCGGTTCAACTTCGGCGCGTTCAAATGGACGTCGAACCTCGAGGCGAGCTTGCTGCTCGAACTGAGCACGACTTTCCCCGACGGCACGACCGAGCAATATGTCGACACCCTCGGTAACTTCAACTTGACCGCCGGTTCGGGCACCTTCCGCTGGCGCGGCCATTGGACCAACACGATCGAAACCGGCCCGCTCGCGGTGAGCGGCACGGTCAATTACGTGTCGGGCTATGACTTGTCGGCGCAAGACCAGGGCACGGGTTACCGCGACGGCGGCCTGTTCCCGGGCTATCCGGGCAACGGCCCGCGCGTGAGCAACTATATTACCATCGACATGAACACGAACGTGCGGATCAACGACCGGTTCAGCTTCTATTTCAACGTCATCAACCTGGTCGATGCGTTGCCGCCGATCGATCCGGTCACTTATGGCGCCTATCTCTACAACCCGGTTCAGGCGGGGAACGGTATCTTCGGCCGTCAATTCCGCGGCGGGGTGAAGGTCAGCCTGTAAGCTCGGCGGATCGCCAAGAAACTGGGGCGGCGCCGGGCTTCGGCGCCGCCCTTTTATTGTGGCATAGTTTTATTGTGGCATAGTCAATTCGGCCGGATCATTTCAGCCGGCGCGCGCGAACGCCGCGGCCCGAATAGCTGATGAAATAGCCGCCCATCGCGCCCTTTTCGATCACCAACATCGTCCCGGGGCGCGGCGGCGCGAGCGCCGCCTCGGTCGTCTGCCACAGCCCGCCGCCGTCGACCGCGAGCAGCAGAAAGGCGCCCGCTGGCTGGACCGAGAGCAATTTGGCCTGCAAGCGGCGCGGCTCGGGCAATTTGGCCTCGGTGAACACCGGGTCCTCGCGCTTGGCCATGCCGAACTGGCGCTCGCGCGCGCGTTTGAGCGTCGCGCGGTCGACCACCACCACCGATTTTTCCTTCACCGCCGAGTCGAACGCCGCCGCCGCGCGATCGAAGCACGCGAGTCGCGCCGCATCCTCGGCGATCGCGCGGCACGCCTGCAGCGCGGCGAGCGGCGGTTGCGCCTCCTCGGCGAGCGCGAGCGACGACCCTAGCAACATTTCGAAAATCATCGGCAATTCCCCGCTGACCGCGACGGACCATTACGCCGCGGGGCGGATCGCCGCAACCACACCTGTTGCACAACAGTTACAGCGGTTGGGAAAAGATAAAGGTTGGTAACCCAGCGCATTGTTCCGCGTCCATCAACTCGGTATCAAAGCGCGCCGGAACGTGCCGTTCCGTAAAATTTTCGTGCGTCGCAACGCACATGCGCCCCAGCGAGGGGCACAATGAAGGGGATCGAAATTCATGGCACTGAAATTGAGCCGTTTGCTGGCCTCGACCGCCGCGCTCGGCGCCCTGATCGCCGCCGCGCCGGCCTGGGCGCAAACCCAGCCGGTGGAAAGCGCGCCCGCGACCGATGAGGCGCCGCAGGACGTGGTCGTCACCGGGTCGCGCATCAACCGGCCCGATCTGCAGCAGGCGAGCCCGGTCGGCGTGATCGGCGAGGCCGAACTCAATCTGCGCCAGCCGCAATCGATCGAGCAAGTGCTGCGCCAGCTGCCGGGCACCTCGGCGGGCATCGGCACCCAGGTGAACAACGGCCAGGGTGGCGCTTCGACCTTCAACCTGCGCGGCCTGGGCACCAACCGCAACCTGGTGCTGCTCAACAACCGCCGCGTCGTTCCCTCGACGCTGGGCAACGTCGTCGACTTGAACATCATCCCGGTCGCGCTGATCGAGCGCGCCGACGTGCTGACCGGCGGCGCGGTGACCTCCTATGGCGCCGACGCGATCGCGGGCGTGGTGAACTTCGTCACCAAGCAAAATTTCCAGGGCATCGACGTTCGCGCCAATTACGGCATCACCGAGCTCGGCGACGGCCAGAATTACCGGCTCGACTTCCTGACCGGCGCCAATTTCGACGACGGCAAGGGTAACGTCCTGTTCGCCGCGAGCTATGTCAATGTGAAGCCGGTGCTGCAAGGCGATCGCGACCTCGGCCTGGTTTCGCGCCAATCGACCTGCACGGCGGCGCAGAACGCGGCGCCCGGCGGCTGCGCGGCGGCGACGGTGGGTGCCCCCCAGGGGTCGCCAACGGCGGTGCCGGCGACCTTGTTCACCCCGGTGCCGGCGACGGCGCCGTTCTTCGGCGGCGCGCAATTCGACCCGGCCTCGGGGACGATCATCCCCGGCCAGTCGGATTACAACTTCAACCCGCTGAACCTGTATCAGACGCCCAATGATCGTTGGACGATCTATGGCGCCTCGCATTACGAATTCGTGCCCAACGTCGAATTTTACACCGAGGGCTTCTACACGCGCTCGCGCGTGGTGCAGAACCTTGCGCCGACCGGCAGCTTCTCGAACACCTTCCAGCTGCCGCTCAACAACCAGTTCCTGACAGCGACGCAGCGCACCCAATTGTGCACCTTCGCCGGCTTGGCGGACTGCCCGACCGCGATCGCGGCGGGACGCGAAATCAGCGTGCAGATCGGCCGCCGGTTCGTCGAGAGCGGGCCGCGCGTGCAGGTGTTCGAGAGCAATTTGTTCCAGGTGAACTTCGGCTTGCGCGGCAAGCTGATCAGCAACTTGCGGTGGGAAGGCTTCGTCCAATATGGTGAGGCCAACCGCCGCAACACCAACACCGGCACCGCGCTCGCCGACCGCCTCCAGGCGGGCTTGCGCAACTGCCCGACCGGCTCGCCGGCGGGCTGCGTGCCGACCAATATCTTCGGCGCGGCGGGCACGCTGAGCCCCGAGGCGATCACCTATCTCGGCGTGCCGACCACCACCTTCATCAATACCCGTTTCGCCGATGTGCAAGGCCTGATCTCCGGCGACTTCGGCTTCCATACACCCTGGACCGACAAGCCGCTCGCGGTCGCGTTCGGTGGCGAATATCGTCGCTATAGCGGCGGCCAGTTCGGCGATTTGCCATCGAGCACGCCGGGCCAGATCCTGGGCTCGGGCGGCGCCTTCACCACGATCAACGGCAGCTATTTCTCGCGCGAAGGCTTCGGCGAAGTCAACTTCCCGCTGGTAACCGACAAGCCGTTCCTCCACAATCTGAACGTCGAGGCCGGCTTCCGTTACGCCGATTATTCGAACTCGGGCGGCAACTGGACCTATAAGTTCGGCGGCAACTATGCGCCGATCCGCGAAATCAGCTTCCGCGGCACCTATACCCGCGCCGTGCGCGCCCCCAACCTTGGTGAATTGTTCGCGCCGGTCAGCACTGGGCTCGGCAATTTGGCGGTCGATCCCTGCCAGCTCGATCTTGGCTTGCAGGCCGCCGCCGCGCCGCTGTGCCGGGCGCAGCTCGCCGCCGCCGGGCTTCCCGCGTCGCGCCTGGGCGGCATCCCGCGCCCGAACGCGGGGCAAATCAACGTGACGTCCGGGGGCAATCCCGCTTTGCAGCCCGAAACCGCTACGACTTACACGGTCGGGATCGTCATTCAACCGGGCAGCGCGTTCGGCGGCATTTTCCGCGGCTTCACCGCGACGGTCGATTGGTATGAGATCAACGTCACCGGCGCGATCACCAATCCGACGGTTGCCGACATCGTCAACGGCTGCTTTAGCCAGGCCGATCCGAACGACATCCGCTGCCGGTCGATTTCGCGCGATCCGCTCACCGGCGGCTTGAGCGGCGCGCCGGACGTCACGCGCGGCATCATTTTGCAGCTGTCGAACCTCGGCTTCCTGCAAACCCGCGGCGTCGACTTCACCGCGACCTACACCCGCCGCTTCGGGGCGGTGAACATGAACTGGCAGTTCAACGGCAACTATACCGATCGTCAACGCTTCCAGTCCAACCCGTCGAGCTTCATCCGCGAATGCGCCGGCTTCTACAGCGTCTCGTGCGATGACCGTCTGTCGCCGCGCTGGAGCTGGAATTTGCGGACGACGGCATCGGTCGATGCGTTCGACTTCTCGCTGCTGTGGCGCCACCTCGATCCGACCACTTACGAGCCGCGCACGCAGGCAACGCAGCCGGCGGCGGGCACGGTGGGCAGCTTCGGCTCGACCAGCCCGACGACGATCGTCGGTGCCTATCGCCGTATCCCGGCGTACAACTATCTCGACTTGTCGCTGGGCATCAACGCGAGCAAGAATCTGCGCTTCAACCTGCTGATCGAGAATCTGCTTGGCGACAACGCGCCCGACGTCGGCAACACGATCGGCTCGACGACGTTCAACAGCGGCAACACCTTCCCCTCGCTCTATGACCCGCTGGGGCGGCGTTTCCTCTTCTCGGCGGCGGTTCGTTTCTAGCTTTTGCAAAAAATGGACATGATCAACGCGGGCGAACTTCGTTCGCCCGCGTTTTTCATTGAAAGATGATTACAGTATGCTAACTTTACTCTACCCGATGAAATTTCACGGGTTTCTCGTAGAATTGATATGATGAGGGGATGCTTATGTCTAAGCTTCGCTATGTTTATGCTTTAATTGGCTTGTCAGCTCTGTCGTTCCCGAACGTGGCGGCGGCTCAGGAGGAACCGCCCACGAATTATGTTGATTGCATTAGACAATGCAACGCTGCTTATCCCGATCGCATGTGGGAGTGCGGCGTATCCTGTGATCAGGCCTTCGGTACCGGCGGTCGAGACAGAAGCGATCCCCCGGGCGGCACCCCTCCGCGCCTAGTAGCGGGCATTTTTTGCCGATGGGCGCCGGAAGGTGGGGACAATAGAAGTTGTCATGGCATTATACTGGTCCCATAAATCGACTGATTTTCTTGTCCGGACGCAGCAACCAGTACTGCTGCGTCCGTCTTCTTTCCGCCTCACCCCACCGCCAGCACCAAGGCGCCATCGCCTTCGTCGACCACCACGCGCTGGCCGTCCTTCACCCCGCCCGACAGGATCAGATCGGCGAGCGGGTCTTGCAGATAGCGCTGCACCGCGCGCTTGAGCGGTCGCGCGCCATAGACCGGATCATAGCCCACCCGCCCGAGCCAGGCGCGCGCCGCCGCGCTCAGTTCGATGCCGATCTTGCGCTCGGCGAGCAATTTGGCGACGCGCGCGACCTGAATGTCGACGATCGGCGCCATCTCGCTCTGCCCCAGCCGGTGGAACAGCACGATCTCGTCGAGCCGATTGAGGAATTCGGGGCGGAAATGCGCGCGCACCACTTCCATCACCTGCGGCTCGACCGCGGCGACATCCTCGCCATCGCCCAAGGCTGCCAGATATTGCGAGCCGAGGTTCGAGGTGAGCACGATGATCGTGTTGGTGAAATCGACCGTGCGCCCCTGCCCATCGGTCAGCCGGCCATCGTCGAGCACCTGCAGCAGCACGTTGAACACGTCGCCATGCGCTTTCTCGACCTCGTCGAACAGCACCACCTGATAGGGCCGGCGCCGCACCGCCTCGGTCAGCACGCCGCCTTCCTCATAGCCGACATAGCCCGGCGGCGCGCCGATCAGCCGCGCGACCGCGTGTTTTTCCATGAACTCGCTCATGTCGATCCGCACCATCGCGCTCGGGTCGTCGAACAGAAATTCGGCGAGCGCCTTGGTGAGCTCGGTCTTGCCGACCCCGGTCGGCCCCAGGAAGAGGAAGGAGCCGAGCGGGCGATTGGGGTCCTGCAACCCCGCGCGCGCGCGGCGGACGGCGGTCGAGACCGCGCGCACCGCCTCGCGCTGGCCGATCACCCGCTTGCCGAGCGCTTCCTCCATATGGAGCAATTTCTCGCGCTCGCCCTCGAGCATCCGGTCGACCGGAATGCCGGTCCAGCGGCTGACGACGGCGGCGATATCGTCGGCGGTCACTTCCTCGCGCAGCATCGCGCCCTGGGTCGCGCCCTGGGCTTCGTCGAGCTGTTTTTGCAGCTGGGGGATGACGCCATAGGAAAGCTCGCCCGCGCGCGCGAGATCGCCCGCGCGCTGCGCTTGATCGAGTTCTAGCTTGGCGGCGTCGAGCTGTTCCTTCAACTTGGCCTCGCCCGCGATCTTCTCCTTCTCGGCCTGCCAGCGCTGGGTGAGTTCGGCCGATTGCTGCTCCAGATTGGCAAGCTCGCCCTCCAGCGTCGCGAGCCGATCGCGCGAGGCGGCGTCGCTCTCGCGCTTGAGCGCCTCGCGTTCGATCTTGAGCTGGATGATGCGGCGATCGAGGCTTTCGATCTCCTCGGGCTTGCTCTCCACTTCCATGCGGATGCGGCTGGCGGCTTCGTCCATCAGATCGATCGCCTTGTCGGGCAGGAAGCGATCGGTGATGTAGCGGTTCGAAAGCGTCGCCGCGCTCACGATCGCGGCATCGGTGATCCGCACGCCGTGGTGCAGCTCGTACTTCTCCTTTAGCCCGCGTAGGATGCTGATCGTGTCGGGCACGGTCGGCTCGCCGACGAACACCGGCTGGAAGCGGCGCTGGAGCGCGGCGTCCTTCTCGACATATTTGCGATATTCATCGAGCGTGGTCGCGCCGACGCAGTGCAGCTCGCCGCGCGCGAGCGCGGGCTTGAGCAGGTTCGAGGCATCCATCGCGCCATCGGTTTTGCCGGCGCCGATCAGCGTGTGCATTTCGTCGATGAACAGGATGATGTCGCCCTGCGCGCCGCGCACCTCGTCGAGCACGCCCTTCAGCCGCTCCTCGAACTCGCCGCGATATTTGGCGCCCGCGATCAGGCTGCCCATGTCGAGCGCCATCAGCCGCCGGTCCTTGAGCGTATCGGGCACATCGCCATTGGCGATGCGCAAAGCGAGGCCTTCAGCGATCGCGGTTTTGCCGACGCCGGGCTCGCCGATCAGCACCGGGTTGTTCTTGGTGCGGCGCGCGAGGATCTGGATGGTGCGGCGGATTTCCTCGTCGCGGCCGATCACCGGATCGAGCTTGCCGTCGCGCGCGGCCTGGGTCAGATCGCGGGCGAATTTCTTCATCGCGTCATAGCGATCCTCGGCGCCGGCGGTGTCGGCGGTGCGGCCGCCGCGCAGTTGCTCGATCGCGGCGTTGAGCTTTTGCGGCGTCACCCCCGCCCCCGCGAGCGCCTTGCCCGCCTCGGTGCTCGACATGGCGAGCGCGAGCAGCAGCCGTTCGACCGTTACATAGCTGTCGCCCGCCTTGGTCGCGATTTGCTCGGCCTGGTCGAGCACGCGCACCGCATCGTTATCGAGCCCCGGCTGGCTCTGCGCGCCCGAGCCCGAGACGGCGGGGATTTTGGCGAGCGCGGCATCCACCGCGCTCGTCGCGCGCGCGGGATCGCCGCCCGCCGAGCGGATCAATCCCGCCGCGAGCCCCTGCTCATCCTCGAGCAGCGCCTTGAGCAAATGATCGGGGGTGATCCGCTGATGGCTCAGCCGGATCGCGACGGTGAGCGCCGCTTGCAAAAAGCCCTTGGCGCGATCGGTGAATTTTTCGAGGTTCATAAAGCTCCAGCCCTTCTCCGCGCTCGATATAGTGTTGCCATTATGCAACACAAGTCCGGTGGCGACCGCGATATGAATCCCCTCGCCCCGGCGCCACGCCCCGATTAGTAAGGGCAAAAAAGGGGGATGCGATGGGGGTTTGGCGGCGGATCGGGATCGGCCTGGGTGGGCTGATCGGGGCGGGCGCGATCGGCCTCGCCGTTTGGGAGCCGCTCGCCGCGACGCCCGCAGCGCCCCCGGCGCCGCGCCGCTACGACACGCGCATCGTCCGCGACGGTTTCGGCGTGCCGCATATCTTCGGCGCGACCGATCCGGACGTGGCCTATGGCATCGCTTATGCCCATGCCGAGGATGATTTCGAAACGCTCGAACAAGTCGTCGCGATGACGCGCGGGCGGTTCGGGGCGCTCGCGGGCCAAGAAGGGGCAGCGGTCGATTTCGCGCTGCATTTGACGCAAGCGCGCGAGGTCGTCGCGCGCGATTATGACCGGCAACCGGCCGATGTGCGCGCATTGCTCGATGGCTATGCGGCGGGGCTCAACCTTTATGCGGCGAAACACCCGGGCGAAGTGAGGCTCGCGCGGCTCTTCCCGGTCAATGGCCGCGACATCGCCACGGGCTTCGTGCTGCGCTCGCCCTTTTTCTTCGGGCTCGACGCGGTGCTCGGCGCGCTGACGCAGGACAAGCCCTTGCCGCGCGAGAGCGCGGGCGCCGCGCCCGACAGCCCCGATCCCGCCGCCCTCCCGATCGGCGCGCCCGAGCCGCGCGCGGTGAGCGACAATGGCTCGAACGCCTTCGCGCTTTCGCCCAAACGCTCGGCCGAAGGGGTGACGCGGCTGATCTCGAACTCGCACCAGCCCTGGGCGGGGCCGGTCGCCTGGTATGAGTTGGTCGTGCATTCGAAGACCGGCTGGGATTTCGCGGGCGCGACGTTCCCCGGCGCCCCCTATCCGCTGCTCGGCCACAATAAGACGCTCGGCTGGACCAACACCGTCAACCGGCCGGACCTCACCGATCTCTACAAGCTCACGCTGAGCGCGGACGGGAAAAGCTATCGCTTCGACGGCGCGTGGCGGCCGCTGGAAGCGAAGACGGCGTGGCTGCCGGTCAAGCTCTGGGGGCCGTTCGTGCTGCCGGTGCCCAAGACGCTCTATCGCTCGGTCCATGGCCCGGTGATCGTCAACAAATCGGGCGCCTATGCGCTGCATTACGCGGGCGCCGGGCAGCTACGGATGGTCGAGGAATATTATCGGCTGAACCGCGCGCGCGATTTCGCCGAGTGGCAGCGCGCGCTCGCGATCCAGGGCGTGCCGGCGACCAATTTCATCTATGCCGATGCCGCCGGCAACATCGCCCATTTCTACAATGCGATGTTCCCTGTGCGCAAAGCCGGGTTCGATTACGCGCGGGTGTTGCCGGGCGATACCTCGCGCGATCTCGCGCGGGGAACCGTGCCCTGGGCGATGGTGCCGCGCAACGTGAACCCGGGCTCGGGCTTTCTCGTCAACGCCAACAACACGCCCTATCAGGCCGCCGGCGCGGGCTATGAGATCAAGCCCCAGGATCATTCGCCGCTGCTCGGCATCGAGACCGACACCACCAACCGCGCGACGCGCGGCATCGAATTGCTCGGCGCCGACCCGAAGGTGAGCGAGGCCGAATGGCACGCGATCAAATTCGATACCGCCGTCAGCCGCCAAAGCTGGGCGGCGCGCTGGTATGCGCGGCTGATGGCGGTCGACCCCAAGGGCGACGCGCGGCTCGCACAGGCGGTGCGGCTGCTGAAAGGCTGGGACTGGACGTTCGACGGCAAGAACCCCGCCGACGCGCTCGCCGGGATCGTGCTGCGCGCGGGCAATCGCTGGCATTATCCGCGCAAGGACATGGCCGATCCGCGCCAAGTGCTGAAGGACGCCGCCGATCATCTGGCGAAGCATTTCGGGCGGATTGATCCGCCGCTTGGCCAAGTGCTGCGGCTGCGCCATGGTTCGGTCGACTTGCCGCTCGACGGTGGCGCCGATGTGCTGCGCGCGGCGAGCAATTGGGACGAAGCCCCCGACGGGCGCCTCGTGGTGAAACATGGCGACAGCTTCATCATGTTCATCGCCTGGGACGAGACCGGCCGCGTCGCCTCGCAATCGATCCAGCCCTATGGCGCGGCGACCACCCGCCCGCGCTCGCCGCATTTCGCCGATCAAGCGGCGTTGTTCGCGCGGCACCGGCTCAAACCCGTCTGGTTCGATCCCAAGGACCTCGCGAACCACCAAGAACGTGCGTATCGACCCTAGCGTTTACAACTGTTTTCGCTACCATCACGGCGGAATCAACAATCGAATCGATCATCAGGGAAGAGGATGTCCATGAAGTTTCGCTTTTTCGCCACCGTCGCGCTCGCCGCGCTCGCCGCGCCGCTCCATGCCCAGGCGCCCGCGCCCGCGCCGGTCGAAGCGCTCGTCAAGCGCGTCGATATTCCCTATCAGCAATTCACTTTGCCCAATGGGCTGCGCGTGATCGTCCATACCGATCGCAAGGCGCCGGTGGTCGCGGTCAGCATCTGGTATGACGTCGGCTCGAAGCACGAGCCCAAGGGCAAGACCGGCTTCGCGCATTTGTTCGAACATTTGATGTTCAACGGCAGCGAGAACGCGCCGGGCGATTTCTTCGAGCCGCTGAAGCAAGTCGGCGCGACCGATCTCAACGGCACCACTTCGTTCGATCGGACCAATTATTTCGAAACGGTTCCCACCGCCGCGCTCGAAAAGACGCTGTGGCTGGAAAGCGACCGCATGGGCTATTTGCTCGGCGCGGTGACGCAGGAAGTGCTCGATGAGCAGCGCGGCGTGGTGCAGAACGAAAAGCGCCAGGGCGACAATCGCCCCTATGGCCTGCTGCAATATTCGATCTTCGGCGGGCTGTTCCCGCAGGGCACGCCCTATGGCCACACCACCATCGGTTCGCTCGCCGATCTGGATGCCGCGAGCCTGGAAGACGTGAAGAGCTGGTTCCGCGACCATTATGGCCCCAACAACGCGGTGCTGGTGCTGGCGGGCGACATCGATCTGCCGACCGCCAAGACGCTCGTCACCAAATATTTCGGGCGGATCAAGCCGGGGCCGAAGTCGGTGCGCCCGACGGTCACGATCCCGACGCTCGCCGAGCCCAAGCGCGTCGAGATCAAGGACCGGGTGGCGGCGACGCTCGTCACGCGGCTGTGGGCGGTGCCGGGGCTCGGCGAGGCCGACGCCCCCGCGCTCGACGCGGCGGCGAGCGTGCTCGGCGGGCTCGCTTCGTCGCGGCTCGAGAAAACGTTGGTGCGCGAGGACAAGCTCGCGGTGCAGGCGAGCGCGAGCGTCCTCAGCCTGTCGCAGATCGGGCTATTCCAGGTGGTGATGGTCGTGCGCCCCGGCGCCGATGTCGCCCAGGCCGAAAAGCGGCTCGACGACGTGATCGCCGATTTCGTCAAGAACGGCCCGACCGCCGATGAATTGCAGCGCGCCGTCACCACCGCGGCGACGCGGCGGATTCAGGGGCTCGAATCGGTCGGCGGCTTCGGGGGCAAGGCGGTCGCGCTCGCCCAAGGCGCGCTTTATGAAAACGACCCCGGTTTCTACAAGAAGGAGCTCGCCGCGCTCGCCGCGCAGACCCCGGCGAGCGTCAAGGCGGCGGCTAGCAAATGGCTCTCCCGCCCGGTCTATGCGATCAACGTCGTCGCGGGGCCGCGCGATGCCTCGACCGACGTCGCCAAGGAAGTCGCGCCCAAGCCCGCGCCCGAACTCAAGCCCGCCAATTCGCGCCCCGAGCCCGCCCCCGCGGTCGGCGCCGCCGGTGATCTCAGCTTCCCCAAGGTCGAGCGGACCAAGCTCGCCAATGGGATCGAGGTGATTTACGCGCAGCGCGGCGCCGTTCCGGTCACCCGCGCCTATGTCGCCTTCGACGCCGGCATCGTCGCCGATCCCGCCGACAAATTGGGCCTCCAGCAGTTGACGCTGCAGACGATCGACGAAGGCACCGCCAAGCTCGACGGCGTCGCGATCGCCGAAGCGCGCGAGCGGCTGGGGTTGAGCTTCGGCGGCGGCAGCAGCGCCGATCGCACCTTCGTCAGCATGACCGTGCCGAGCGCCAACGCGGCCGCCGCGATCGATTTGTTCGGCGACATCGTCCGCACCCCCGCCTTTCCGGACAAGGAAATCGCCCGGCTGCGCGCCACCCAGCTCGCCGGCATCCAGCAAGAACTGACCCAGCCCGAGGGGCTCGCCAATCGCGTGCTCCCCAAGCTCGTCTACGGCGCCTCGCCCTATGCCAAAGCGGCTTCGGCGGCGGGCGATCCGGCGGCGGTCGCGAAGCTGACGCGCGACGATGTCGTCGGCTTCTACCAGGCCTGGCTGCGGCCGGAGAAAGCGAAGATCTTCATCGTCTCCGATCAACCGCTCGCGACGCTCAAGCCGCTGCTCGAAAAGGAATTCGGCGATTGGCGCGGCACCGGGGCGGCGGGCACGAAGGCGATCGATACCCCCGCCCAACAGGCCGCGCCCAAGATCGTGCTGATCGATCGGCCCGATTCGCCGCAATCGGTGATCGTCGCCGGGCAATTGACCGGCCTGCCGAGCGGCA
Source organism: Proteobacteria bacterium SG_bin5 (assembly GCA_002083475.1). GTDB lineage: Bacteria > Pseudomonadota > Alphaproteobacteria > Sphingomonadales > Sphingomonadaceae > Sphingomonas. The sequence goes on from LWDI01000044.1 coordinate 18,628, forward strand.
GCGACGTGCTGAAGCTGCGCACCGCCAACGACGTGCTCGGCGGCGGCTTCCTCTCGCGGATCAACATGGACCTGCGCGAGAACAAACATTGGTCCTATGGCACGTTCGGCGGCATCGGTCAGAATTCGACCTATGTCACCTACAACGTCCGCGCGCCGGTGCAGGCGGACAAGACCGGCGCCTCGATCGCCGCGCTGCAACAGGATTTCAAGGATTTCCTGGGCGACAAGGGCATCACCCCCGAGGAATTCACCCGCACGATCAACGGCGCGACGCGCGAACTCGCTGGGCGTTTCGAAACCGCGAACGACGTGCTGAGCGCGATGCTCGACAATGATCAATACAAGCGCCCCGATGATTATTACGCGACGATCGGCGCCAAATATCGCGCGATGACCCGCGACGAGCTCGACGCGACGATCCGCGCCGCGCTCGATCCGACCAAGTTCGTCTGGGTGGTGGTGGGCGACGCCAAGGTGGTGCGCCCGCAGCTTGACTCGCTGGGGCTGCCGGTTGAGGTGATGCCCGCCGCGTCCGTCGTGGGCGCGAAGTGAGGAGAGCGAACATGGCCGCAGTCGATGGCACCTGGGAAACCGTGACGAAGTCGCCGCTCGGCGACCAGAAATCGACGATCGTCGTGAAGAGCGATGGCGACAAATGGACCGGCACCAACACCGGCGCGATGGGCAGCACCGAGATCACCGACGGCACGATCGAGGGCAACACCATCAAATGGACGATGCAGATGACCGTGCCGATGCCGATGACGCTCACCTGCGAAGCGACCGTCGACGGTGACACGATCAACGGCTCGATCGGCGCCGGCGCTTTCGGCAGCTTCCCGATGAGCGGCCACCGCGTCGCCTGAACTCCGCGATCGGTGCCCTAAACGCGCCCGTCGGTCCTCCCCTGGACCGACGGGCGTTTCGCGCTTGCTGGCGCGGCGCGCGCGCGCCATGCTCGCCATGAACGAGCTTGGGAGCGGGCAATGATCGATCGGCGCGAGGTTCTGAAATCGGGCGTGGCGCTGGCGGCGATCGCCGGCCTGCCGCGCGCCGCCCTGGCGCAGGAGCCGGGCGATGAACTCAGCGCCTTGTTCGACCGGATGTTCGCCGAACAATTGCGCCTGAACCCAGAGGGCGCGACGCAATTGGGGCTCGATACCGGCGCCAATGCCGATCTGCGCGGGTTGCTGAGTGACGAAGGGCCGATGGGCCGCCAAGCGGCGCGCGCGCTCACCGCGCGCCACATCGCCCGGCTCGAAGCCTTCAAGACCGACGATCTGACGCCCGAGGACAAGCGCAATTACGATGTGGTGCTCTACACCAAGCGCCAGCAATCGGCGGCGCAGCGCTTCGATTTCGGTGGCGCCTCTTATGGCCGCTCGCCTTATGTCGTCAGCCAATTGACCGGCGCCTATCAATCGACGCCGAGCTTTCTCGACACCAAGCACCCGATCGAAAACGATGCCGACGCCGAGGCCTATCTCGCCCGGCTCGGCCAATTCGCCGATCAATTGAACGCGAATAGCGACGATCTGCGCGATCAATCGGCGCGCGGCATCCTGCCCCCCGATTTCCTGCTCGATCCGACGATCGACCAATTGACCAAGACGACGGTGCCCGCCGATCAGGCGATCGTCGTCACCTCGCTCCAGCGGCGCGCGGCGGCGAAGAATCTCGATCCGCGCTATGGCGCGCGCGCGGCGCAGCTTTACGGCGCCAAGGTGTTCCCCGCGCTCCAGGCGCAGCTCGATCTGGTCAAGGCGCTGCGCGCCAAGGCCACGAGCGACGCGGGGGTGTGGAAGATCAAGCAAGGCGCCGAATTTTACGCGGTCGCGCTCGCCGGCACGACGACGACGCGGATGAGCCCCGAGGAAGTCCATAAATTCGGGCTCGACGAGGCGGCGGCGATCTCCGCGCGGCTCGACGCGCTGCTCAAGGCGCAAGGGATGACCAAGGGCGGGATCGGCGAACGCGTCGCCGCGCTCTACCGCGATCCGGCGCAACTTTATCCCGATACCGACGAGGGCAAGCGGCAGGCGATCGCTTATTGCAACGATCGCTTGGCGGCGATCCGCCCGCGCCTGCCGCGCGCGTTCAAGCGGCTGCCGCAATATGCCTTCGAGGTGCGCCGCGTGCCGGTGGAAAACGAGGCGGGCGCCGCCTCGGCCTATGCCCAGCCGCCCTCACTCGACGGCAAGCGGCCGGGGCTCGTTTATTTCAACCTGCGCGATTCGGCCGAATGGCCCAAATTCTGCCTCGCGACGACGGTGTTCCACGAAGGCTTGCCGGGGCATCAGTTCGAGGGGGGCTTGGCGCTTTCGAACGCCAAGCTGCCGCTGATCCGCAAGGTCGGCGGCTTTTCGGGCTATGGCGAGGGCTGGGCGCTTTATGCCGAGCAATTGGCGGACGAGCTCGGCATGTATGACGATGATCCGCTCGGGCGGATCGGCTATCTGAAGTTCCAGCTGTTCCGCGCCAATCGCTGCGTGGTCGACACCGGCATCCACCATTTCCGCTGGACCCGCGCGCAAGCGATCGCGCGCTTCGTCGAGCAAGAGGGCGAGGCCCCGGGCTTCGCCGCGCGCGAAGTCGATCGCTATTGCGCGACGCCGGGCCAGGCGTGCAGCTACAAGATCGGCCATTCGGTATTCGTGAGGCTGCGCGAGGAGGCCAAGGCGAAGCTGGGGCCGCGCTTCACGCTCGGCGATTTCCACGAGGCGGTGCTGGGGACGGGACGGGTGCCGCTCGAGATTTTGGAGGCGGAGACGCGGCGGTGGTTGGCGAACGCTTGAGGCCGGGCGAGTGCGCTTGATCGGAGCCATCACCCCGGACTTCAGCGCCCGTTCCGTTCGTGCCGAGCTTGTCGAAGCACGGTCCTTCTTTGCAACGGTCGCGTCGGCGAGCAGGTGACGAGCTTTAGAGCCTGTCGCGATCATGAAGATCACCGTCGCCCCGGACTTGATCCGGGGTTAGGCTGCCTTGCGACGGTAGAAGAAGAAGCCAAGCCCCGGATCAAGTCCGGGGCGACGGTTTTTTTTTGATCACAGAACGTGATGAAAATAACGCCGTTCGTGCTGAGCCTGTCGAAGCAGCGTTCTTCTTTGCAACGGCCGGGAAGAAAGGACGCCCTCGACAAGCTCAGGGCGAACGACCGTCATCGCCCAACGCTGAATCTTAGCGAATTACCCTCACGCCTTTTCGAGCGTGCATTGCAGCGGGTGCTGGTTTTGCCGGGCGAAGTCGATCACCTGGCTCACCTTGGTCTTGGCGACTTCATAGGTGAACACGCCGCACACCCCCACGCCTTTTTGGTGGACGTGGAGCATCACCCGCGTCGCTTCCTCGATATTCATGTGGAAGAAGCGTTGGAGGACCAGCACCACGAATTCCATCGGGGTGTAATCGTCGTTGAGCATCAGCACGCGATAGGGCGTCGGACGCTTGGTGCGCGCGCGGGTGCGGGTGGCAACCCCCAGGCCCGGACCTTCGTCTTCGTCGCGGCGCTCGGCCATGGCGACCATCGGAGTCGTTGCTGATGTCATGGAGCGTGAAAAATAGGGCAGGCGGCCCCTCGCCCGCAAGAGGTTCGATGAGAAATCGCCCCGCCCCCGCACGCCAGCGGACTTGCGCCGCGCCCCGCGCCCCGTGCATTTGAGGCGCGATGGTGTTCGTTCTGCTCGACGATGCGCGGCCCGGGGGCGCGGCGCCGCAGCTCTATGCCGAGCCGCGGCGCGTGATCGAGGCCCAGCTGCTCGCCGAGGTCCGTCCCGCGCTCGATCGTGTCGCCGAAGCGGTGGCGGCGGGCGCGCACGCGGCGGGGTTCATCGCTTATGAGGCGGCGCCGGCCTTCGAGCCCGCGCTCGCGCCGCTGCCCTCCGCGCCGGGGGTGCCCTTGCTCTGGTTCGGCCTGTTCGACGCCCCTACCCCCTTCGACCTAGCTCGATTGCCCGACCCCGCGAGCGCTTGGGCGGGCGCGCCCGAACCGATGATTGACCGCGCGCGCTATGAAGCGCGCCTCGCCGCGCTCGCCGCGCTGATCCACGCGGGCGATCTCTATCAGGGCAATCTCACTTATCAGGCGCGGGTGCCGGTGGCGGGCGATTTGTTCGAGCTCTACGCCCGGCTGCGCGCCGCCGAGGCGGGCTATGGCGCCTTCATCGACACGGGCGACCTGCGCATCGCCTCGCTCTCGCCCGAGCTGTTCGTGGCGCTCGATGGCGACGCGCTCAGCTGCCGGCCGATGAAGGGCACCGCGCGCCGCCTTGCCGAGCCCCTGGCCGACGCCGCCGCCGCGCGCGCGCTCGCCGCCGATCCCAAGCAGCGCGCCGAAAATCTGATGATCGTCGATCTGATGCGCAACGATCTCGCGCGCGTCGCGGTGCCCGGCTCGGTGAAAGTGCCCGAGCTGTTCGCGGTCGAAACCTATCCCACGGTCCATCAAATGACCTCGACCGTCACCGCGCGCCGCGCGCCCGGGCGCGACTGGCGCGACGTGCTCGCCGCGCTTTTCCCCTGCGGCTCGATCACCGGCGCGCCCAAGCTGCGCGCGATCGAGGCGCTCGCGGCGATCGAGGGGCGGCCGCGCGGCGTTTATACCGGCGCGATCGGCCATGTCGCGCCCTCGGGCGACGCCTGTTTCAGCGTCGCGATCCGCACCCTCGTCGAACAGGGGGGGCAGGTGACCTTGGGGCTCGGCTCGGGGATCGTCGCCGATTCGCGCGCCGAGCCCGAATGGCGCGAAACGCGCGACAAGGCAGCGTTCGTCACCGCCGGCGCGCCGCGCTTCGATCTGATCGAGACGATGGCGTTCGATCCCGCGCATGGCGTGCCGCTGATCGAGCGGCATCTGGCGCGGATGAAGGCGAGCGCCGCCGCGCTCGGCTTCGCCTTCGATCGCCACGCCGCGCGCAACGAGCTGCAGGCGGCGACCTTTCGGCTCGGAGGCCCCAGCCGGGTGCGGCTGTTGCTCGCGCGGTCGGGGGCGATCGCGATCGAAACCGCGCCGCTGCCCCCCGCCCCCGCCGAGGCGCGCGTCGCGCTCGCCCCGCATCCGCTCGCGCCCGCCGATTATCGCCGCGCCCATAAGACCAGCGACCGCGCCGCCTGGGAGCGCGGCCGCGTCGCGGGGGCGTTCGAGACGCTTTATGTCGACGCCGACGGCCGCCTCGCCGAGGGAAGCTTCACCTCGGTCTTCGTGTCGCGCGGCGAGCTGCTGCTCACCCCGCCGCTGCCGCGCGTGCTACCGGGCGTGCTGCGCGCCGAGCTGATCGCGAGCGGGCGCGCGCGCGAGGCCGAACTCACGCCGGCCGATCTCGCCGATGGCTTCTTCATCGGCAACGCGCTGCGCGGCCTGATCCCCGCGCGGTTGCTTGAGGGGACGGGAGCGCTATAGCTCCACGGCTGAAAGGAACCCCGATGCAGCCATCCGCCGCGCTCGCGCGCATCAAGCCCTCGCCCACGCTCGCGGTCAGCGCGCGCGCGGCGGCGCTGAAGAGCGAGGGGGTCGACGTGATCTCGCTCGGCGCGGGCGAACCCGATTTCGACACGCCCGATTTCATCAAGGACGCCGCGATCGAGGCGATGCGCGCGGGGCAAACCAAATATACCGAGGTCGACGGCACCCCCGCGCTGAAGGCGGCGATCGCCGAGAAGTTCAAGCGCGACAATGGGCTCGATTATGCCCCCTCGCAGATCAGCGTGAACGTCGGCGGCAAGCACACCTTGTTCAACGCGATGGTCGCGACGCTCGATCCGGGCGACGAAGTGATCGTCCCCGCGCCTTATTGGGTGAGCTATCCCGACGTCGTGCTGTTCGCGGGCGGCACGCCGGTGGTGGTGCCGGCGGGGCCGAACCAGCGCTATAAGCTGCTTCCCGAACAGCTCGAGGCGGCGATCACCCCGCGCACCAAATGGCTGATCCTCAATTCGCCGAGCAACCCGACCGGCGCGGCGTATAGCGCCGACGAACTCCGCGCGCTGGGCGAGGTGCTGCTGCGCCACCCGCACGTCTGGGTGTTCGCCGACGATATGTATGAGCATATCGTCTATGATGGTTTCGCCTTCGCCACCATCGCGGCGGTGGTGCCCGAACTTTACGCGCGCACGCTCACCGTGAACGGCTGTTCCAAGGCCTATGCGATGACCGGGTGGCGGATCGGCTTCGCGGGCGGGGCGGAATGGCTGATCAAGGCGATGGCCAAGCTCCAGTCGCAATCGACCTCCAACCCCTGTTCGATCGCGCAAGCCGCCGCCGTCGCCGCGCTCACCGGCGACCAGGGCTTTCTCGCCGAGCGCGCCGCCGTTTTTCAGGCGCGGCGCGATCTGGTGGTCGCCGCGCTCGATGCAACCCCGGGGCTGTGCTGCCCGCGGCCCGAGGGCGCTTTTTATGTCTATCCCGATTGCTCGGGGCTGATCGGCAAGACCACGCCCCAAGGCCAGCGGCTCGACGACGATCAGGCGATCGCCGCTTATCTGCTCGAATCGGCGCGCGTCGCGGTGGTGCCGGGGGCGGCGTTCGGCCTCTCCCCCGCCATGCGGCTTTCCTATGCGACCAGCACCGAGGCGCTGAGCGAAGCCTGCCGCCGCATCCATGAGGCCTGCGCCGCCGTAGCTTGAGCGCGCGGACGGGGCAGCTTGCCCCATCGGGATTGATGCGGATTGTGGAAACGGTGCGTTACCGTTTCCGCTATCTTGTTTCAGCACCGTTCATCCCGATTTCAGGCGCGAAAGGGTAGCGGCACGGCGAGGCCGGTCGCGGCACGGATCGAAGGTGAAGGACATGATCAAGCTGTTGAAGTCGGCGCTGCTGTGGCAGATCACGGCGGGGTTCGCGCTGGGAACGATCGGGATGGTCGCGTTTCAACCCGCCGACGCGAGCAGCATCGCCGCGCGGCTGATCCACGTCGCGCCGCAGCGCTGAAATTTTCCGGCCCCGCGCGTAACCGTTCTCCGCGCGGGCTCGTATGAAGCGTCGGGAGACGCTAATCGTAGAGGACGGACATGCTGAAGACCATCGCCCCCGCCGCCGCCATTTTGGTGGGCGGCGTTTTCGCCTTGGGGCTGATCACCCCGCCCGCGAGCGCCGAGCGCGCGGTGCCCATTCCCGCCCCCGCGCACGACATGCCCGCCGCCAAGGGACTGCAAACGGCGGTGTTCGCCGGCGGCTGCTTCTGGGGGATGGAAGCCGTTTTCGAACAAGTGAAGGGCGTGCAATCGGTGACGAGCGGCTATGCCGGCGGCACGGCGGCGACCGCCAATTACGAAGCCGTCAGCTCCGAGACCACCGGCCATGCCGAGGCGATCAAAATCACTTATGATCCCGCGCGCGTGAGCTATGGCACCTTGCTGCGCGTCTATTTCTCGGTCGCGCACGATCCGACCCAGCTCGACCGCCAGGGGCCGGACAGCGGCCCCAGCTATCGCTCGGCGATTTTCCCGCAAAACGCGCAGCAGCGCGCGGTGGCGGCGGCCTATATCGCGCAGCTGAAAAAGGCCAATCCGTTCGGCGCGCCGATCGTGACCCGGCTCGAGACCGGGCAATTCTATCCGGCGGAAGGCTATCACCAGGATTTCTTCCGGCGGAACCCGGCGCATCCCTATATCGTCCATTGGGACAAGCCCAAGGTCGCCGCCTTCCGCGCCGCCTTCCCCACGCTCGCGCGCTGAGCCGCGCCGAAATGAAACCCCGGCCGAACGCGTGAGCGCTCGACCGGGGTCTGATGGATCGCCCCGGCGCCGATGGGGGGAAGCGCGCCGGGGACGAAGCCGTTAGCGGAGCAGCTGGAGCACGCCCTGCTGCGACTGGTTCGCCTGAGCGAGCATCGCGGTCGAGGCCTGGCTCAAGATCTGCGCCTTGGCGAGCGCCGTCGTTTCGGTCGAGAAATCGACGTCTTCGATGCGGCTGCGCGCGTCCGACAGGTTGGTCGAGTTGTTGGTCAGCTGGTTGACCTGGCTCTGCAGCTGGTTCTGCGCGGCACCCAGATCGGCGCGACGGGTCGCGACGGTCGCGATCGCGTCGTCATAATCCTGCAGCGTCGCGCCCGAAGTCACGCCGCCCGAACCCGCGACGCCACCGACGCCGCCCGAACCATTGACCGCGAGGTCGGTGCCCAGGTTCAGCGTGATCGCGTCCGACGCGCCCGCGCCGGCCTGGATCGTCACCGAGCCGCTGCCGCCGGCCGAACCGTCGAACAGCTTGATGCCGTTGAAGGTGGTGTTGCTGATGACGCTGCTGATCTGCTTGGCGAGCGCGTCCTGCTCGGTCTTGATGTTGTCGAGGTCGGTCTGCTGATAGGTGCCGTTCGACGCCTGCACCGCGAGTTCGCGCATGCGCTGCAGCATGTTGCCGACTTCGTCCAGCGCGCCTTCGGCGGTCTGCGCCATCGAGATGCCGTCATTGGCGTTGCGCACGCCCTGGTTCATGCCCTTGATCTGCGCGGTCATCGACGAAGCGATCGCGAGGCCGGCCGCGTCGTCCTTGGCCGAGTTGATGCGCTTGCCGGTCGACAGACGCTCCATGCTGGTCTTCAGCATCATGTCCGCCTTGGTCGCCGCGTTCGAAGCGCGCAGCGAGCTGATATTGGTCCCGATAACAGCCATTTCCCGTGTCTCCTTCTTCCCTGACGTCTCCGCCGCCCCCCATCGGAAGAGCCGCGCCGTCAAGGGCAGGAACGACCGTTTCGCCGCGACATTAAGCAGTTTCGCTCACCGGCTGGCAAAATTCATCAGGCACAGGGCTTGCATGGACAAGCGGGAAGGATCGTTGGGCTCGGGCGGCAACAGCGGAAAAATCTTGCCGCTCGGCCGGTCGAATTAACGGGTCATTTACCATGGGGGCCGCAAAAAGCGTGGCACCAAGGGGGGAAAGCAATGCGTTCGATTTTTCCGTCCGCCGCCGTGCTGCGCCAGAAGTTCGCGCTGATTTCGGCGCTGCGGTCGCAAGGGCTGACGCTGGGCTCGTTCGAGGCGACCAAGCCCGCCCCGCGCGACCTGTTCCTGGTGGCCGAGGGCGAGGTGCCCCCGGCGCCTGCACGGACCGTGATCCTGGGGCAACAGGGCCGGCACGTCATCCCCTTCGCCAACGGCAATCCGGCGCGCGTCGCTTATGATGCCGAACACGCGCTGATCGGCGACGCCTTCGCCCGCGCGCTGATCGCCGGGCCCGACATGCCGACCGCCGCCGATCCCGAGAGCCTCGCGCTCTACGCGCTCGCCGAGCGCGTCGCCCAGGCCGAGATCACCGTGCTGATCAACGGCCCCACCGGCACCGGCAAGGAAGTGCTGGCGCGCACCATCCATCTCAATTCGGCGCGGGCGCAAAAGCCGTTCGTCGCGATCAATTGCGCCGCGCTGCCCGAGGCGATGCTCGAAGCCTTGCTGTTCGGTCACCAAAAGGGCGCGTTCACCGGCGCTTCCTCGGGCGGCGAAGGCTTCTTCCGGGCGGCCGATGGCGGCACGCTATTGCTCGACGAAATCGCCGAAATGCCGCTCAATCTGCAAGCCAAGCTGCTCCGCGCGCTGCAGGAGCGCGAGGTGATCCCCTTGGGCGCCTCTACCCCGGTGCCGGTGGACGTACGGGTGATCGCCTGCGCCAATCGCGACTTGCAAGCCGAAGTCGCCGCCGGCCGCTTCCGCGCCGATCTCTATTATCGGCTGAGCGTCTTCCCGCTCACCACCAAGCCGCTCGCCGAGCGCCCGCAAGACATTCCCGCGCTCGCCGCGACGTTGATCCTGCGCCACGCCGGCAACCGCGCGACCATCCCCTGACCCGATGCCGAGGCGATCGCCGCGCTGATGGCGCATGACTGGCCGGGCAATGTCCGCGAGCTGGAGAACGTGATCCAGCGCGCGTTGCTGTTCGCGGGCGGCGACACGATCGGCGCCGAGCATATCCTGTTCGATCGCCCCGCCCCGGCGCCCGTGGCGATGCCGGTGGGATCGAACGTCGCCGCTTTCCCGGGTTTGCCGGCGGCGCCGGCGGCGCCCGAGCGGCTGAGCAACATCGTCCAGATGAGCGAATTCCAGGCGATCCGCGAGACGCTCGCGGCGTGCGGCGGCAATCGGCTCGAGACCGCGCGGCGGCTCGGCATTTCGGAACGAACCTTGCGTTACCGGCTCGCGAAGGCCCGGGCGCAGGGCGAGGACATCACCAACTTCACCCGGTCTAACAAGGCGGTGTCGGCATGAGCGTGAACGGTGTAGGCGGCGGCGGGATCGACCGCGTGCTCGCGCTGCGGGCGCAGATTCTGGAACGCAACCAGGCGCTGCAACGCGCCAATCAGGCGGTGGCGGGCAGCGCGCCCGGCGTGCAGGCGCCGGCGGGGCCGGCCAAGAATTTCACCGCCGCGCTCCAGGACGCGCTGCAGCAGGTGAACGAAGGCCAGGCGCGCGCCGGCCAGGCGACCAGCGCTTATGAGCGCGGCGAGACGATCGACATCGCCAAGGTGATGCTCGCCCGCCAGGAGGCCGCCGTCGGCTTCGAGGCGACGCTGCAAGTCCGCAACAAATTGCTGTCCGCTTACAAGGACATCATGAGCATGCCGGTCTAAGATAGATGAGCACCGAACTCGCCCCCGCGCCCAGCGCGCCCCTTCCCGCCGCCGCGGCCCTCGGTGGCCGCTTCGCCGGTCCGCTCGCGCAGCTGCGCGGCTTGCTCGCCCAGCCGGCGGTCAAACGCAGCCTGCCGCTGGTGATCGTCGCAGCGCTGATCGGCGCGGCCGCGCTCGCCTGGATGACGCTCGCGACCCCGCCGCAGAAGACGCTGTTCCAGCAGCTCCCCGATGCCGACAAGGCGGCGGTGACGAGCGCGCTCCAGGCCGCCAATATCAGCAGCCGCATCGACGACGCGACCGGCGCGGTGACCGTCAACGAAGACGATTACGCCCGCGCCCGGATGCTGCTCGCGAGCCAAGGCCTGCCCAAGGCGGCGCCGGGCGGCTATGCGATCCTCGATCAGCTGCCGATGGGCGTGAGCCGCGCGGTGGAGGGCGAGCGACTGCGCCAGGCGCGCGAGACCGAACTCGCGCGCTCGATCGAGGAACTCGATTCGGTCGCCGAGGCGCGGGTGCATCTGGCGATGCCCGAGGCGAGCGTGTTCGTGCGCGAGCAAGCCAGCCCCTCGGCCTCGGTGGTGCTCAAGCTCCAGCCCGGGCGCGCGCTCGGCGAGGCGCAAGTCTCCTCGATCGTCAACCTCGTTGCTTCCTCGGTGCCGGGGATGAAGCCCGAAGGGGTGACGATCGTCGATCAGATGGGCACTTTGCTCAGCAAGGCGCCGGGCGAGGAAGGCGGCTCGGCCGCCGCCCAAGCGCGGATCGATTTCCAGCGCCGGATCGAGGAGAAATATCGCCAGCAGCTCGCGCAATTGCTGACGCCGCTGGTCGGCGCGGGCAATTTCTCGGCGGAAGTGCAGGCCGAGGTCGATCTCGACGAGACCCAGGCGACGCGCGAGAGCTATGACAAGCAAGGCGCGCTCCGCGCCGAACAGGGCAATTGGTCGGCGGACAAGGCCGAGGCGCCCCCGGGGGGCATCCCGGGCGCGCTTTCGAACACGCCGCCGCCCGCCAGCACGGTGACCGCGCCCGGCCAGCCCACGACGCCCGCCGCGCCCGCCCCCGGCGCCGC
>LWDI01000045.1 GCA_002083475.1 Proteobacteria bacterium SG_bin5
CGACCGGCCCCGCCGCCTTGTTGAAGAAGGGCGGGCCGATCGAGATCTGCGCCCCGAACGCGCCCGCCGCCACGATCGGATAGAGCGTGCCGATCAGCACGATCCCCAGGATCACCGAGAGCAGCAGATTATTCGCGACCAGCCCGCCCTCGCGGCTGAGGAAATCGAACCCCTGCCCCTCGCGGATGGTCGCCACCCGCCCCCCGAACAAGGCGAGCGCGCCGCCGATGTAAAGCGCGAGCAGCGCCAGGATGAACGTCCCGCGCTCGGGATCGACCGCGAAGGCGTGGACGCTCGTCAAAATACCCGAGCGCACCAGGAAAGTGCCGATCATCGACATCGAAAATGCGACCACCGCGAGCATGATCGTCCAGGCGCGCAGGCCGTCACGCGTCGCGAGCACCGTCACCGAATGGAGCAACGCGGTCGCGGCGAGCCAGGGCATCAGCGAGGCATTCTCGACCGGGTCCCAAAACCACCAGCCGCCCCAGCCCAGCTCGTAATAAGCCCAATAGCTGCCGGCGGTGATGCCGAGCGTCAGGAAAATCCATGCCCCCAGCACCCAAGGCCGCATCGCGCGCGCGAACGCTGGCCCCACGTCGCGCATGATCATCGCCCCCACCGCGAAGCTGAACGCGACCGAAATGCCGACATAGCCGATGTAGAGCGTCGGCGGGTGGAAGGCGAGGCCGGGGTCTTGGAGCAAGGGGTTCAGCCCCTGCCCGTCGCCCGGCGCGGGCGAGAGGCGCGCGAAGGGATTGGAGGAGAAGAGCAGAAAGGCATAGAAACCCAGCGCGATCGCCGCTTGGCTCCCCAAAGTCGCGACCAGGGTCGGCTCGGCGAGCCGCCGCTCGAGCAACGCGACCGCGCCCCCGGCGAGCCCCAGGATCGTGACCCAGAGCAGCATCGAGCCCTCATGATTGCCCCAGGCGCCAGCGATCTTGTAAATGAGCGGCTTGGCCGAATGGCTATTCTCGGCGACGAGCAGCACCGAGAGATCGGTTTGCACGAACACCAGGATCAGCAGCGCGAGCCCCAGCGCCACCACCGCGCCTTGCGCGACCGCGACCGAGCGTGCCGCCCCCATCATATCGGGATCGCCGCGCGCCACGCCGAGCGCGGCGAGCGCGAGTTGCAGCGCCGCGAGCGCGGCCGCGATCCAGAGGGCGGCGAGCCCCGCTTCGGCGATCATTGCTTCAGGCTGGCCTCGTTCGGCTTCAGCCCCGCCATTTGCGGCGGCATATAGCGTTCGTCATGCTTGGCGAGCAAATTGGTCGCGGTGAAGCTGCCATCGGGGTTGAACCGCCCTTCGGCGACGACGCCCGATTTTTCCTTGAACAAATCGGGGGTGATGCCCTTGAAGCTCACCGGCACGGTCGCTTTGCCGTCGGTCACGCGAAAGTCGATCGTCACGCCGTCGGCGCGCTTCTGGATCGAGCCGGCGGTCACCATCCCGCCGAGCCGCACGTCGCGGCCGAGCGGCAGGCCTTGCTTGGCGACGTCGCCGGGGGCGTAGAAGAAAGCGGCCTGATCCTTGAGCGCGGAGAGCGCGAGACCGCTCGCCCCGCCGATCGCGCCCAGCGCAAGCAGCGCGAGCACCAGCCGCTGATGCTTGGCCTTCATTTGCCGCGCCGCTCCGCGCGCGCCATCGCCCGCCAGCTGACGATCGCGATCCCGCTCGCCACGATCAGCGTGATGCCATAGGCCGCCGCCACGAAAGGCCAGGGGTTCATACCGCCTCCACCGCCATGCGCCGCAGCCGCGCCTCGGCCTTGGCATTCGCGAGCAACGCCCGCATCCGCATCAGCACGATCGCGGCGAAGAACAAGGTGAAGCCGCCCAAAGTAAAAGGCAAGGGCCATAAGATGCTGTTGTCGATCGTATTCTTGTTGAGCCCGATGCTCTGCCCCTGGTGGAGCGTGTTCCACCAAACGACCGAATAGCGAATGATCGGCAGCAGCACCGATCCCGCGACGCCGTAGAGCGCGGGGATGCGCCCGTCGCCGCCGCGATCGGCATCGGCGCGCGCCAGGCCGATGAAACCGAGATAGACGAAGAACAGCAGCAGCATCGAGGTCAGCCGCCCGTCCCATTGCCACCAGGTGCCCCAGGTCGGCCGCCCCCAGATCGAGCCGGTGATCAGGCACAAGGCGGCGAACATCGCGCCGGGCAGCGCGCAGGCGCGCGCCGCCGTCATCGCCAGCGGATGGCGCCAGATGAGGTAAGTCAGGCTCGAAATCGCGATCCCGCTCCACCCCGCCATGCCGAGCCAGGCGGTGGGCACGTGGATATAGAGGATGCGCACCGTCTCGCCCTGAAGATAATCGGGCGGGGTTTGGGTGAGCCCCGCCCAGGCGCCGAACAGGATCAGCGCGACCCCCGGCCAGAACAAGGCGGGGGTGAGCGGCCGCGCGAGCTTCAGGAAACGGGCCGGGTTGGCAAGGGCATGAAGCGAAGGCACCGCAACGTCATAGCCAAGCCATTTCGGCAAATCTAGGCACGGCGAGCGCACCTTGGCGCCACGCGCGCGAGCGTGGCGCTTTTACGATAACGAAACGACCGCCCGAGCCTTGCCCCAAGCCTTGCCCCAAGCCTTGCCCCAAGCCTTGCCCTATGCCGGCCCCGCCGCGTCGCGCAGCAATTCGGCGGCGACTTGCGCGAGCTCGCTCGTCTGAAAGGGTTTGCGCAGCACGCGCGTGTTCGGCCCCGCGAACGCATCGAGCGCGGCGCTATCGGCATAGCCGCTGATGAAGATGATCGGCGCGTCGGGCTGGTCCAGCCGGATCTGGCGCGCGATGTCGGCGCCGTTCAGCCCGGGCATGGCGAAATCGATCACCGTCAGCGCCGGCCGCTCGCTGGCGCGCGCCTGGAGCGCGGCGGCGCCGCCGCCATGCGGCTGAACCCGATAGCCGAGCGCGTTCAACCCATCGACGATCGACTCGCGCACCTGCTCGTCATCGTCGATCACCATCACCGCCACCGCGCGCGCGGCGGGCTCGGGCGGCGTGTCGAGCCCGACCGCGGTGCCGCCGCGCGGCGCCTCGCTTTCGCCCTCGATGCAGCGCAGCAGCACCGCCACCGTCGTCCCCGCGCCCGGCGCCGAACTCAGCGACAAAGTCCCCCCCGATTGGCGCGCGACCCCGAACGCCATCGACAGCCCGAGGCCGGTGCCGCGCCCCACCCCCTTGGTGGTGAAAAAGGGTTCGAGCGCGCGCCGCATCACTTCCTCGGTCATGCCATGGCCGGTGTCCGCCACCGCGACCTCGACATAGCGCCCATCGGGCAGTTCGGCATGGCCGCGCAGATCGAGCGCGCGGCTGGCGATGATCAGCCGCCCGCCCTCGGGCATCGCATCGCGCGCGTTGATCGCCAGGTTGAGCAGCGCGAGTTCGAGCTGGGTCTGATCGGCCTGGACCCGGCAATCCGCCGCCTCCAGCCGGGTGTCGAGCTCGATCGCCGGGCCGATGCTGCGCTGAACCAGATCGAGCATCCCGCCGATCAACGCATCGACGTCGATCGAGCGCAATTCGAGCCGCTGGGTGCGCGAAAAGGCGAGCAGCTGGCCGGTGAGCCGCGTGCCGCGCTCGACCGCCTTCAGCGCATTTTCCGCCCAGCGCGTCACCCGCGCGACGTCGCTCGGGCGCTGGTGGATGAGATCGAGATTGCCGGTGATCGCCTGGAGCAAATTGTTGAAATCATGCGCGATGCCCCCGGTCAATTGGCCGATCGCATCGATCTTGCGCGCCTGCACCAAGGCTTCCTCGGCGCGCTCGCGCTGGGCGATTTCGCCGGTGAGCCGCGCGAGCGCCGCGTCGCGCTCGTCGACCAGCCCTTCGAGCTCGGCATTGGCGAGCGCGAGCTGGCGCGGCGACGGCAGGGCGAGCGCCTGGGGAATCAGCCGCCACAAGAGGATCGCGGTCGGGACCGAGGCGAGCGCGGTGATCGCTTTCACCACCGCCTCGGCGCCATAATCGCCATGCCACAAATTCCACACCTGCATCAGATGCGACGTGCCGCACGCCAGGATGAAGAGCGCGAACAGCCACACCATCCAGCCGAACTGAACGTCGCGGCGGCGGCGAATGAAGCTGATGAGCGCGAGCGGAATCGAGAAATAAGCCCCCGCGATCAGCAGATCGGAGACGACATGCGTCCACACCAGCTCGGGCTGCCAGAGCAGGCAATAGCCGTGCGGGGCATATTGGCCGCCGCCGATCGAACGGATCAAATCCCACATCGCCGCGTTCCCCGTCTACCACCCCGCCGCGCGCGAGGAGGTCGCCCCTTGCTCGCGCGCGCCCGATTCGCGCGGGCGCGCGCGCGTGTTTCCGCCGCCCGAACGGGTGGTCAACGACGCGGCTTATCCTGTTTGGAACGCGGACAAAATAACCCTGGTCAACAGCGACCGAAACGAGCCGTCAGTCGCCGGTGACCGGCACCGGTCCCAAATCGCCCTGCCCCACGCTCGCCGACGCCATCGCGAGCATCGCGTCGAGCGATTTCTTGGCTTTCAGCCGCAGCGCCTCGTCCATTTCCACCCGAGGCGAAAGATCGCGCAACGCGAGATAGAGTTTTTCGAGCGTGTTGAGCGCCATATAGGGGCAGATGTTGCAATTGCAGTTGCCGTCCGCGCCCGGGGCGCCGATGAAGGTCTTGCTCGGCTCGGCCTTTTGCATCTGGTGGATGATGTGCGGCTCGGTCGCGACGATCAGCACGTCGCCCGGCATCGTCTTGGCGAAATCGAGAATGCCGCTGGTCGAGCCGACATAATCGGCGTGATCGAGGATATAGGCCGGGCATTCGGGGTGCGCCGCGACCGGGGCTAGCGGATACTCGCCCTTGAGCTTCAGCAGCTCGGTCTCGCTGAACGCTTCGTGGACGATGCACACGCCGGGCCACAGCAACATGCCGCGCCCGGTCTTGCGCGCGAGATAGCCGCCCAGATGCTTGTCGGGCCCGAAGATGATCTTCTGCTCGGGCGGGATTTGCGCGAGGATTTTTTCCGCCGAGGAACTGGTGACGATCACGTCGGAGAGCGCTTTCACCTCGGCCGAGCAATTGATGTACGTGAGCGCGATATGATCGGGATGTTCGGCGCGGAAACGCGCGAATTGCTCGGGCGGGCAGCTATCTTCCAGGCTGCAGCCGGCGTTCATATCAGGCAGCACGACGATTTTGTCGGGCGACAGGATCTTCGCGGTCTCGGCCATGAAGCGCACGCCGCAAAAGGCGATGACGTCCGCATCGGTCGCCTGCGCCTTGCGGCTCAGCTCCAGACTGTCGCCGACATAATCGGCCAGATCCTGGATTTCGGGCTTTTGATAATAATGGGCGAGGATCACCGCGTTGCGCTCGCGCCGCAGCCGATCGATTTCGGCGCGCAAGTCCAGGCCGGCCAAGCTCTCACGAACGGGCGCGTTCATCGCTGATCCTTTCCGCTGACGACGCCCGCCACATGGCGCACGCGGGCGACGCGATCAAGGGGCGGGCGGCGGCGGAAAGGCGAGCGGCGGCACGCTCGCCCCCAAATGGCCGGCGGTGACCCAGCCGTAGAGCGCGAGACCGAGCGGGCTGAAGGTGATCAGTTCGATCACCACCATCGAGCCGACCATCATCCCCATGCCCCAATACCAGGCGGGGTGGATGCGCCCGCCGCGCCGACCGTCGGCGATCATCCCGGCGAGCGGGAACAGCAATTGCACCGCGAAAGTCGCCTCGAGGGCATAGGGGATCAGCAGCGGCAGCGGCAGCAATCGTCCGAGCCCCGGCCCGGTGAGCAGCGCCATGCCGCAAAAATGCAAGCGCCGGTGCCAATCGCTGTGCCGCCGCAGCGCGATCGCGCCATAGGTCAGCAGCGCGAAAGCGGCGAGCGTCGCGGGGGTGTAGACCAGGAATTGCAGCGGCGCGAAGAAAAAGGCGACCGTCCCCGCCTGCACCCGCGCGAGCGGGGTGAGCGTACCGAGGATGAGCATCGGCACCACCCAAAAGGCGCCGATCCAGCCGAGCGCGCGGTGGAGCGCGATGCGCCCGCTCGCCACGAAGAAATTCTGCGCTAGGTAAAGGAACACCCAGCCGAAGAAGACGACCGCATGGGCGTGGACGAGCAACGGCTTGCCGAAGCTCGATCGGCCGATCACGATATTGAGCCCGAAGCCCGCGACCATCACCGCGGTCATCACCAGCGCGGCGCCCAGGAAAAAGCCCTTGTCGTCGTGCGCGCCAAGGCGCGGTTGCGCCAGAGTCGCCATCGCTTGCCCCCTCGTTGCGTCGGCGGTCCTAACGATAGCATGACGCGCGCGGCGTGGCGATGGGGAGCCGGGCGCCAACTGCTGCACGTCGTCAATCAATGGATGCCGTCGCCCCGGACTTGATCCGGGGCTGGGCTGCCTTTCGGCCGTCGCTCGAGAAGCCAAGCCCCGGCTCGGGGGCCGGGGCGACGATGTTATCGGTGGGAAGCGTTCCAGCCCCTCACACCGCGCGCCACCACCACACCCCGTCCTCGACCACGCGCGCCGCGCGCCCCTCGACTTCCAGCCGGCGCAGATGCGCGAGCGCCTCGCCGGTCGCCATGCCGAGCAGCTCGGGGCCGATCGCGCGGCGGAACAGCCGGCCGAAGCAATCGACCGCGCGGCGCGGCGCCTCGGCCAGGAAGACCGCCAGCTCGTCGAGCCGCGCGCGATGCTCGGCGTCGAGCGCGTCGAGCCGGGCGTGGAGCCCGTGAAAGGCATCGCCATGCCCGGGCAGCACCAGCAGATCGCCAGGCAGACGCTTCAATTTCGCGATCGACGCGAGCCATTCGCCGAGCGGATCGCCCTCGGGCTCGGTGACGCCGAGCGAGACGTTCGAGCTGATCCGTGGCAGCACTTGGTCCCCCGCGATCAAGATGCCGCGCGTTTCGTCGAGCAGGCAGGCATGTTCGGGGCTGTGGCCGCTCCCCGTCACCACGCGCCACCGGTTGTCGCCGATCGCGATTTCCTGCCCGTCCACCAGCCGGCGATAGCCGAGCGGCAGCGGCGCGATGATCCGCGTGAACCCCGCCCAGCCGCGCGCTTTCGCGCGCTCGATCGCCGCACCGTCCCAACCCGCGCCGCGCCAGAAGGCGAGCATTTCCTCGGGCACCGCGTCGCGCGCGTCGGCGGCGAGCATCCGCGCGGTGAGCCATTCGCCGCGCGTCATCTCCAGCATGCAGCCATGCGCGGCGCAGAACCAGCCGGCGAGGCCGATATGATCGGGGTGGAAATGGGTGCCGATCACGCGGCTGAGCCGCAGCCCCGCGAGCGGCCCGGCGAGCAGCGCTTGCCATTCGGCGCGCGCGGCATCGGTGTTCATGCCGGTATCGACCAGCGCCGCGCCCTCGCCATCGTCGATCAGCCAACAATTGACGTGTTTGAGCGGCCCCGGCACCGCCAGCCGCACCCAGCGCAACCCCGGCGCGACGCTCAGCACGCCGCCCGGCGCGGGGGCGGCGGCGCCGAAGGGATAGGTCAGCCCCTTATGGCTCGTCGGCACGAACTCGGCGCTCGGCACCAATTCGGCGTCGGCGTTGCTGGCCACCGCGTCCCCCCTCACTCTTCCCCCGTTTGCCCCGCGCAACGTCAAGCGGCGCCTCAGCCGGCGCTCAGCCTAGGTCGAGCGCCTCGGCGGCGCGCCGCCGCTCAGCGCCGGAACGGATCCTCGAAGCTCGGTGCATCCTCGGGCGCGGCCTCGCGCGCCGCGCGTTCGCGCTCGCGTTCGGCGCGCAGCGATTCGATCAACGCGCTGCGATCGCCCTCCAGCCGGCTGTCGACCGGCGCTTCGATCCCCGCCGCCTTGGCCGCCTTGGCCACGATCGCGTCGAGCTCGCGCTGCGAGCATAGCCCCAGGGTCACCGGATCCTTGGGCACGATATTGCCGATGTTCCAATGGGTGCGATCGCGGATCGCGGCGATCGTCGTGCGCGTGGTGCCGATCAGGTTCGAAATCGCGCCGTCCGAAATTTCGGGGTGATTGCGGATGATCCAGGCGATGCCGTCGGGCTTGTCCTGCCGCTTGGAAACGGGGGTATAGCGCGGGCCCTTGGTGCGGCGCACCTGCTCGGGGCCTTTGAGCATCTTGAGCCGGTAATTGGGGTCCTTCTGGCCGCGCTCGATTTCCTCCAGCGTCAGCTCGTGCGCGCGCACCGGATCGCGCCCGGTGAGCTTGGTGGCGGCGGTATCATCGGCGATCGCCTGCACTTCCAGGATATGAAGCCCGCAGAAATCGGCGATCTGGGCAAAGCTGAGCGCGGTATTGTCGACCAGCCAGGCGGCGGTCGCGTGCGGCATGAGCGGCTGGGCCATGCGTGTATCTCCGATAGAAACAATAAGGGCCGCCCCTTGCCGGAGCGGCCTCGTCACACGGCTGACTTAATCGGCTTGCGTGCCGAGGGCAAGGCTTATGCCGCCACCCGCTCCATCCCCACCGGCACCAGCGCTTCCAGAAATTGGCGCGTGCTCGCTTCCCAAGTGAAGCTCTTGCCATAAGCGACGCAGGCGGCGCGATCGAGGGTCAGCGCGTCGGCGATCGCGGCGTCCAGATCTTCCGCCATCACCCCCACGCCCGGCTTGAGCACGTCGACCGGCCCGGTCACCGGATAAGCCGCGACCGGCAGGCCCGAGGCGAGCGCCTCGATCATCACCAGCCCGAAAGTGTCGGTCTTGCTGGGGAAAACGAATACATCGGCCGCGGCATAAGCCGCCGCGAGATCGGCGCCGAACTTCGCGCCCAGGAAATGCGCGTGCGGATAACGCGCCTCCAACGTCGCGCGCGCGGGGCCGTCGCCGACGACCACCTTGGTGCCGGGATGGTTCGTTTGCAGGAACGCCTCGATATTCTTCTCGATCGCGACCCGCCCGACATAAAGCTGCACCGGCCCCGGCAGCGCGCGGATCGCGGGATCGGGCGTAACATGCGGGCCGAACAGCGACAAATCGACCCCGCGCCCCCAAGAGCGGATACGCGTCAGGCCATGGTCGCGCAGCGCCTGCGCGATCGAGGGGGTGGAGGCGAGCACCGCCTGCGAGGGGCCGTGGAACCAGGTGATGTAGCGCCAGATCCATTCGGGATCGATGCCCGTGCGCGCCGAGACATAATCGGGGAATTGCGTGTGATAGGCGGTGGTGAAGGGAAAGCCGCGCGCCAGGCACCAGCGCCGCGCCGCGAGGCACACCGGGCCTTCGGTGGCCAAATGGATGGCGTTGGGCGCGAATTCGGCGAGCCATTTGCCGACCACCGCGGTGCGCGCGAAAGCCAGGCGGATTTCGGGATAGGTCGGGCAGGGAATCGAATAGAAACGCTCCGGGCTGATCACCAGCACCTCATGCCCTTGCCGCTCGAGCTCGGCACGGACCGATTGGAGCGTGCGCACCACCCCATTGACCTGGGGGCTCCACGCATCGGTGACGATCGCGATCCGCAAGTCGGTCAAGCCGCGAGCGCCGACACCGGTTCGGCGATTGGGGGCGCCGCGTCGCGCGCGCGCATTTCCTCGACCCAGTGGAGCAATTCCATCCGCCCGTCGAAATGTTCGACCAAAGCGGTGCAGCCCTCCACCCAATCGCCGTCGTTATAATAAGCGACGCCCTCGATCGTGCGGATTTCGGCGGTGTGGATATGCCCGCACACCACCCCATCCACGCCGCGCGCGCCCGCCGCCTCAGCGACGACTTTCTCGTAATTGGAGATGAACTCCACCGCGTTCTTCACCTTGGCCTTGGCATGCTTCGAGAGCGACCAATAAGGCAGGTTGAAGCTACGCCGGAACATATTGACCCACACATTGGCCGCCATCAGCGCGTTGTAGAGAAAATCGCCGACATGCGCGAGCCACTTGTGCGCGAGCGTGATCGCGTCGAACTCGTCACCATGCAGCACGAGCAGGCGGCGGCCGTCGGCGGTCTCGTGGATCGCCTTGCGGCGGATCGCGATGCCGCCGAAATCGAGGCCCGTGAATTGGCGGAACACCTCGTCGTGATTGCCGGGGATGTAGATCACCCGCGTGCCGCGCTTGGCGCGCTTCAACAGCCGCCAGATGACGTCGTTATGCGCCGCCGGCCAATAGAAGCGCTTCTTGAGCCGCCAGCCGTCGATGATGTCACCCACCAGATAGAGCGTCTCGCTGTCGACATGATCGAGGAAATCGATCAGCATTTCCGCGTTGCAGCCGCGCGTGCCGAGATGGACGTCCGAAATCCAGATGGTGCGATAGCGCCGCCGCTCGATCGCGCGCTCGGGGATGGATGGCGCGGCGTCGAAATCGGCCGCGTCGCCGAGCGCGGCATCGATCAGAAAGCTTGGCGGTGCCATGTCCATTCCCTCAACGCGTCGTGAGCTTGCCCTGCCCGTGCAATGTTACATTTTTAATCGGTAAAGCGCCATCGAAGCGTCGCTTAGCCGTCATTCCATCGCAATATGCCCCGGCTGGGTCGCGACGCGCGCCAGCCAGGCGGTGATCGCGCGATGAGCGCCGAGTTCGAACCCGCCCTCCTCGGCGACATGCGTATAGGCGTAAAGCACGATATCGGCGAGGGTGAAGGCTTCGCCGAGCAGAAAGGGCGCGCGCGCGAGCCGCGCGTCCATCAGCGCGAGCGCCGCGTCGCCGCCCGCCTGTTTGGCGGCGCATTGGCCGCGCTGCGCCGCGCTCAGCCGCGCCTCGCCGAGATAGCGCCGCCAGAAGCGCAAGGTCGCGATATTGGGCTCATGGCTATATTGCTCCCAAAACAGCCAGTGGAGCAGATCGGCGCGCGCGAACCGGTCCTCGGGGATCAGCGGCGATCCTTCGGCCAAATACCAGCAGGCGGCGTTGCTTTCGGGCAGGAAGCGATCGCCCAGTTGCAGCACCGGGATCCGGCCATTGGCGTTGACGCGCGCGAGGAATTCGGGCGTGCGCGTCTCGCCGTTCAGGATCGCATAGGCGCGCCGCTCGATCGGCTGGCCGACATGCGCGGCGGTGAGCCGGATCTTGTAGCAATTGCCCGAGATCGGGTCCTCATGAAGGACCGGCGTCACTCCGCCGCCTCGACACGCCCGGCCGGCGCGGTGGGCGCAGCGCCGGCGAGCGGGGTCGCCGCGCTCGCCACCAAGCCGTCGAGCGAGCCGCCCTCGAAGCCCAGTTCGCGCATCAAGCCGTCGATCACCGGCGCCTGCGCGCGATAACGCAGCGCCGCCGAGACCGCCGCGCTCGCGAGGTTGCGATCGCCCTCGTCGTTCGCCGCGCCCGCGGCGGCACCCCCGCCGCGCAGGCCATCGACCTGGACGATCTTGATCGAATCGATCGCCTCCAGCGGCTTGGACGCCTCGCGGATGATCTCGGGCAGCACTTTCAGCAGCGCGAGCTTGGTCTGGAGCGACATGGTTTCCGACGACAGCAGATTCGCCGCCTCGTTGATCGCGCGCTGGCCGGCGGCCTCCACCTCCAAGCGGAGGCGATCGGCCTCGGCGCGCAGCTTCACCGCCTCGGCCTCGCCCTCGGCGATCCGGCGCGCGGCCTCGGCCCGGTCGGCGGCGGCTTGTTTATCGGCATCGGCCTGCACTTTCACCGCGATCGCGGCGCGTTCGGCCTCGCGCGCGGCGTTGATCAGCTCGATCCTTTTCTCGCGCTCGGCGATCTCGGCCTCGCGCGCGGAGACGACTTGCTGCTCGGCGACGACGGCGGCGGCGCGCGCTTGATCGGCCTGGGCCTTGGCCTGGCTTTCTTCGCGGCTCTTGTTCTGCACCGCGATCTGCTGTTCCTGGCGCGCAAGTTCGAGCGCCTGCGCCTGGGCGATCTTGGCCTGTTGCACCGCGCGATCGGCCTCGATCTGCTGCGCGTCGATCAGCCGTTTCGCCTCGATCCGCGCTTGTTCGGCCTCTTGCTGGCGCAGCGACTGTTCGCGCGCGACCTCGGCGGCTTGGGCGGCGCGGCGCATCTCGACCTCGCGCTCTTGCTCCAGTCGCGCGAATTCGGTGTCGCGCGCGATCAGCAAGGATTGGCGCTGGGCTTCCAGATTCTTCGATTCGATCTGGACGCGCGTATCCTGTTCGATGTCGTTGCGCGCTTTCTTGCGCAGCTCGATCTGCTCGGTGAGCTTGGTGAGCCCCTCGGCATCGAAGGCGTTGTTCGCGTTGAAATGCTCGATCGAGGTCTGGTCGAGCCCGGTGAGCGACACGCTCTCCAGCTCCAGCCCGTTCATCGCCAGATCGGCCGAGGAAACCTGCTGCACCTTCTGCACGAATTCGCTGCGCTGCTCGTGGAGCTGCGCCATCGTCATGCCGGCCGCCACCGAGCGCAGCGCGTCGACGAACTTGCCCTCGACCAGTTCCTTCAGCGCATCGGGGTTCATCGTGCGCAGGCCGAGCGTTTGCGCCGCGACCGCGATCGATTGCGCGTCAGGACGCACCCGCACGTAGAATTCGGCCTTCACGTCGATCCGCAGCCGGTCGAGCGTGATCAGCGCGTCGTTGTTCTTGCGCTCGACCGCGAGGCGCACGGTGTTCATGTTGACCGGCATCGTCTCGTGAAACACCGGCAGCACCAGCGCGCCGCCGTTGATCACGACCTTCTCGCCGCCGAAGCCGGTGCGCACGAAGCCGATCTCCTTCGACGCGCGCTTGTAGAGCCGCGCGAGCACCAGCCCCAGGATCAGCAGCGTCAGCAAGCCGATGCCGGGCACCAGGATATAGGGCAGCGTCGAGCCGCCCGCCGCGACGATGTCGTTCATCTCATCCCTCCAAGCGCGGCAGCAAATGATCGCCGCGTGAAATCGCCAGGAAATGGTCGGCCTCGCGCCGCACCAGCAACACTTCTTCACCCTCGACGAAGCGCTCGGCGGGGCCGTTGGGCTCGACCATCACATAGTGCGGCTGGCCGAAGCGATCCTCGACCCGCGCCCGCGCCGGGCAGCCGCGCGCGGCTTGGCCGGTGACGATGCGCGCCCGGCGTCCGGTGAGCGTGTCGAGCTCGACCGCGCTGGTTTCGTCGCGCGGCAGCACCCGGGCGAGCAGGCGCGCGCCGAGCCCCGTCGCGGGCAAGGCGAGCGCGAAGGCGGCGGGACCCGCGAGCCAAGCGCTCTGATATTCCCCGAGCAGATCATGCGCGAGCTGCTGGCCGAGCAGCCCGAGCGCCGAGAAAGCGCCCAGGAAAACCACGATCAGCATCAACAGCGGCAACCGCCCGAGCCCGAGCCAGCCGAGCAGATCGAGGTCGCCATCCACATCGGCATCGAGATGCGCATGAAGATCGGCGTCGAAATCGCCCGCCAGACCGAACGCCTGCACCGCGCCGATCAACAACATCAACACCAGCGCGCAGACGAAGACGAGATTCGCCGGCGCCGCGACCAACGCGAACACTTCCGCCCTCCAAGGCTGATTCGAGCGCGATCTTATCAGTGGCGGGGCGCGCCGAAAGCGAAATCGGACGGGCACGCGCCGATTTCGGGGGCGGTCGTCGCGCGTCCGCCGCGCGATGCCCCGAACGACTTACGGAGCGCATCGCGCGCGGCCGCCTATCGCGCGATTTGGCGCGATCGTCACCCGAAGTTAACGCGATCGACGTAGCAAAAGGCCACCGAGCGACGCGCGGCGGAGGAGAGCAGATGTCCTATTCGATTGCCTATCTGATCAGCTTGATCTTCGGCCTGATCTTGGCCTTCATCGTCGTCGGCATGCCGACCGGCATCGTGCTGCGGCGCCTGGGCTATTCGGAATGGTGGGCGCTGGTGCTGTTCATTCCCGGCGGCGCGCTCGTCGGTCTGTGGGTGCTGGCCTTCGCCAATTGGCCCGGGCCGGACCCGCGCACCCGCTAAAGGTAGGTCAGCCGCCCCCCTATGGCACCCAGCCGGGCGAGCGGCGAGCTTCGCGCCGGATGCTGATGCTGGGGCCGGCGGCGTCTGCACCGGCGCGCCGCGAAAACCACATTCGCCGGCGCCGCGACCAATGCGAACAAACCCTCACCCCTGAAGGCTGATGAGCGGGCGAACTTATCAGCGGCGGGGGGCGCCGAAGGCGAAATCGGACGCAGGTCTACCGATTTTCCGGGGGGCGGGCGCGCGCGATGGTGCCGAACCAGCAGCCCGCGACCACCCATAACCGGGGCAAGTCTAGCGTCCCAAGATACGCGCCGCTTCGTCGAGATCGACGCGGATCAATTCCTCGCGACCATCGGGATAGATGCGGATGACGTGTCCGTCCGGGGTCGTCTCCCGCGTGATGTGGATGGGCTTGCCCGCCGCGTGAAGCATTCGCGCGGCACGGTCATCGGGCTCGCCGATCTCCTCGTCCCAAAGCTCGTCGTTCAAAGTCCGGTCCAAGGCGCGTTCCATCCCCCGAGCTTAGCACAGTTCGGACGAGTCCCCTAACCCAAGCTCAGCACGATCTTCCCCACATGCTCGCCCGCCTCCATCCGCGCGTGCGCGGCGCCCGCCTCGGCGAGGGGGAAGACCGTGTCGATCACCGGCTTCAGCCGCCCCGCCTCGACATGCGGCCACACGTTGTGCGCGAGCTCGTCCGCCACCAGCGCCTTGAAGGCGGCGTCGCGCGGGCGCAGCGTCGATCCGGTGAGCGTCAGCCGCCGCCGCATCACCTCGAACAAGGGGATCGTCGCCATCATCCCGCCTTGCACCGCGATCGAGACGTGGCGGCCGTCGTCGGCCAGGCATTGCAGATTGCGCGCGACATAATCGCCGCCCACCATGTCGAGCACCGCCGCCACCCCGCGCCCCTGGGTGATCGCGCGGACGCGCTCGACGAAATCCTCGGCGCGGTAATTGATCGCGTGCGCCGCGCCGAGCGCGCGCGCCGCTTCGCATTTGGCGTCGCTGCCGGCGGTCACGATCACCTCCAGCCCGAACAGGCGCCCGAGCGCGATCGCCATGGTGCCGATGCCCGAGGTGCCGCCATGAACGAGCACGGCGTCGCCCTCGACCGCATAGGCGCGCTCGAACAAATTGGTCCACACGGTGAACAAAGTTTCGGGGATCGCCGCCGCTTCGATCATCGTCAACGCGCTCGGCACCGTCAGGCATTGGCCAGCGGGCGCCACCGCATATTCGGCATAGCCACCCCCGCTCAGCAGCGCGCAGACCGGCTGGCCGAGCAGCGCCGCCTCGACGCCGTCGCCGAGCGCGACGATCTCGCCCGCCGCCTCCAGCCCCAGGATCGAGGGCGCGCCGGGGGGCATCGGGTAGAGCCCCTTGCGCTGGAGCACGTCGGGGCGGTTGACCCCGGCGGCGGCGACGCGGATCAGCACTTCGCCCGCCTGGGGGTGCGGCACCGGACGCTCGACCGGCGCCAGCGCCGCCGCCTCGCACGGGGTCGCCGGATCGATCGCCAGCATCGTCGCTGGAAGTCCTGTCATCGCCCCGCCCCCGCCTTTGCCTCGGCTTGCCTTATCGGGCGCACATCTCGCCGGTCAACCGCCGCCTAAGCACGCGCTAAGGATTTCCCCTTGGGGTGCCGGTTTCGCGTTGACACCACCCGCCATCGGCGCGACTTTCGGCCCATGGACACCGACGACATCGCGCCGCCGCCCCGGCCGGGTGATCCGATCGCCCTGCTGGCCAAACAAGACTTGGACCCCTTCTCGCTCGCCGAGCTCGACGCGCGCATCGCGTTGCTCAGGGCGGAAATCGCGCGGGTCGAGGCGCATAAGCAACGCGCGGTTAACCATAGGGCAAGCGCCGACGCGCTATTCCGCCGGTGATGAGCCCCCCGCTTCCGCTCGGCGCGCGCCCTAACCCGATCAAGTGCTTGATGGCGCGCGCGACCATCCCAACATTCAAAGCCTCGGCCCGGCCTTTGGGCCGATAGGAGTTACCGCATGCCGTCCTTCGCCTCCGCTCTCGAGTCCACGCTTCACAAGGCGCTCGAGGCCGCCTCGTCGCGCCGCCATGAATATGCGACACTCGAACATCTCCTCCTCGCGCTGATCGACGACGAGCATGCCTCCAAGGTGATGGCGGCGTGCGGGGTCGATCTCGGCGATTTGAAGCGGATCGTCGCCCATTATCTCGATACCGAACTCGAGGCGCTGAAGGTCCAGCAAGCGACCGACCCCTCGCCCACCAGCGGCTTCCAGCGCGTCGTCCAGCGCGCGATCCTGCACGTGCAAAGCTCGGGCCGCGACGAAGTGACCGGCGCGAACGTGCTCGTCGCGCTGTTCAGCGAGCGTGAGAGCTATGCCGTTTATTTCCTGCAGCAGCAGGATATGAGCCGGCTCGACGCGGTGAGCTATATCAGCCACGGCGTCGGCAAGGGCGGCCAGGCGGGCGAGCCCGCCCAGGTGAAGGGCGCCGAGGAGGAAAAGCCCAAGGCCGAAGCGAAGAGCGGCAAGGGCGAAAGCGCGCTCAAGCAATTCACCGTCGATCTCAATGAAAAGGCCAAGCGCGGCAAGGTCGATCCCTTGATCGGTCGCGCCGCCGAGGTCGATCGCACGGTGCAGATCCTCTGTCGCCGCTCGAAGAACAACCCGCTTTACGTGGGCGATCCGGGCGTCGGCAAAACCGCGATCGCCGAAGGCCTCGCGCGCAAGATCATCGAGGGCGACGTGCCAGACGTGCTGCGGCCGGCGGTGATCTATTCGCTCGACATGGGCGCGCTGCTCGCCGGCACGCGCTATCGCGGCGATTTCGAGGAGCGGCTGAAGGCGGTGGTGAACGAGCTCGAAAAACTGCCCCACGCGATCCTGTTCATCGACGAGATCCACACGGTGATCGGCGCGGGCGCGACCTCGGGCGGGGCGATGGACGCTTCGAACCTGTTGAAGCCCGCGCTCTCGGGCGGGACGATCCGCTGCATCGGTTCAACGACTTACAAGGAATTCCGCAACCATTTCGAGAAGGACCGCGCGCTGCTGCGCCGCTTCCAGAAGATCGACGTCAACGAGCCATCAATCGAGGATACGGTCAAGATCCTCGCCGGGCTGCGCTCGGCGTTCGAGGAGCATCACTCGGTCAAATACACCCCCGACGCGATCAAATCGGCGGTCGAGCTGTCGGCGCGCTACATCAACGATCGCAAGCTGCCCGACAAGGCGATCGACGTGATCGACGAGGTCGGGGCGATGCAGATGCTGGTGCCGCCCGCCAAGCGCAAGAAGACGATCACCGCCAAGGAGATCGAAGCGGTGATCGCGACGATGGCGCGCATCCCCCCCAAGAGCGTGTCGAAGGACGATACCAAGGCGCTCGCCTCGCTCGAGGCCGATCTGAAGCGGGTGGTGTTCGGCCAGAATGCCGCGATCGAAAAGCTCGCCTCGGCGATCAAGCTCTCGCGCGCGGGGCTGCGCGATCCCGACAAGCCGATCGGCAATTATCTCTTCACCGGCCCGACCGGCGTCGGCAAGACCGAGGTCGCGCGCCAGCTCGCCTCGATCCTGGGCATCCCGCTCCAGCGCTTCGACATGAGCGAATATATGGAGCGCCATTCGGTGAGCCGCTTGATCGGCGCGCCCCCGGGCTATGTCGGCTATGATCAGGGCGGGTTGCTCACCGACGCGGTCGACCAAAACCCGCATTCGGTGCTGCTGCTCGACGAAATCGAAAAGGCGCATCCCGATTTGTTCAACATCCTGTTGCAGGTAATGGACAATGGCAAGCTGACCGACCACCACGGCAAGACGGTCGATTTCCGCAACGCCATCCTGATCATGACGACCAATGCCGGCGCCGCCGACATGGCGCGCGAAACGGTCGGCTTCGGCAACCTCACCCGCGAGGGCGAGGACGAGCAAGCGGTGCAGCGCATGTTCAGCCCCGAGTTCCGCAACCGGCTCGATGCGATCGTGCCCTTCGGCTATCTCCCGCCCGAAGTGGTCGCGCGCGTGGTCGACAAATTCGTGCTGCAGCTCGAATTGCAGCTGGCGGATCGCGGGGTGCACATCAAGCTCGACGATGGCGCGCGCAAATGGCTGACCGACAAGGGCTATGACAAGCTCTACGGCGCCCGCCCGATGAGCCGCTTGATCCAGGAAAAGATCAAGCAGCCGCTCGCCGAGGAATTGCTGTTCGGCAAGCTCGTCCATGGCGGCGAGGTGACGGTGAAGCTGAAGGACGACGCGCTGAGCTTCGAGATCGAGCCGGCGGCGCCGAAGAAGCCGAAGAAGAAAAAGCCGGAGGCGGCGCCGGCGGAGTGACGATCGGCCCCGACTCGGTATCGAACCGAGTTGGGGCATTCTTCGGGGCAATGCGGCTCTATTTTTTCGGCTTTTGATTATAGGCCATCACGACGAAATAATCCTCGCTAGCATCGATCGGGGCATTTTCGTTCTTGCCGTTCACGAGCCGGCGAAAAACGACGATATCGACAGGATCGGCCGCGGCAATCTCATAGCCTAGACTCTCTTGATCCGCCGCCCACTGCGCCGCCGAAGTCTGATCGGTAAAGACCCTGATGCGTACGTCCGTCATCGACAGGGCTCCTTATTTCAGCACGGCCGCCAATGCCTTTTGCCACTCATCGGGGGTCAAATAGGAAACGAGCGCGCCAGAGCGGATCGCCGTGGCGCAGGCGCTGGCCGATTCGGCCGATGAGCACCCCTTCGCGAAGCCGTCGGGCGGCGTGAGGCCCAGCGCCGTGTCGACATTCGTCAGCCGGGCCTTGTAATCGGCCGACGTCTCGATCTTCGCTGCCACCGCCTCACGATAGGTCCGGCGCTGTGCTTCGCGGGCTGTGACACCCTGCCGTTGGGCCTCGATCGCGCGGCGCAATTCCGGGGAAGCGTTGATCTCGGAAATCTCGGCTTCCCTGGTCGCGCTCTCGCTCGTCGCGACCAGCGCCGCGCCATGCCTCGCCAGTTCCCGAGCAGCAAGGCCCGTGGCAAAATATTGAGCAACCGCGCCTCTGGCTTCGGCCGTCCCCCGGCCAGCGGTCGCCCCTCCCTTGGCGCCGAAACTCGCCATCACCGAATAGGTATCCAGATTGGCTTCGTCATTACCCAGGAACTTGCAATTGAGCGCCAGGGCGGAAGGCGTCGGCGGCGGCGTTCCCCTTTCTACCGGGCACGGCTGCATCAGCAGGTCGCCGTTGGGCCGTGCAGCGAGTGTATTGGCCAAGAGCGGCATCAACACCAATTCCTGCCGGCTATACGCCAGCTGAATCGTCGGCACTTGGTTTACATCCGCGCCAATCTTCAAACCGCCGACCGTATTGGTCCCGAAGATGAGCAAATTGGTGTGTTGAGGCGTGGTGCACCCCGCGAGGAACACCGCAAGCGCTCCAGCTATTTTCCGACCAAACATGCCCCCTCCACCCCTTTGATCAGCGTTTTGGCGTGCGCGAGATCGGCCTTGTCGCGCACGATTATGACGATCCGGCAATTCTCGGGCCGGGCAAAGACGAAATCGCCGGCGTGCCAACCCAGGTAAAATCCTTCGTCGAACCCGATGCCGAGATTTCTTACCCGTGCCGCGATCAACGCGCCGCGCGTTTCTGGGTAAGTCACCCGCACCAAGCCGAAATACCAATGGTCACCACGCCCTTCATCGGCGGGCACCGTCGCACATCCGGCCAGCAGCACATTGACTGCAACGATCAAAACCTTTTTCATTACTCATGCTGCCGAGTCGGTCTTGCCTGGTCAAGCACCAATCGGCACCGTAACGGTGCTAATTGTTTTGCGTTGGCGCGCGATCACGATTATGGTGAAGGCCTCGGGAGGTGTCGCGATGCGCAAGAAGAGCATGGGGCTGGCGGCGCTGGCGCTCGTCATGGTGGCGCTCGCCGTGCGCCATCCCTCGGCCGATATCCGCGTCCTGACGCATGATGCCGCCGACCAAGCGCCGAGCCGCGTTCAGGCCGCGGTCGATCTGGGCGTGATGGGCGTGTCGCTGCTCGTTACCTGGAGCAAGCGGCTGAACTGAGCGCCCTTGCGTCGCGGCGCCGGGCCGCCATAGGTTGGCGCCATGGAAAATGCTTGGCGCGCCGCTTATCGTCACCCGGTCGACTGGTCGACGGACTTCCCGCCGCTCTCGATGGCGGCGCTGTTCGACGATGCCGCCGCCAAGGCCGGGCAAAAGCCGCTGATCGATTTCATGGGCCGGCATTATAGCTATGCCGAGACGCTCGACGGCGCCAATCGCGTCGCCGCCGGGCTCGCCGCGCTCGGCTATGGCAAGGGCGATCGGATCGGGTTGTTCCTGCCCAACGTCCCCCATTATCTCGCGGCTTATTACGGGATCCTCAAATTGGGGGCGACCGTCGTCAATTTCTCGCCGCTTTATACCGTCGCCGAACTGACCCACCAGGTCGCCGATTCGGGGACGAAGCTGCTCTTCACCTTGTCCGCCAAGGCGCTGCTGCCGACCGCGCTCGAGGTGCTCGAGACGTCGGCGCTCGAACGACTGGTGGTCGGCTCGGTCGCGGGGGCGCTGCCGACGGGCAAGTCGATCCTCTACCGGCTGTTCAAGCAAGCCGAGGTCGCGGCGCGACCCTCGGACCCGCGGATCATGGCCTTTTCCAAGCTGATCCATAATCGCGGCCGCTTCGCCAAGCCCGAGATTGCGCCCGAAGACGATGTCGCGCTGATCCAATATACCGGCGGCACCACGGGCACGCCCAAGGGCGCGATGCTGACGCACCAGAATCTTTCGGCCAACGCCCGCCAGGTGAACGCGATCGATCCGCACCCGGGCGCCGAGGACCGCATCCTCGGCGTGCTGCCGCTGTTCCATGTCTTCGCCAATACCTGCGTCCTCAACCGCACGGTGGTGAATGGCGGCTGCATCGTGATGCTCCCCCGCTTCAACGCCCAGCAAGCGCTAGAAGCGGTGAGCCGCGCGCGCGTGACCGCGATCCCCGGCGTGCCGACCATGTATCAGGCGCTGCTCGATCATCCGAACCTCGCCAAGACCGATTTCTCGCGGCTGCGCGTGTGCATCTCGGGCGGGGCGCCGCTGCCCGCCGAGCTCAAGGCCAAGTTCGAGGCGGCGACGGGGGCCAAGCTGATCGAGGGCTATGGCCTGTCCGAAAGCGCGGGCGTGGTCTCGGCCAATCCTTATGAGGCGCCGGGCAAATCGGGAACGATCGGCCAGCCCATCCCCGCGACCGACGTGCGGCTGGTCGACAAGGAAGACCCCAACCGCCCCGCGCCCGAAGGCGAGCCGGGGGAAATCGTGATCGCCGGGCCGCAGATCATGAAGGGCTATTGGAACCGCCCCGATGCCGACGCCGGCGTGTTCGTGACCGACGCGGCGGGCCGCCGCTGGCTGCGCACGGGCGACGTCGGCCAGATCGACGGCGACGGCTTCGTCGCGATCGTCGATAGGCTGAAAGACATGATCTCGGTCGGCGGGTTCAAAGTGTTCCCCAGCCAGATCGAGGAGTTGCTCTACAAGCATCCGGCGGTGAAGGAGACGTTGGTGATCGGCGTCCCCGATCCCTATCGCGGCGAACAACCCCGCGCTTATGTGACGCTGAACGAGGGCGCCGAGGCCGATGGCGGCGCTCTGCGCGACTGGCTCAACCCCCAGCTCGGCAAGCATGAGCGGGTCGACGAAGTGGTCGTGCGGCTGACCATGCCCAAGACGATGATCGGCAAGCTCAGCCGCAAGGATCTGATCGCCGAAGTGCTGCCGAAGGGGTGAACGCTGGCGTCAAAGCAGCGCCCGGCCCTCGAACATTCCTTACCACCAACCCGTCGCCCCGTGCTTGGCACGGGGCTTGGCTATCTTCCTTCCGGCGCGAGGCAGGCTCGCCCCGTGTCAAGCACGGGGCGACGATGAGGGCCGTGTAAGAGGCGACCAGGGTGGCCCCCTTTGCAAGTTCCTGCCCCCACGACCCGCCCTTACCCCCTCCCCCCTTGCAATCGCGCGCCAGCTTGGCCAATCGCTGGCGCATCTTCGCGGCGCCGCGCGCCGCTCACGCGCATCAATCGGAAAGGACGCCCATGACCGCGATCGGACAGGACAGCCTCGGCACCCGCGACAGCCTGAGCCTGGGGGGCAAGACCTATCATTATTTCAGCCTGCCCAAGGCCGCGGCCAAGCTAGGCGACGTCAGCCGCCTGCCCTTTTCGATGAAAGTGCTGCTCGAAAATCTGCTGCGCTTCGAGGACGGCAAGACCGTCACCACCGACGACATTCAGGCGCTGATCGATTGGCAACAGGATCGCCGTTCGGAGCGCGAGATCCAATATCGCCCCGCGCGCGTGCTGATGCAGGATTTCACCGGCGTGCCCTGCGTCGTCGATCTCGCGGCGATGCGCGACGCGATCACCAAGCTGGGCGGCGATGCCGCCAAGATCAACCCGCTGGTGCCGGTGCATCTGGTGATCGACCATAGCGTGATGGTCGACGAATTCGGCACGCCGCAAGCCTTCGACGACAATGTCGCGATCGAATATCAGCGCAATGGCGAACGTTACGAATTTCTGAAATGGGGCGCGCAGGCGCTCGACAATTTCAAGGTGGTGCCGCCGGGCACGGGGATCTGCCACCAGGTCAATCTGGAATATATCGGCCAGGCGGTGTGGACTTCTGAAAACGGCGCCGACACCATCGCTTATCCCGATACGCTCGTCGGCACCGACAGCCACACGACGATGATCAACGGCCTCGGCGTCCTCGGCTGGGGCGTCGGCGGGATCGAGGCGGAAGCGGCGATGCTCGGCCAGCCGGTGTCGATGCTGATCCCCGAAGTCGTCGGCTTCAAGCTGACCGGCGCGCTGAAGGAAGGCATCACCGCGACCGATCTGGTGCTCACCGTCACCCAGATGCTGCGCGCCAAGGGCGTGGTCGGGCGCTTCGTCGAATTCTACGGCCCCGGGCTCGATTCGATGCCGCTCGCCGATCGCGCGACGATCGCCAATATGGCGCCCGAATATGGCGCGACCTGCGGCTTCTTCCCCGTGGACGACAAGACGATCGACTATATGCGCTTGACCGGCCGCAGCGACGAACAGCTGGCGCTGGTCGAGGCTTATGCCAAGGCGCAAGGACTGTGGCGCGACGCCTCGAGCCCCGAGCCGGTGTTCACCGACGCGCTCGAGCTCGACATGGGCAGCGTGCAAGCCTCGCTCGCCGGCCCCAAGCGCCCGCAAGACCGCGTCGCGCTCGAATCGGTCGACGATGTATTCAACGGCGATCTGGCGAAGGCCTATGGCAAGACGGCGGCCGAGCGCGCGCCGGTGGCGGGCGCCGAACATGATATCGGCGATGGCGACGTGGTGATCGCGGCGATCACCAGCTGCACCAACACGTCGAACCCCAGCGTGTTGGTCGCCGCCGGCCTGGTCGCGCGCAAGGCGCGGGCCAAGGGGCTGAAGGTCAAGCCCTGGGTCAAGACCAGCCTCGCGCCGGGCAGCCAAGTCGTGA
The DNA here is from genome assembly GCA_002083475.1 of Proteobacteria bacterium SG_bin5. Lineage (GTDB taxonomy): Bacteria > Pseudomonadota > Alphaproteobacteria > Sphingomonadales > Sphingomonadaceae > Sphingomonas. The sequence continues at coordinate 23,304 of LWDI01000045.1, forward strand.
CCGATTACCTCACCCGCGCCGGGCTGACCGAGGATCTGGATGCGCTCGGCTTCAACCTGGTGGGCTATGGCTGCACCACCTGCATCGGCAATTCGGGGCCGCTCGCCCAGCCGATCAGCCAGGCGATCAACGACAAAAATATCGTCGCCGCCTCGGTGCTCTCGGGCAATCGCAATTTCGAGGGGCGCGTTTCGCCCGACGTGCGCGCGAACTTCCTTGCCTCGCCGCCGCTCGTCGTCGCTTATGCGCTGCGGGGCAGCGTGACGAGCGACATGGTCGAAACGCCGATCGGCCAAGGCGAAGACGGCCAGGACGTGTTCCTCAAGGACATTTGGCCCTCGAACGACGAAATCCGCGCATTGATCGACGCCAATATCGACAATGAGATGTTCCGCAGCCGCTATGGCAATGTCTATGCCGGCGACGAGCGCTGGCGCGCGATCGAGGTCGCCCCGTCGGACACCTATCAATGGCGCGCGGGCAGCACGTACATCGCCAACCCGCCCTATTTCGAGGGCATGGAAATGACCCCCGCCCCGGTCGGCGACATCATCGACGCCAAGCCGCTCGCGATCCTGGGCGATTCGATCACCACCGATCACATCAGCCCCGCCGGCAGCATCAAGGCGACGAGCCCGGCGGGCACCTATCTGCAAGAGCATCAGGTCGCCAAGGCCGACTTCAACAGCTATGGCGCGCGGCGCGGGCATCATGAGGTGATGATGCGCGGCACTTTCGCCAACATCCGCATCAAGAACGAGATGGTGCCCGGCGTCGAAGGCGGCATGACGCGCTATGCCGGCGAAGTGATGCCGATCTATGACGCGGCGATGCGCCACAAGGCCGATGGCACGCCGCTGGTCGTGATCGCGGGCAAGGAATATGGCACCGGCTCGTCGCGCGATTGGGCGGCGAAGGGCACCAATTTGCTCGGCGTGCGCGCGGTGATCACCGAAAGCTTCGAGCGAATCCACCGTTCGAACCTGGTCGGCATGGGCGTGCTGCCGCTGCAATTCGCCGACGGGGTCAACCGCCAGACCCTGGGGCTGACCGGCGACGAGACCTTCACGATCGAGGGCGTCGCGAGCCTGAAGCCGCGCCAGTCGGTCACGGTGAAGCTCACCCGCGCCGACGGCTCGACCGAAAGCTTCGAGACGCGCTGCCGGATCGATACGGTGAACGAGCTGGAATATTTCCTGAACGGCGGCATCCTGCCTTACGTGCTGCGGAACCTCGCGGCGGCGTGATCTGGGCGATCGAGCTCGTCGGCTGGGCCGGGGCGATAACGATTCTGGCCGCCTATCTGCTGGTCTCCACCGGGCGGCTTTCGGGCCAATCGGCGGTGTTCCAGTGGATGAACGTGGGCGGCGCGGCTGGCTTCATCGTGAATAGCGGCTATCACGGCGCGGTGCCTTCGACCGCGCTCAACGTGGTGTGGATGATGATCGGGCTGGCGACCTTGTGGCGGTTGCGGGGGCGGTAAGCTCCCGTCATTCAACCGCCCCGCCACTCCTTCCCCGGCGAAGGCCGGGGCGCTGCACCGCGCGGGTGGCTATTCGAGCGCGCTAAAGGTGCAAGCGGGCAACTAGGTGGCGCGCCTACCGCCCCGCCACCGCCCTCGGCCTCGCGTAGAGAAAATACACCGCCAGCCCGCCCGAATTCCATAACAGGAAATAAAGCTGCGTCTTGCTCGGCAGGCTCGCGAACAAATAGCAGCAGCCCAGCACCCCCGCCGCCGCGACCGGCACCCCCAAGGGCGCGCGGAAGCGGCGCTCGGCCTCGGGCGCGCGGACGCGCTGCACGATCAGGCAGACGCACACCGCGATGAACGCGGCGAGCGTCCCCGCGTTCGCGAGCGCGGCGATCTCGCCCAGCGGCAAGAGCCCCGCGATCACGCTCACGATCAGCGCGGTCACCGCCGTGATCAGCACCGGCGTGCCTCGCTTCGAAACCCGCGCGAGTCCCTGCGGCAACAACCCGTCGCGCGCCATGGTGAAGAAGATGCGGCTCTGGCCATAGAGGAACGCGAGCAGCACCGTCGGCAGCGCGATCACCGCGCTCGCTTCCAAAAAAATCGCCGCCTCGCGCTGGCCGACGCCGCGCAGGATCAGCGCCAGCGGCTCGGCGCTCGCCGCGAATTTGGCGTAGCTCAGCGCCCCCACCGCCGCCACCGCGACCAGCATATAGATCGCGACGCACGCCAGCATCGAACCAACGATGCCGATCGCCAGATCGCGCCCCGGATTCTTGGTCTCCTCCGCCGCCGTCGAGATCGCGTCGAAGCCGTAGAAAGCGAAAAAGATGATCGCCGCCGCCGCCATCACCCCGCGCTCGGCGCCACCCTGGAGCGACTTGCCGAAGCCATAGGGCATGAACGGCTCCAAATTGCGCCCGTCGAAATAAGGCAGCGCCACCGCGACGAACACCGCCAAAGCGATGAGCTTCACGATCACCAGCACCGCGTTCAGCGTCGCGCTCTCGCGCGTCCCCAGCATCAGCAGTCCGGCGACGACCGCGATGATGAATACCGCCGGCAGATTGACCACCCCGCCCGCCTCTGGCCCGTTCGCCAAGGCGGCGGGAAACCCCACCAGCCGTTCGAGCAAAGGTGCGGCATGGCCCGACCAGCCGACCGCGACCGTCGAGACGACGAGCGAATATTCCAGGATCAGGCTCCAGCCGATCACCCAGGCGATCACCTCGCCCAGCACGACATAGCTATAGGTGTAAGCGCTGCCCGAGGCCGGGATCATCGTCGCGAGTTCGGCATAGGCGAGCGCGGCGCAAGCGCAGATCGCGCCCGCGATCACGAACGACAGGATCACCGCCGGCCCCGCGAGCCCCGCGCCCACCCCGATCAGCGTCAAAATGCCGGTGCCGACGATCGCCCCCACCCCGAGCGCGACCAAATGCGGCCAACCGAGCGTGCGCGCGAGCGCTTGATGGTCGCGTCCGCTCTCGATCGCCTTCTTGCGCAACAAACCGGCCATTGGCACCCCTCTTTTCGCCGTCTATGGCGGCGCTCGACTTGCCTGCTAAGCGGCGGGCGCGGTTGGAACAAGTGGGAGAGCAAGATGGACGTGGCCCTTGATTTCGCGCTCGGCGACACCGCCGACATGATCCGCGAGAGCACGCGCCGCTTCGCGCAAGACCAGATCGCCCCGCTCGCCGCGCGGATCGACGCCGAGGATTGGTTCCCGCGCGACGAACTCTGGCCGGCGATGGGCGCCCTGGGCCTGCACGGCATCACCGTGCCCGAGGCCGATGGCGGGCTCGGCCTCGGCTATCTCGAACATGTGATCGCGTGCGAGGAAGTGGCGCGCGCCTCGGCTTCGATCGGGCTTTCCTATGGCGCGCATTCCAATCTGTGCGTCAACCAGATCGCGCGCTGGGGGAATTCCGAGCAAAAGGCCAAATATCTCCCCAAGCTGATCTCGGGCGAGCATGTCGGCAGCCTCGCCATGTCGGAGGCGGGCGCGGGATCGGACGTGGTGGGCATGAAGCTGCGCGCCGATAAGGTGCAGGGCGGCTATGTGCTCAACGGCACCAAATTCTGGATCACCAACGCGGCTTATGCCGACACGCTCGTCGTCTATGCCAAGACCGACCCGCAAGGCGGCTCGCGCGGGATCACGACGTTCCTGATCGAGCGCGACATGCCGGGCTTTTCGATCGGGCAGAAGATCGACAAAATGGGCATGCGCGGCTCGCCGACCGCCGAGCTGGTTTTCACCGATTGCGAGGTGCCGCAAGAAAACGTGATGGGCCCCGAAAATGGCGGGGTCGGCGTGCTGATGTCGGGCCTGGATTATGAGCGCGCGGTGCTCGCCGGCATTCAGCTGGGGGTGATGCAGGCGTGCCTCGACGTCGTGCTGCCCTATGTGCGCGAGCGCCGTCAGTTCGGCCAGGCGATCGGCGGCTTCCAGCTGATGCAAGCGAAGATCGCCGACATGTATGTCGCGCTGAGTTCGGCGCGGGCCTATGTCTATGCCGTCGCCAAGGCGTGCGACGCGGGCAAGACGACACGCTTCGACGCGGCCGGGGCGATCCTGCTCGCCAGCGAGAATGCGGTGAAGGTCGCGCTCGAGGCGGTGCAGGCGCTGGGCGGCGCGGGCTATACCAAGGATTGGCCGGTCGAACGTTACTTACGCGACGCCAAGCTGCTCGACATTGGTGCTGGCACCAACGAAATCCGCCGGATGCTGATCGGGCGCGAGCTGATCGGGGCGTGACGACTTAAGGCATCAATAGTTCATCCAATTTCGTCATGGCGCGTAGCGACGAAGCCATCCAGTCCCCGGGCGGCCGCTGGATTGCTTCGCCCGGCTGGCGCCGGGCTCGCATTGACGAGGTTGGTTCCGATCTGATGCGTCAACGCCGATAGAGAGCCGTTCGCCCTGAGCTCGTCGAAGGGCCGTACTTCTGAACGACCGTCGACAAGAAAAACGGTGCTTCGACAAGCTCAGCACGAACGGCAGGGACGTGATCCCGATTTGCGTCGCTTGCGCTAATGACGCCCCACCCTAGCCCATCTCGCGCACGCGCACGTCGAGCCGGTCGCCCGCGATCACCAATTCGTTGAACGAGGGCCGCGTCGCGCGCACGCGTTCCGACAGCGTGCCCGCGCCGATCAGCCGCACGACGCCGCCCGCCACCTCGTGCGCCACGTCATAGGGATCATGGACATGGCCGGTGAGCACCGCGCGCGCGCCGGCGGCGGCGAGTTCGACCAGCGCCCCCGCCCCGCCGCGGGTGCGCGCGCTGCTCCGCGTTCCCGCCTCGACCAGCGGATGGTGACAGGCGACGAGCATGAAATCCTCCTCCGGAACGCCCTCGGCGAGCCGGAGCGCGGCGGCGAGCTGCGCGCGGCTGACATGCCCCTTCGACCAATTGAGCCGCCACTGGAAGCGCGCGGTGGTGCGCAAGGGAACGACCGCCACGCCCTTCACCGCGAGCGGCCGCTCGACCAGCCGCTCGAGCCGGACATAGCGCGCATAGGGCCGCACGAAGCGCGCCCAGGGGTTGAAATAGGGCAGATCGTGATTGCCCACCTCGACCGTCACCGGCACGCCCAACCCATCGAGCCAGGCGGCGGCGGCCTCGAACTCGGGGCGGCGCGCGCGCATCGTCAAGTCGCCGGTCATGATCACCGCGTCGGGGCGCTCGGCATGGACGGTTCGCGTGAACCAGGCGACGGCGGCCTTGTCCTCCGCGCCGAAATGCACGTCGCTGACGTGGAAGAGGCGCGGCATCAGGCGGTCTGCAGAAATTGCGGCCGGGTTTCGCCCGCGCGGATCACGACCTCGGGATCGATCATCACCGGTTCGCCGTCGAACAATGCGAGCACCGGGCGGCGCTCGGCGGTGCGCAGTTCGGGGGCGTAAATCTCGGTGACGGCGGCGGCGCGCACCCAATCGCCGGTCAGAAATTCCCAGCCGAGCGCGAGGATCGAGCGCCAGTCGCGCGCGTCGATCGCGGCGATCCGCAAGCGGCGCTCGACCGCCTGGACGAACACCGCCTGCACCCCGCGCGGCAGGCCCGCGACCCCCTTCAGCCGCAAGCCGCGTCCGAAGGTGCGCCCCCAGGCGCCGCGCGCGGCGCGCAGCATCTGCCCGATCCGCCCGGCGCGCGCCGCCTCGCGCGCGCGGACCCAGCTCGCCGCGGGGCCGAGGATCAGCCCGACGAAAGCGCGGTGCGGCCCCGCCTCGACATAGGGCAGCGCGATCGGCCGCGCGGCCTGGTGCGCGGCATGGAGGATCGCGGCGGGCTCGGCCTCGCCGTGGAGGAGCTTGGCGAGCAAATTCATCGTCCCGCCCGGCAGGATCAGCAGCGCGCCGTGCCACTCGGCGAGCGCGCAAGCGGCGGCGTTGATCGTGCCGTCGCCCGCGAACAGCACCACCGTGTCGATCCCCGCCGAATCGAGCGTGCCGGGCTGGGGCAGATCCTCCTCGGGAAAGCGCGTCCGCCCGCCGAGCTCGAGCCCGCGCTCGGCGAATAGCGCTTCGAGCGCTTCGCATTTCTCCGCGCTCGCCGAGCCCGAGCCGGGATTGGTGATGAACCATAAACGCTGCATGGGCGCCTCAACGCGGGGCGCGCGCGAAGGTGCCACGGCGCGCTGCGCTTGGTCGCCCCGATCGACATTTAAGTACCTCCCCGCTCACGGGGAGGACTGGGCTGCTCACATCCCCGGGTTCAGCCGCACCACGTCCCAAGTGAACCAAGCAGCGAAGCTCACCCAGCCGAGATAGGGCAGCAGCAACAGCGCGCCGGCGCGCGAAAAACGCGCCGCCTGCGCGAGCAGCGCGAGCGCCGAGGGGAGCAGGAACAGGCATTCGAACAAGGCCCAGCCCGGCGCCTGGAAATGGAAGAACAAATAGCTCCAACCGATGTTCAGGAACCCGGTGAGGCCGAGCGCGGCGATCAACAGGTCGCCCTCGCGCGCCGGGCTCGCGCGCCAGGCGGTGGCGCCGGCGATCGCGGTCAGGCCGTAAACCGCCGTCCATCCCAGCGCGAACAACCGGCCGTCGGGGGCGTAATCGGGCAGGTTCAGCGCATAATACCAGGGACCGGTGACGCTGATCGTCGTGCCGATCGCGACGACCAGCGCGGCGACCAGCGCGCCGACCGCCATCGGGAACGCCCAGGCGCGGCGCGGCGGCTTTTCAGCGCGCGACGCCAAGGAGGTGCCCCATGTCTTTGACGAAGATGCGGAAATGCGCGAACGGTTCGGCACGGACCAGCTCCTTGTTCATATAGGCCTGCCAGGTGAGCTTCTGAACGTCCTTGTCTTCGCAGATCTTCACGAAACGCTCGCGGCGCTTGTCGCTGCGATACCAGAAATGCTGCATCATCCCGAGCACCCAGAAGACGCGGCCATGCGCTTTCATGAAAGCCCGGCGCGCTTCCCCGAGCGCCTTGGGGTTGCCGGTCGCGAGGAAGCGATCGACCGCTTGCGCCGCGCAGCGCCCGCACGCCATGGCATAATAAATCCCCTCGCCCGAAGCGGGCGCGACCACCCCGGCGGCGTCGCCCGCCACGAGCAGATCGCGGCCATTGTCCCAGCGTTTGAGCGGCTTCAACGGGATCGGCGCGCCCTCGCGGCGGATCGTCGGGCAGGCATCGAGCCCCGATTGCGCGCGCAGCCGCGCGGTCGCCTCGCGCAGCGCGAAGCCCTTGTGCGCGCTGCCGACGCCGATGCTCGTCTGCGGGCCGTGGGGGAAGACCCAGCCGTAGAAATCGGGCGAGATCGCGCCTTGATAGACGACGTCGCAGCGCGCGGGATCGAAGGCGGCGCTCGCCGGGGGCGAATCGACGACTTCGTGATAAGCGAAAACGCATTTGCTGCGCTGCCCGGGGAGCGCTGCGCGCGCCACCCCCGAATTGGCGCCGTCCGCCCCGATCACCGCGCGCGCGCGCACCCGCTCCTGCGCGCCGCCGCGCGCGTCGCGATAGACGATGATCGCGGTGCCGTCGGTGTCGCGCTCGATGCCTTCGAAATTGCCGGTGCGCCGCTCGGCCCCGGCGAGCGCCGCGCGCCCGCGCAGCCATTCGTCGAACGGCCCGCGATCGACCATGCCGACGAAGCCGTCGCCGACCGGCATCTCGACCGTCTTGTGCGAGGGCGCGATCATCCGCGCGGCGGTCGCGTGCGCGACGAGCAGATGGTCGGGGATGTCGAAATCGCGGATCAGCCGAGGCGGGATCGCGCCGCCGCAGGGCTTGATCCGCCCGGCGCGATCGAGCAGCAGCACGCGGCGCCCGGCGCGCGCGAGGTCGGTCGCCGCCGTCGCCCCGCTCGGGCCGCCGCCCACCACCACGACGTCATAGGTCATAGCATCGCCTCCTTGAACCTCGGCGCCGCCGCGCGCATGCCGGTCGCGAGCAAGGCGGCGAGCAGGAACAGCCCGGCCTCGGCCGCGAACACCCCGGCGAAGGATTCCGCCCCCGCGCCCATGCCGCGCAGCAGATCGACGCCGATCGCGCCGCTCAACCCGCCGAGCCCGAAGGCGATCGCCTGCGCCGCGCCCCAGACGCCGAGCCGCAGCCCCTCGCGTTGCGGGCCGGCGCTGCTCGCCAAGCCCATCATCGCGCCGATCGCCGCCACCGCGAACACGCCGTTCGCGAAGCCCAAGAGCCAGACATTGGCGCTGAGCGGCCAAGCTGGCCCGATCCGCGCCGCCATCCCCAGCCCCGCGAGCGCCAAGGCCGATCCCAAACAGCCGCCGACGATCCAGCGCCGCAACGCCGCCGGCGCGCCGCCGCCGAACGCCGAGCCGCCGATCCCGGCGAGCAACATGCCGATCAGCACCCCGCCATGCTGCACGCCCGAAAGGCCCGTCGACTGACCGGGGGTGAAAGCGAAGACCAGCCCCGCGAAGGGCTCCAGGATCAAATCCTGCATCGAATAAGCGAGCATCGAGAGGAAGACGAAGCCGGTGAACTGCCGCGCGTCGCGCTCGCCCAGCATCTCGACGAGCGCCGCGCCGAAGCTCTGCGTCGGCGCCGCGTCCTCGATCACCGGCCGCCCGCGCGGCTCGACCCCGCGCACCGCGCCCCAGGCGAGCAGGAACGCGCCGACCGCGATCCCGCCCGAGACCATCGCCAGGCGAAAAGGGGTGAAGGGATCGACCAAATGGCTGGCGATGCCCGCCGTCACGACGATGCCGGCGATCATCATGATCCAGCTCGTCGCCGCCGCCGCCGCGCGCCGCTCGGGCGCGACCAGCCCCGCCAGCAGCGCGAGCAGCGCCGTGCCCGCCGCCCCCACCCCCGCGCCGATCAGCGCATAGGCGGCAACCGCCATCACGTAACCGAGCGGCGCGCGCGCGGCGAGCAACCCCAGGCTATCGACCGCGAGCAGGCTGCCGAGCATCAGCGTCGCCATCCCGCCGATGATCCAGGGCGTGCGGCGCGCGCCCCGGTCCGAGCCATGGCCCCATAGCGGGCGCGTCAGCTGCACTCCATAATGCCAGGCGACCAGCCCCGCCGGCAGCGCGAGCGGCAGCGCGAGCTCCACCGTCATGATCCGGTTGAGCAGCGAGGTGCTGAGCATCACGCTCGCCCCGATCGCGCTTTGCACCAGCCCCAGCCGGATGATCCCCACCCAGCCGAGGCCCATCGGGGCGGCGCCCGCGCTCACAGCCGCACCCCGCCCGCCAGGCCGAGCGCGGCGACCAGCATCCCGAGCACCGACAGGCTGGTGCCGGTCGCGTTGTACCAGGGCGCGCGGCCGACGGGGTCGGCGATCAACTTGGGCATCAAAGCGAGTTGCGCGGCGAGCAGCGCGGCGACGAACAGCGCCGCCGGCACCTTGCCGAGCGCGGCGAGCAACAGCACCACGCCGAGCTGCGGCAGCGCCATCACCGCGCAGGCGACCCAGGCCGCGCGGCGGGCCCCGAGCGTCGCGGGGAGCGAGCGGATGCCGCAGGCGCGGTCGCCCTCGATCGCCTTGAAGTCGTTGAGCGTCATGATGCCATGCGCGCCCAGGCTATAGAGCAGCAGCACGGCGAGCACCGGCCAGGGCGGCAGCTTGCCCGCGATCACCGCCGCGCCGGTGAACCAGCTCAGCCCTTCATAAGTGAAGCCGACGAGGCCCGGCCCCCAAATGCCGCTCAACTTCAGCCGCGCGGGCGGCGCGCTATAGGCCCAGGCGCACAGCAGGGCGAGCGCGGTGGCGGGGAGCACCCAAGGCCCCGCGAAAGCGGCGATGACGGCGGCGAGCACCAGCGACGTGGCGGTGCCGATCAGCGCGATCCATAGCCCCCAGCGCCCGGGAATGCGCCCCGAGGGGATCGGCCGACCCGGCTCGTTGATCGCATCGACATGGCGGTCATACCAATCGTTGATCGCCTGGCTGGTGCCGCACACCGCCGGCCCGGTGAGGATCATGCCGAGCAGGACGAAGGGCAGATGCGCGCCCAGCGGCACTCCCGCGGAGACCACCCCGCACAGAAATGCCCAGATCGGCGGAAACCAAGTGATCGGCTTGAGCAGTTCGAGCATGTCGCGCGCGCGCGGCGGGCCGGCGATCAGCGGCGGCAGCGACGGCGATACGCTGTGAGTCGAACGGGCCATGGCGACAGGCTAAGCCTGTCACGAATTGACGTCAATTACGATTGTCCAACCAGCTAGACAGTCACTCGTCGTCGGAGACGAGATTGCCGAGCCCATGGCGGTGGAGCTTGGAATAAAGGCTCTGCCGGCTCACCCCCAGCACCTCGGCGGCCGAGGCGCGATTGTCGGAGGTATAAGCGAGCGCCGCTTCGATGCAGAGCCGCTCGATCAGATCGGTCGATTCGCGCACGATTTCCTTGAGCGACATGCGCCCGACGAGCTCGGTGAGCTGTTCGACCGAGCGCGGCAATTGCTTGTCGCCCGGCGGCGGCAAGTCGCGCAGCCGGCGCCCGACCGCGCGAATGGTGAAGCCGAAGCAATCGCCCTCGGGCGAGGGCGCGGCGACGCCCGAAATCTCGATCTCCTCCTGCCCGCCATCGACCCCGCGCAGCACCGAGGCGACGTTGCGCACCGTGCCATGATCGCGCAATTGCCCCGCAATCAGTTCGACATCGACTCCGGGCCGCCCGACCCAGGCATCGAGCCGCGCGCCGATCGCGCGATCGATCGTCGGCAATTGCACGAGTTCGAGGAAAGCCGCGTTGGCGGTGCGCACCACCAGCTGGCGATCGGTGACGACGAAGGCATCGGGCATGCGCTCGATCACATCGCCCCAGCCCTCGCCGCCGCTCGCGCCCGGCGTCTCCTCGGCGGGGGCGAGGCGCACGAGCAGCAGTGCCGCGCGTGCCTGGCGGAACAGCCGCGCCGCTACGCGCACCAGCGCGCCGCCGCGCAGCTTGATCCCGAGCGGCGGCACCTCGTCCGACGCCTCGACCGCGCCGAGATGCGCGACCAGCGCCTCGCGCTCCTCGGGATCGACGATCGAGGACACCGGCTGATCGACCAGCGCGCCGGGCTTGGCCGCCAGCGCGCGCGTCGCCGCGCTGTTCGCCTCGCGGATGCGGCGGGTGGCGGCATCGACGATCAGCACCGGCTCGCTCGCCATGTCGAACAACAAGCGATAGCGCGCCTCGGCCTGGCGCAGGCGCAGATAATCGCGCTCGAGCGATTGCTGCGCCTGGAGCAAGCGCTGCTGCAGCGCCGCCGCCTCGCGCAAGTCGCGCCCGATCGCGGCGAAACGGCCGTCGCTGAGCGCCACGATCAGATAGCGCACGGGGAGTTCGCCGATCACGGTCGCGTGCGTCACTTGCCGCCAGCGCGCGGGAACGCCGAGCGCGGCCTCGCTCAACATCTCGACGATCTTGCCGCGCCCCTCGATCGTCACGGTTTCGATGAAGGGCTGGCCGATCGCGGCGTGAAAGCCATAGCCGGTCAACTGCGGGTCGCCGATCGCGAGATCGGTGATCCGCCCGTCGCCGTCGAGCACGAACGTAAGATCGCCCACCGCCGCGAGCAGCGCGGCGACGGCGCCGCTATCGAGCGCGCCGAGTGCCGCCGCATCGCGAAAGGCGCGCGCCTCGATCGAGAGTTCAGCCCTATTCACGTGGCAAAAAGCCCTTTGCAAGCGTGGGGACGCCGTTACGCCTTACCGGTCAGGCGGCGGTGAGCGCGCCCCTGGCCCGCGCCGCGACCAACCGGCTCGCGAGCGCAACCGCTTGCCGCGCATCGGCTGCGGTCCCATCGGCCCCAACCTCGGCGGCGCGTTCGGGTTCATCGACGAACACGCGACCGCCTACCATCACGCACAGCCGCGGGTTGCACGCCACGTTGCGCAGCGCCGTGATCAACGCGGGACGCGCGCGCATATGGCAGTCGCAACTCACCGTCAATCCGACGAGATCGAACGGCGTGCTCGCCAACCGGGCGAGCAATTCGGGAGTGGTCGACTCGGTGAGCCTCTCGGTCAGCCAGCCGTCGCGGGTGAAGATCTCGTCCATCACCACCGCGCCGAAGCTATGCTGATCGCCGGGCATCGGCGCGAACAAGGCGCGGCGCCCGGCGGGCGCGGCCTCGGCGATCGGCACGCGCGCGGCGAGTTCGTGCACCACTTCCTGCAACCGCCATAGCGCCATGGTGACGTCGATGAAGTCGCAATAATCCTCGTTCCAAAATTCGCCGAGCCGGCGCGCGGTGGGCGCGAGCAGATCGATCAACACCGCCTCGGCGCCGATGCCGCGCGCGACCAGCGCGTCGATATAATCGAGCAGCACATCCGCCTCGGCGGTGAGCACCAGGCTGGTGAAGCTTTCCACCTCGCCGCGCAGGATCGCGGGCGCCTTGACGCTCGGCGCGATTTGCGAGTCGCGCGGGTGCGCCGCGACCAGCCGCGGGATGATTTCGCGCTCGACGACCGCCGAGAGCGATCCCTTGCTCGGCGCCGCCGTGACCGGCTCCGACCTGTTTTCCCGCGGATCGCCGTCAGCGCGAAACCGCCATGCGGCGCGCCCCGCGCCCTTCCGCCCGGCGAGGCCGGCGAAGGGACGTCCGAAGGAAAACAACGAAGCCATGGCTGGCTCTCCTGCCCCGGCGGTATCGACGCTCAAGCTCACGCGTCACGCGATTGGCATGGTCGAGTCCCACGCCGGGATACCCGAAAAGCTACGGCCTTTACGGCCACGTGACAATAGCCTTGTCGCACAATCGATCACAAACGTCCAGACGCTTTGACGTAAATTGGAATTGACACCGTTCCATCGTCGCGCTTAGTCTTTGTCGCCTAGAACGAAGGGCCAAGCGGGTATGACGGCGCGGCAACACGGCGGGGGAGAGGCGAAGCGGCGCGGTGGCGGCGCGCTCTACACGCCCGAGGAACGCCGCCGCCGCGACGCCAGCCCTTGGACGATCGTTCAGGCCGTGCTCGCCCCGCTGCAATTTCTGGTGTTCCTGGCGAGCCTGGCGCTGGTGCTGCGTTATCTCGCGACCGGCCAAGGCGAGGCGGCGGCGGCGCTGTCGGTCGTCGTCAAGACGCTCACCCTCTACGCGATCATGATCACCGGCTCGGTTTGGGAAAAGGTCGTCTTCGGCCGCTGGCTGTTCGCCCCGGCCTTCTTCTGGGAAGACGTGTTCTCGATGCTCGTGCTGGCGCTGCACAGCGCTTATCTGGTCGCGCTCTACGGCGATCTTCTCGCCCCGCGCGCGCTGATGCTGCTCGCGCTCGCGGCCTATGCCACTTATGTCGTCAACGCTGGACAGTTCGTGCTGAAGCTGCGCGCGGCGCGGCTCCAGGCGGCGCGGGAGGCGGCGCCCAGCGGGGCGCTGGCGGCGGCATGAGCAGCCGCCCGCTCGACCGCGCCGATTGTGCCCCGGTGCTCCGCCAGCGCGGCCAGCGCGAGGTGTTTTGCGGGCTCACCGGAATCATTTGGCTGCACCGCAAGCTGCAGGATGCCTTCTTCCTGGTCGTCGGCTCGCGCACCTGCGCGCATCTGCTGCAATCGGCCGCCGGCGTGATGATCTTCGCCGAGCCGCGCTTCGGCACCGCGATCATCGAGGAGCGCGACCTGGCGGGCATGGCCGACGCGCAGGAAGAGCTCGACCGGGTGGTGATCGAACTGCTCACCCGGCGCGGCGACATTCGCCAGCTGTTCCTGGTCGGCTCCTGCCCGTCCGAAGTGATCAAGCTCGATCTCGCCAAGGCCGCGTCCCGGCTCGACCGGCGCCATGGCGGCGTGCGGGTGCTGAGCTATTCGGGAAGCGGCATCGAGACGAGTTTCACCGAGGGCGAGGATGCCTGCCTCGCGGCCCTAGTGCCCGAAATGCCGAGCAACGCGGGCGAACAATTGCTCGTCGTAGGCACCTTGCCCGATATCGTCGAGGATCAGTTCACCCGGCTGTTCGCGGCACTCGGCATCGCGCCGGTGCGTTGGCTGCCGGCGCGGCGCGCGGCCGATCTGCCCGGGGTCGGCGCGGGGACGCGCTATCTGCTCGCCCAGCCCTTTTTAGGCGAGACGGCGCGCGCGCTCGAGGATCGCGGCGCGGTGCGGATCGACGCGCTGTTCCCCTTCGGCGCCGAGGGCAGCACCGATTGGTTCCTCGCCGCCGCGCGCGCCTTCGGAGTCGACGAGCTGCGCGCGCGTGGCGTGCTGGCGCCGCACCGCGAGCGGGCGAAGCGCGCGCTCGAGCGCGGCGCCGCGCGACTCGGCGGCAAGACCATCTTCTTCCTGCCCGATTCGCAGCTCGAAGTGCCGCTCGCGCGCTTCCTGGCGACCGAACTGGGAATGATACCGATCGAAGTCGGCACGCCCTATCTCCACCGCCGCCACCTCGCGCGGGAGCTCGCGCTGCTGCCCGAAAGCGCGCAGCTGAGCGAGGGCCAAGACGTCGAGCGCCAGCTCGACCGCGTGCGCGCGGCGCGGCCCGACCTGACGGTGTGCGGCCTCGGCCTCGCCAATCCGCTCGAGGCCGAGGGGCTCACGACCAAATGGGCGATCGAGCTGGTCTTCTCGCCGATCCACGGCTTCGACCAGGCGGGTGACCTCGCCGAACTGTTCGCGCGGCCCTTGCGGCGGCGGGAGGTGCTGCGGGTATGAGCGGCGCCTTGCTCTCGACCGCGATGGGCGCGCTCGCGCGATCGAGCGGCCGCCAGCTCGAATGGATCCCCGCCTTCGCGGGGATGACGCTGAGAGCTTCGGCAAAGGCCGTCATTCCCGCGAAAGCGGGAATCTATTCTGGCTGGCCTCTCCATGACGCCCTTACGGGAGCCTCCCCATGCAGCTGACGGTCTGGACCTATGAAGGCCCGCCGCATGTCGGCGCGATGCGGATCGCGACCGCGATGGAGGGGGTGCATTACGTCCTCCACGCGCCGCAGGGCGATACTTACGCCGATCTGCTGTTCACGATGATCGAGCGCTCGCGGCGGCGCCCGCCGGTCACTTACACCACCTTCCAGGCGCGCGATCTGGGCAAGGATACCGCCGAGCTGTTCCAGCAGGCCGCGCGCGACGCGCATGCGCGTTTCGCCCCGCAGGCGATGATCGTCGGCAGCAGCTGCACCGCCGAGTTGATCCAAGACGATCCCGCCGGGCTCGCCGCGGCGCTCGATCTGCCCTGCCCGGTCATCCCGCTCGAACTGCCGAGCTATAGCCGCAAGGAGAATTGGGGCGCGGGCGAGACTTTTTACCAGATCGTCCGGCACCTCGCCGACAAGGACGTGACGCCCCCGCCGCGCGAGGGGCGCCGGCCGCGCGCGAACCTGCTTGGCCCCACCGCGCTCGGCTTCCGCCACCGCGACGACGTGACCGAAGTCACCAAGCTGCTCGACGCGATGGGGATCGACGTTCATCTCGTCGCCCCGCGCGGCGCCACCCCCGCCGACATCGCGACGATCGGCGCGGCTGATTTCAACATTCTGCTTTACCCCGAGATCGGCGACACCGCCGCGCGCTGGCTCGAGCGCGGCTTCGGCCAGAAAACCGTGCGCACCGTGCCGATCGGCGAGGGCGCGACGCGCGACTTCATCGCCGAAGTGGCGGCGCTCGCCGGGGTCGACCCCGCCCCCGCGCTTCCCAGCAACCTGCCCTGGTGGAGCCGATCGGTCGATTCGACCTATCTCACGGGCAAGCGCGTCTTCATCTTCGGCGACGCGACTCATGCGATCGCCGCCGCCCGCGTCGCGCGCGACGAGCTGGGGTTCGAAGTGGTGGGCCTGGGCTGCTACAACCGCGAATTCGCCCGCGAGATCAAGGCCGCGGCACGGTCGCACGGCCTCGCCCCGCTCATCACCGACGATTATCTCGCGGTCGAGCGCGCGATCCAGGAGGCGCAGCCCGAACTGGTGCTCGGCACGCAGATGGAGCGCCACATCGCCAAAAGGCTGCGCATTCCCTGCGCGGTGATCTCGGCGCCGGTCCATGTCCAGGATTTCCCCGCGCGCTATTCGCCGCAAATGGGGTTCGAGGGCGCGAACGTGCTGTTCGACAGCTGGGTCCATCCGCTGGTGATGGGGCTGGAGGAACATCTGCTGACGATGTTCCGCGACGATTTCGAATTTTCGGACGACGCGGGCGCCAGCCATTTGGGCGCGCACGCCGCCGCCCCCGCCGCGCCCGAGCCGGACCCCGCGCCGTGCGACGCCACCCATTGGGCGCCCGAGGCCGAGCAGGAACTTCGCAAGATCCCCTTCTTCGTGCGCGGCAAGGCGCGGCGCAATACCGAGGCTTTCGCCGCCGAGCGCGGCATCGCCCGGATCACGCTCGACACGCTCTACGAGGCGAAGGCGCACCATGCTCGCTAGCGCCCCCTATCGCGTCGTGATCGTCACGCTCGACAACCACCTCGCCGGGGCGGTCGAGCGCGCGCGGGCGAGCCTTGCCGGCCAGGGTATCAGCGTCGGCTTCCACGCGGCGAGCGATTGGGAGCGGGTCGATGGCGCGCTGGAGGCGGCGCGCGCGGATATCGCCCAGGCCGACATCATCATCGCGACGATGCTGTTCCTCGACGATCATATCCGCGCGGTCCTTCCCGCTTTCCAGGCGCGGCGCGAGGCATGCGACGCCTTCGTCGGGCTGATGTCGGGCGCGGAAGTGGTGCGGCTCACCCGGCTCGGCGGCTATCGGATGGACGCGCCGGCGAAAGGCCCGCTCGCCTTGCTCAAGAAGCTGCGCGGCTCGGCCAAGCCCGGCGCTTCCTCGGGCGCGGGGCAGATGAAGATGCTGCGGCGGCTGCCCAAATTGCTGCGCTTCATCCCCGGCACCGCGCAGGACGTGCGCGCTTATTTCCTGACGCTGCAATATTGGCTCGCGGGATCGGACGACAATGTGCTCGCGATGATCCGCGCGTTGGTCGATCGTTATGCGCGCGGCTCGCTCAAGGGCGCCTGCCGCGCCGAGCCGCCGCGCGATTATCCCGAAGTCGGCGTCTATCACCCCGCCTGGTCCGATCGCCTGCGCGAAAGCGCCGCCGCCCTCCCCGCGCCCGCGGCGCCCAAGGGCCGAGTCGGGCTGTTGCTGCTGCGCTCCTATCTGCTCGCGCGCGATACCGCGCATTATGACGGGGTGATCGCCGCCTTGGAGGCGCGCGGCCTGGCGGTCGTGCCCGCCTTCGCGAGCGGGCTCGACGCGCGCCCGGCGATCGAGCGCTTCTTCGTCGCGAACGGGCGCGCGAGCGTCGATGCGATCGTGTCCTTGACCGGCTTCTCGTTGGTCGGCGGGCCCGCCTATAACGACGCGCGCGCCGCCGAGGACATCCTCGCACGGCTCGACCTGCCCTATGTCGCGGCGCATCCGATCGAGTTTCAAACGCTCGAACAATGGGGCCGGGGCGAAGCCGGGCTGCTCCCGCTCGAAGCGACGATGATGGTCGCGATCCCCGAGCTCGATGGGGCGATCCAGCCCGGCGTGTTCGGCGGGCGCAGCGACGGCGCCGGCGAAGCGTGCCAGGGGTGCGCCAAGGGCTGCGTCCACCCCGCCGGGGGCGTCGCGCGGGCGATGCGCGGCTGCCCCGAGCGCGCCGAGGCGCTCGCCGCGCGGGTCGCGGGGCTGGTCGATCTGCGCCGCGCCGAACGCGCCGCGCTCAAGCTTGCGATCGTGCTCTTCAACTTCCCGCCCAATGCCGGCGCCGCCGGGACGGCGGCGCATCTTGCGGTGTGGGAATCGCTCCACGCGACGCTCCACCGGCTCGCCGCCGAGGGCTATGCGCTCAACCCGCCCGCCTCGGTCGAAACGCTGCGCGAGGCCGTGCTCGAAGGCAATGCCGCGCGTTACGGCGCCGACGCCAATGTCGCCGCGCGCGTCAGCGCCGACGAGCATGTTCGTCGCGAGCGCCATTTGAAGGCGATCGAGGCCGCTTGGGGTCCCGCCCCCGGCAAGCAACAGGCCGATGGCGGATCGATCCAGATCCTGGGCGCCCGCTTCGGCAACGTCTTCGTCGGGCTGCAACCCTCGATGGGCTATGAGGGCGATCCGATGCGGCTGTTGTTCGAGCGCCGCTTCGCCCCCACCCATGCGTTCAGCGCCTTCTATCGCTGGATCGCCGAGGACTTCGGCGCGAGCGCGGTGCTTCATTTCGGGACGCATGGCGCGCTCGAATTCATGCCCGGCAAGCAAGCGGGGCTTTCGGGCGATTGCTGGCCCGAACGGCTGATCGGCGCGCTCCCCAATTTCTACCTCTATGCCGCGAACAACCCGAGCGAGGGGCTGCTCGCCAAACGCCGCTCGGGCGCGACGCTGATCAGCTATCTGACCCCGCCGCTCGCGCAGAGCGGGCTCTACAAGGGCCTCGCCGAGCTCAAAGGGCTGATCGAGCGCTGGCGCGGCTCGCCCGACGCCACCGAGCGCGCCAAGCTCGAACCGCTGATCGCCGAGCGCGCCGCCGCGATCGATCTGGAGGGTGACATCCAAAGCCTCGCCGGGCGGCTCTATGAGGTGGAGCGCGAGCTGATCCCGCACGGGCTGCACATCCTTGGCGAAGCGCCCGCGCCCGAGGTTCGCGCCGGCTGGGTCGAAACGATCGCCGCCGCGAGCCCCGAGGTCGACGCCGCCGCGATCGACCAGGCGCTCGCCCGCAATGACGAACTGGGGGCGCTGGTCCATGCGCTCGACGGCGGCTTCGTCCGCCCCGCGCCCGGCGGCGATCTCGTCCGCAACCCGGCGGTGCTGCCGACGGGGCGTAATCTCCACGGCTTCGACCCGTTCCGCATCCCCAGCGCCTTCGCGCTCGCCGAGGGGGCCGCCCAGGCCGAGGCGCTGCTCGCGCGCCACCAAGCGGCGAGCGGGACGCTGCCCAAGAGCCTCGCCATGGTGCTCTGGGGCACCGACAATCTGAAGAGCGACGGCGCGCAAATCGCCCAGGCGCTCGCGCTGATCGGCGCGCGGCCGCGCTATGACGGCTATGGCCGGCTCGCGGGCGCCGAGTTGGTGCCGCTCGCCGAACTCGGCCGGCCGCGGATCGACGTGCTGGTGACGCTTTCGGGCATTTTCCGCGACCTGCTCCCCCTTCAGACGCGGATGCTCGCCGAGGCCGCCTTGCTCGCCGCCCAGGCCGATGAGCCGCTCGACCGCAATTTCGTGCGCGCGCACGCGCTTGCTTATCAGGCGGCGCAGGGCTGCGATCTGGAGACCGCCGCGCTTCGTGTCTTCTCGAACGCGCAAGGGGCCTATGGCGCGAACGTCAATCTCCTGATCGAGAACGGCGCCTGGGCCGACCCCGACGAACTCGCCGAAGTCTTCGAGCGGCAAAAGGGTTTCGCTTATGGCGTGCGCGGCGCGCCCGAGCGGCGGCCCGAATTGCTCAAGGCCGCGCTCGCCGATGTCGAGCTGGCCTATCAGAATCTCGACTCGGTCGAACTCGGCGTCACCGACATCGATCAATATGTCGACGCGCTGGGCGGCATCAGCCGCTCGGTCGCGCGCGCGCGCGGCGCCGAGCCGCCGGTTTATATTCTCGACGCGACGCAAGGGTCCGCCAAGGTCCGCACGCTCGGCGAGCAAGTCGCGCTCGAGACGCGGACGCGCCTGCTCAACCCCGTGTGGCACGAAGGCATGCTCAAGCACGGCGCCGAGGGCGTCCGCGCGATCGAGGCGCATATGACCGCGACGATGGGCTGGAGCGCGACCACCGGCGACGTCGCCCCCTGGGTCTATGCCCGCGCGGCCGAAACCTTCGTACTCGATCCCACGATGCGCGATCGGCTCGCCGCGCTCAATCCCAAGGCGGCCGCGCGGCTCGCCCAGCGGCTGCTGGAGGCGAACGACCGCGCCTATTGGCAGCCCGACCCCGATACCCTGGCGGCTTTGCAGAACGCGGCCGACGATCTTGAAGACGCGCTCGAGGGGATCACCCCCGCGGCCGCGGCATGAGGAGTAAGTGATGGCGTTGCTCGATCCCCCCATCCGCCGCCCCGATGGCGAAGGCAGCGTCCAGGTGCGGCTCGATCCCGCCGATCGAATCGGCACGGCGAAAGTCTTCGCGGTCTATGGCAAGGGTGGGATCGGCAAATCGACCACCTCGTCGAACCTCTCCGCCGCCTTTTCGCTGCTCGGCAAGCGCGTGCTGCAGATCGGCTGCGATCCCAAGCATGACAGCACCTTCACCCTCACCAAGAAGCTGATGCCGACGGTGATCGACGTGCTCGAAAGCGTCGAATTCCATGCCGAGGAGCTGCGCCCCGAAGATTATATGTTCGAAGGCTTCAACGGCGTGATGTGCGTCGAAGCGGGCGGCCCGCCGGCGGGCACCGGCTGCGGCGGCTATGTCGTGGGGCAGACGGTGAAGCTGCTCAAACAGCATCATCTGCTCGAAGATACCGATGTCGTGCTGTTCGACGTGCTGGGCGACGTGGTATGCGGCGGGTTCGCCGCGCCCTTGCAACATGCCGAGCGCGCGGTGATCGTGACCGCCAACGACTTCGACAGCATCTTCGCGATGAACCGGATCATCGCGGCGATCAGCGCCAAGGCCAAGAATTACGACGTCCGCCTCGCCGGCTGCATCGCCAATCGCTCGGCCGCGACCGACGAGATCGACCGTTTTTGCGGCGCGACCGGGCTCGATCGCCTCGCGCATCTGCCCGATCTCGACGCGATCCGGCGCAGCCGCCTGAAAAAATGCACCCTCTTCGAAATGCCCGACAGCCCCGAGGTGGAGGCGGCGCGGCAGGAGTATCTGCGGCTCGCCGCCACCATGTGGGCCGGCATCGAGCCCTGCCAGGCGCAGGCGATGAAGGACCGCGACATCTTCGAATTCCTGGGGTTCGAATGATGGCGAGCGCCCCTTTCCAAGCCCGCCGCGACGCGCTCGAAACCTATTTCGATCGCACCGCCGCCAAGGCGTGGGAGCAATTGACGAGCGACGCGCCCGTCTCGGGCATCCGCGCGACGGTGCGCGCCGGGCGCGACCGGATGCGCGCGACCTTGCTCGATTGGCTGGGCGATGACCTGCGCGGGATGCGGCTGCTCGACGCGGGCTGCGGCACCGGCGCTTTGTCGATCGCGGCGGCCGAGCGCGGCGCCGAGGTGGTCGCGATCGACATCGCGGGCAATTTGGTCGACGTCGCGCGCCGCCGCGCCGGGGGCCTGGCGATCGAGTGGCGCGTGGGCGACATGCTCGATCCCGCGCTCGGGCACTTCGACGCGGTGGTCGCGATGGACTCGCTGATCCATTACCGCGCCGAGGATATCGCCGCGACGGCGGCGACGCTCGGCGCCCGGACGCGCTCGCTGCTCTTCACCATCGCCCCGCGCACCCCCGCGCTCGCCGCGATGCACGCGATCGGCAAGCTCTTCCCGCGCGGCGACCGCTCGCCCGCGATCGAGCCGGTGGCGCCGGCCAGGCTCAAGCGACTGCTCGGCGGCCCGGTCGCGCGCGAGGCGCGGGTGACGAGCGGCTTTTACATCAGCCACGCGCTGGAGTGGCGGCCATGACCGGGCTCTGGCTCCGCCTCGGCACCAAATTCCTCCCCTTCGCGGATGCCGCGAGCGACGATCTGCCGCTGCCTCGCTTGCTGCGCCTGTCGCTGTTCCAAGTGGCGATCGGGCTCGCTTTCGTGCTGATCAACTTCACGCTCAACCGAGTGATGATCGTCGAGATCGGCGTGCCCGCGAGCCTCGTCGCGGTGCTGGTCGCGCTGCCGTTGCTGTTCGCGCCGGCGCGCGCGCTGATCGGCTATAAGTCCGACAATCACGTCTCGATCCTCGGCTGGCGGCGCGTGCCCTATATCTGGTTCGGCGCGCTGATGCAGTTCGGCGGGCTCGCGATCATGCCCTTCGCGCTGCTGCTGATGACCGGGCGCGGCGAGCTCGCGGGCGCTTGGGCGGGCGTGATCGGCGCGAGCATCGCTTTCCTGCTGGTCGGCGCGGGCATGGCGACCGCGCAGACGGCGGGGCTCGCGCTCGCGACCGATCTCTCGCCGCCCGACAAACGCCCGCGCGTCGTGGCTTTGCTGCAAGTGATGCTGCTCTGCGGCATGGTGATCGCCTCGCTGTTGTTCGGGCGGCTGCTCGGCGATTTCGATCCCACCCGGCTGGTGCAAGTGATCCAGGGCACCGCCGCCGTCTCGATGCTGCTGAACGTGATCGCGCTGTGGAAGCAGGAGGCGCGCGTCGCGGGCGGGCGCGGGCGCGCGAGCGTCGACACGGTCGATTTCACTGGGCGCTGGCGCGAGCTGGTCGCGGTGCCGCGCGTGCGCCGGTTGCTCGTCGCGATCGGGCTCGGCGCGGCGGGGTTCACGATGCAGGATATTTTGCTCGAACCCTATGGCGGGCATGTGCTGGGGCTGAACGTGGGGGCGACGACCGCGCTTTCGGCGCTCTGGTCGCTCGGGATGATCGGCGGCTTCGCGCTCGCCGCGCGCGCGCTCGGGCGGGACGCGGTGCCGACCGCGCTCGCCGGCTGGGGGATGGTGATCGGCATCGCCGGCTTCGCGGTGATCGTCATGTCCGCTCCGCTCCATTCGGTGGCGATGCTGTGCCTGGGCGCGGGGGCGATCGGGTTCGGGGGTGGGCTGTTCGCGGTGTGCACCTTGCTCGCGATGATGAACCTCGCCAGCCCCGGCCAAGCCGGGCTCGCGCTCGGCGCCTGGGGCGCGGTGCAGGCGAGCGCGGGCGGGATCGCGATCTTCGTCTCGGGCGCCTTGCGCGACGGTTTCGGCGCGCTCGCCATGGCCGGGCGCTTCGGCCCCGGGCTCGTCGATCCGGCGAGCGGCTATAGTTTCGTCTGGCATTTGGAGATCGCGCTGCTGTTCGCCGGTCTCGTCGCGATAGGTCCGCTGGCGCGGCGGATCGACCTTACCCCCCGCGCTCTGTCCCCGCGTCCGGTGCCCGCCGCTTATCCGGCCTTCGAGAAGGACTGATCCGATGACTTACCATCTCACCCCCAATATCGACTGGGCGCTGGTCGTCCTCGATGCCTTCTTCATCTTCTTCCTGGGGCTGATCATCTATCTGCGCCGCGAGGATCGGCGCGAAGGCTATCCGCTCGAGGACAATCTCACCGGCGAGCCGGAAAGCTATGGCAGCGCCTTTCTGATGGCGCCCGCCAAAAGCTTCAAACTGCCTTTCGGCCACGGCACCGTCACCACCCCGACCAAGGACCGCGAGCCGGTGAACATCGCCGCGCGCCGCACCGATCCCTCGCCCGGCTCGGGCTATGTGCCGACCGGCAACCCGCTGATCGACGGCATCGGCCCGGCGGCCTATGCCGCGCGCGCCAAACGCCCCGATCTCGATTGGGAGGGCCATCCGCGCGTCGTGCCGCTGTCGTCGCTCCCCGACTTCTATGTCGATCGCGAGGATGCCGATCCGCGCGGCTATCAAGTGGTCGCCGCCGACGGCCGGGTGGCGGGCGAGGTGACCGATTTGTGGGTCGATCGCGCCGATCGGCTGGTGCGCTATCTCCAGGTCGCGCTCCCCAGCGGGCGCAGCGTGCTCGCGCCGATGTTCATGGCAAGCGTGCGGCGCGCGCGGCGCACCGTCACCGTTACCGCGATCACCGCCGCCCAATTCGCCGATGTGCCGGGAATCGAGGGCGACGGCGTGGTGACGATGTACGAGGAAGAACGCATCCAGGCCTATTTCGGCGGCGGCTATCTCTATGCCCTGCCCGAGCGAGCGGAGCCGTTTCTGTGATCGAATATGAAATCGAGCCGATCCCCGGCCTGCCGGGGCGGCTGCCCCCCGGCGAGCGTGTGCTTTGGCAAGGGCAGCCCCGTTTCAGCGTGCTCGCGCGCAGTGCCTTTCACACCGGCGCGGTGGCGGTCTATTTCGCGGCGCTGGTCGCGGTGGCGCTGATCGGCGGCGCCCCGACCGGCGCGCTGCTGACGATCCTCGCAGGCGCCGCCGGAGTCGGCCTGCTCTATCTGCTCGCCTGGGTGTGCGCGCGGACGACGCGCTATACGCTCACCAACAAGCGGCTGGTGCTGCGCATCGGCATGGCGGTGCCCAAATGCATCAACCTGCCGCTCGCGCAAATCGCCGCGGTCGATTTCCGCGCTCGCGCGGGTGGGACCGGCGATTTGGTGATCCGCCTCGCGCGGCCGCGCGGCATCGGCTATGCGCTGCTCTGGCCGCACGCGCGCGCCTGGCGCTACAACAACCCCCAGCCGATGCTGCGCGCGGTGCCCGATGCGGCGAAAGTGGGGATGCTCGTCGCGCGCACGGTGCAGGCGGCGCAGGGCGGCGGGACACTTCAGCCCGTCGCCGCGCCCGACGCGCGGCCGACCCCCAGCGGCGAGGCGGTGGCGGCATGAGCCATGTTCACCAAAACCCGATCCCCGAAGGCGCGCTGACGCTGATGGGGCTGATCGTCGTCACCGCGCTCGCGATCACCACCGGCGCGCGGGTCTTCCAACTGCCCCCCGCCGCGCAGCCCGCGGCGCTGCGCGCGGCCGATGGCGGGGCGGTGCGCGTCGCCGAGCGCCAACTGCGCTTCGCCGATCGCGCCGATGGCGCGGTGGTGATCAGCGACGCGGCGAGCGGACGGCTGGTGAAGCTCGAGGCGCGCAATTCGAACAGCGGCTTCATCCGCGGCGTGCTGCGCGGCTTCGCGCGCGATCGCCGGATGCGCGGCATCGGCCCCGCCGCGCCCTTCACGCTCACCTTGTGGCGCGACGGGCAACTCACCTTCACCGATCCCGCCACCGGCCGCTCGGCCGAACTCGGCGGCTTCGGCGAGACCAACCGCGCCGCTTTCCTGGCGCTGCTCACCGCGAAGGAAGCCTGATGTTCACGCGTAGCCGCTTCGACACCCCCTGCCGGATCGAGATCGACAATAGCGAGCGCGCCTGCCACGCGCATGTCGAGCTCGCCGGCGATTATCAGGTCCAGCCCGGCGACAAGGTGCGCGTCCATGGCGACCCAATCCACGTCCCCTTCGGCGGGCAAGCGGTGATCGAGCGGATCGCGACCGTCGAACGCGCGCATTGGTTCGAGCGCGCTTGGACGCGGCTCGCCGGCCATTTCGAAATGACCGAACTCTACGAAGTCAGCTTCACCCCCGGGAGGATCGCATGATCGCGCTCGACACCGCCGCCCAGCCCACGCCCGAGGATACGCTCGCGATCGCCGCCGAAGACACGGTGCTCACGCCGCGCTTCTACACCACCGATTTCGCCGCGCTCGACCGCATCGACGTGTCGAACGTGCGCCGCGAATGGGACGCGCTGATCGCCGAGATGGAGAGCGACCCCAATAAGCGCCATTTCCGCAAGCAGGAAAAGTTCGAAGGGCTGATCGAAAGCCTGCCGATGCCGCTGCGCGCCGAATTCGTCGATTTCCTGGTGAGTTCGCTCACCGCCGAATTTTCGGGCTGCATCCTTTACGCCGAAATCGCCAAGCGAGTGAAGAACCCCGACATCAAGCAATTGATGAAACTGATGAGCCGCGACGAGAGCCGCCATGCGGGCTTCATCAACGAAACGCTGAAGGATGCCGGGATCGGGGTGAATCTCGCCTTCCTCACCAAGACCAAGAAATATACTTATTTCCGCCCGAAGTTCATTTTTTACGCGGTCTATCTGTCCGAGAAAATCGGCTATTCGCGCTATATCACCATCTATCGCCACCTCGCGCGCCATCCCGAGCTGCGCTTCCACCCGATTTTCGATTGGTTCGAGGAATGGTGCAATGACGAGTTTCGCCATGGCGAGGCCTTCGCGCTGTTGATGCGCAACCAGCCCGAATTGCTGCGCGGGCATAACAAATTGTGGATCAAATTCTTCCTGCTCGCCGTGTACGTCACCATGTACATCCGCGATCATGGCCGCCAGAGCTTCCACGCCGCGCTCGGCATGGAGCCGACCGATTATGACTATCGCGTCTATCGCATCTGCTCCGAAATCAGCCGCCAGGTCTTCCCGCTGACGCTCGACATCGACGCGCCCGCTTTCCGCGCGGGCATGGAGCGGATGCGCCGGGTGAGCGAAGCGATGGACGCCGCGCGCCGCCAGGGCGGGGTGCGCGGCTGGATCAAGCACAAGGCGCTCACCCTCGCGGCGGGCTATGGCTTTCTGCGGCTGATGCTGGTGCCCGCCGAAAAGAGCGCGCTCCCCGCGAGCGTGCGGCTGCAGCCCGCCTGGTGATGAGCGTTCCCCCGCTCCTTTTCGCGCTCGCTTGCTGGTTCTTCGGAACGGCGGCGATCGTCTGGCTCGACAGCCGGCCGCGCTGGACGTGGAAATGGAGCTTCGCCGCGCTGGGTCTTGCGAGCCTTTGCGCTCTTTTCGCTATCGCAACCCTTGCTTCCAGCGCCAGTGTCGCGGCGATTTACGGCAGTTTTGGGAGCGCGATCCTGATCTGGGGCTGGCACGAACTGGGCTTTCTCACCGGGCGGGTCGCCGGCCCGCGCCGCACGCCCTGCCCGCCCGAGTTGCGCGGCTGGGCGCGGTTCCGCGCGGCGAGAGCGACCGTGATCCACCACGAAATCGCGCTCGCGCTCACCGCCTTGCTGTTGTTCGCGCTCACCTGGGGCCAGCCCAATCAGGCCGGACCGCTCGCCTTCCTGCTGCTCTTCGCGCTGCGCCTATCGGCCAAGCTCAACCTTTATCTGGGGGTGAGCAATTTGTCGGACGAGGTGTTCCCGGCGCATCTGGCGTATCTCAAAAGCTATTTCGGCGCGGCGCGGTGGAACTGGCTGTTCCCGGTGTCGCTCGCGCTCGCGGGATTCACCAGCTGGGCGCTGTGGCGCGCGGCGGAGGCCGCGAGCGCGCCGGGGCTCGCCGCCGGCTATACGGCGCTTGCCGGATTGTGCGCGCTGGGGCTGGTCGAGCATCTGCTGCTGATGCTGCCGCTGCGCGACGCCAAACTCTGGGCCTGGGCCGCGCCCAAGCCCAAAACCCCTTTCACCGCGGCGCCCGCCGCCTCCTCCAAGCGGAGATAAGCCGATGGACTATGATCAATTTTTCGCCGACAAGCTGGGGGAGCTGAAGGCGGATGGGCGCTACCGGATTTTCGCCGAACTCGAACGCCGCGCGGGCGCTTTCCCGCGCGCGGCGCATTATCGCGAGGATGGCGTCGGCGAAGTCACCGTCTGGTGCTCGAACGATTATCTCGGCATGGGGCAGCACCCGGCGGTGACGGGCGCGATGCACGCGACGATCGACGCTTGCGGCGCGGGCGCCGGCGGCACGCGCAACATCTCGGGCACCTGCCACGCCCATGTCGAGCTCGAGCGCGAACTCGCCGATCTCCACGCCAAGGAAGCGGCGCTGCTGTTCACCTCGGGCTATGTCTCGAACTGGGCGGCGCTCTCGACCTTGGCCTCGAAATTGCCGAACTGCGTGGTGCTCTCGGACGCTTTGAACCACGCTTCGATGATCGAGGGCATCCGCCACAGCCGCGCCGAATGCCGGCGCTTCAAGCATAATGACGTCGCCGATCTCGACCGGCTGCTGAGCGAAGTCGAGCCCGGCCGCGCCAAGCTCGTCGCGTTCGAAAGCGTCTATTCGATGGACGGCGACATCGCCCCGATCGAGCAGATCATCGAAGTGTGCGAAAAGCATGGCGCGCTGTCGTACATCGACGAAGTCCACGCGGTCGGGCTTTACGGCCCGCGCGGCGGCGGCGTCGCGGAAGCGCGCGGGCTGATGGACCGGATCGACGTGATCGAGGGCACGCTCGGCAAGGCCTTCGGGGTGATGGGCGGTTACATCACCGGATCGGCCGCGCTCGTCGATTTCGTCCGCAGCTTCGCGAGCGGGTTCATTTTCACGACCGCGCTCCCCCCCGCCTTGGCGGCGGCGGCGACGGCGAGCATCCGGCATCTGAAAGTCAGCCAGATCGAACGCGCCCGCCACCAGGAGCGCGTCGCGACGGTGCGCCGCCGGCTCCACGCGATCGGCATCCCGACGCTCGAAAACCCCAGCCACATCATCCCGGTGATGGTGGGCGACGCCAAGAAGTGCAAACGCATCTCCGACTGGCTGCTCGACCATCACGGTATTTACGTGCAGCCGATCAACTATCCGACGGTACCGGTGGGCACCGAACGGCTGCGCATCACCCCCTCGCCGGTGCATTCGGACGCCGATATCGACAGGCTGGTGACGGCGCTGAGCGAAATCTGGTCGATGTGCGAATTGGCGCGACGGGCGGAGGCGGCTTGAGGTAGAGACACGCCGACGCGGTGGGGCCTTGCCCCGCCTTTCGGTGGCAGCATCATGCCGGACTTGTTGCGGCAGCCACGGTTGCGCCTAGCGTTACGTCGGTAGGTCAAGCCCGACGGTGGACGCCCGAACAAGTCCGGCGTGACGGCAAGGCCTTATTTCCCCGAAGGCGTGATCTCCTCAAATCACGTCGCCCCGTGCTTGACACGGGGCCGGGCTGCCTTGCGGCCGGGGAAGAAGCCAAGCCCCGCATCAAGTGCGGGGCGACGTCAAGCTGCTAAGCTGCCCCCCCCAACACCGCCCGCACCGCCGCCACCGCGTCGGCCGCCATGTCGCCCTCCGGCCCGCCGCCCTGCGCCATGTCGGGCCGCCCGCCGCCGCCCTGGCCGCCGAGCGCCGTGACCGCCGCCTTGAGCAAGGTCACCGCGTTGTGCGTCGCCGTCAGATCCTCGGTCACGCCGACCGCGACCGAGGCGCGGCCCTCGTTCACCGCGACGATCAGCGCGACGCCCGAGCCGAGCCGCGCCTTCATCTCGTCGACCGCGCCGCGCAGGCCCTTGGGATCGAGCCCCTCGACGACTTGCCCCAAGAACGCCACGCCGCCCACGCTCTCCGGCCCCGCCGGCGCCGCGCCCGCGCCGCCCCCCAAAGCGAGCGCCTTTTTCGCCTCGGCGAGTTCGCGCTCCAACCGCCGCCGCTCCTCGACCAGAGCGGCGACGCGCGCGGGCACTTCGTCGGGCGCGGCCTTGAGCACGGCGGCGGCCTCGCGCAATTTCTCGTCACGCGCGGCGAACCAGCGCCGCGCGGCCTCGCCGGTCAGCGCCTCGATCCGGCGCACGCCCGAGGAGACGGCGCTTTCGCCGATTACCTTGAACAACCCGATCTCGCCCAAAGCGCGGACATGCGTGCCGCCGCAGAGTTCGAGCGAATAGGTCCGCCCGTCCTCCCGCGCCCCCATCGAGACGACGCGCACCTCGTCGCCATATTTCTCGCCGAACAGCGCCATCGCCCCTTCCGCGATCGCTTCCTCGGGCGTCATCAGCCGCGTCTCGACCGCGCCATTGGCCCGGATATGCGCGTTGACGTCGGCCTCCACCTCGGCGAGCCGCGCCGCTTCCACCGCGACGGGCTGCGAAAAGTCGAAGCGCAGCCGATCGGGGGCGACCAAGCTGCCCTTTTGCGCGACATGCGGCCCGAGCCGCTCGCGCAACGCCTCGTGCAGCAAATGCGTCGCCGAGTGGTTCGCGCGCAAGCCGCCGCGCCGCGCGCCATCGACCATCAGATGCAGCGCATCGCCGACCGCGATCGCACCCTGCTCGATCGCGACACGGTGCGCGAAGACGCGGCCGAGATATTTTTGCGTATCCTCGACCAAGCCCGCCGCGCCATCGCCGACCACGCGGCCGGTATCGCCCATCTGCCCGCCACTCTCGGCATAGAAGGGCGTCTGGTTGAGCACCAGTTCGACCGTCTCGCCCGCCGCGGCGCGCTCGACCCGGGCGCCGTCCTTGACGATCGCGAGCACGGCGCCTTCGCCCTCTTCGGCGGCATAGCCGATGAACTCCGTGCCGCCGAAGCTTTCGGCGATGTCGAACCACACCTCGTCCGAGGCGCGCGCGCCCGATCCCTTCCAGGCGGCGCGCGCCAGGCGGCGCTGCTCGGCCATCGCCGCGTCGAAACCGGCGCGATCGACCGCGAAGCCTTGCGCGCGCAAGGCATCCTCGGTCAGATCATAAGGAAAGCCATAAGTGTCGTAGAGTTTGAACGCGGTTTCGCCCGGCAACGTGCCGCCCGCGCCGAGCCCGGCGGTGGCTTCGTCGAGCAGCTTCAGCCCCTTGTCGAGCGTCTGGCGGAAGCGGCTTTCCTCATGCTCGAGCGTCGCCTCGATCAGCGGCTGCGCGCGGACGAGTTCGGGATAGGCCGCGCCCATTTCCGCGACCAGCGCGGGCACCAGCCGGTGCATCAGCGGCGCCTTGGCGCCGAGCAGATGCGCGTGGCGCATCGCGCGGCGCATGATGCGGCGCAGCACATAGCCGCGCCCCTCGTTCGCCGGCAGCACCCCGTCCGCCACCAGAAACCCCGCCGAGCGCAGATGATCGGCGATCACCCGGTGGCTCGCTCGCGCCGCCCCGCTCGCAGGCGCGCCGGTGAGCGCGGTGGAAGCGGCGATCAGTGCCTTGAAGGTGTCGGTATCATAATTGTCGTGAACGCCCTGGAGCACGGCGGCGACGCGCTCGATCCCCATGCCGGTGTCGATCGATTTCTTAGGGAGCTCGCCGACGATCTCGTTCGCCGCTTGCTCGAACTGCATGAACACCAGGTTCCAGATTTCGACGAAGCGGTCGCCATCTTCATCGGGCGATCCGGGCGGGCCGCCGGGGATATGGGCGCCGTGATCGTAGAAGATCTCGGAACAGGGGCCGCAGGGGCCGTTATCGCCCATCGCCCAGAAATTATCCTTGGTGGCGATGCGGATGATCCGATCGTCGGGCAATCCGGCGATCTTGCGCCACAGGTCGAACGCCTCGTCGTCGGTGTGATAGACGGTGACGACCAGCCGGTCGGCGGCGATCCCCCATTCGCGGGTGATGAGCCCCCAGGCGAGCTCGATCGCGCGTTCCTTGAAATAATCGCCGAAGGAAAAATTCCCCAGCATTTCGAAGAACGTATGGTGGCGCGCGGTATAGCCGACATTGTCGAGATCATTATGCTTGCCGCCAGCGCGGACGCATTTCTGCGCGCTGGTCGCGGTGACATAGGGCCGCGTCTCGAGACCGGTGAAGACGTTCTTGAACGGCACCATGCCGGCGTTCACGAACATCAGCGTCGGGTCGTTCTGCGGCACCAGCGGCGCCGAGGGGACGCGCGCATGGCCCTCGCGGCCGAAATAATCGAGGAAGGAGCGGCGAATGTCGTTGGTCGAGATCATGCGCCCCGTCTAAGCGGGGCGCGCGGCGCGCTCAAGCGAAAGAGGGGCGAACGCCTAGGCTTGAGTCGCCAGCCAGCGCTGCTCGGCATGGAGCAGATCGTGAAGCGCCCCCTGCGCCGCGCGCGATTCGCGGGCATAGCCGGTCCAATCGCCGGCGATCCGCCCCGGCGTCCAGCGGCAAATATCCTCGCGCAGCCGCTCGTCGACCGGGCGGCGCAGCGCGAGTAAGGCGAGCGCCTGGGGGCGGGTGAGAAAGGGATCGAGCCGCTCGCGCCGCGCGCATTCGGCGCGCTGCACCTTCAGCCGCGTTTTGACGAGCGCGCACATCATCGGCACCTCGGCGCGAGTCAGCCGCCCCAGCTCGTCGAGCGCGGCGAGCACCGGCAGCGCCGCCAGCCGCTGCCGATCGCGCAACTCGGCATGGGTCACACGAGCCGCCGCGCCGCCCCATTGCTCGCCGGCTCCTAGCTCGACCGCCCCTAGCTCGACAGATTGTAGCGCCAATTTCGCCATGTCGCCCCTTCCCTAGCGCCGGGCGATACCAGGGCGATGGGTAGCGAAACCTTGCCTAACCCCCTCGTATAATTGCGATCTAGGGTTTATCCCAAGGGCGCGTCCAGGCTCCGCGGCGGGGTGCTGAACCAGCGCGGGCCGGCCTCGGTCATGTAGAAACAATCCTCGAGCCGCACCCCGAACTTGCCCGGCAGATACAGCCCCGGCTCGTTGGAGAAGCACATGCCGGGGGCGAGCCGCGTCGTCTCGCCGCGCACCAGATTGACCGGCTCGTGCCCGTCGAGCCCGATGCCATGGCCGGTGCGGTGCGACAGGCCGGGCAGGCGATAATCGGGGCCATAGCCCCAGGCGGCGTAGCGGCGCCGCACCGCGTCGTCGACCGACCCCGCCTCGGCGCCCAGCCGCGCGGCGGCGAGCGCGATTTGCTGCCCCTCGCGCACCTGGTCCCACACCCGGCGCTGCTCGGCGCTCGCGGTCCCGAACACCAAGGTGCGCGAAACGTCCGACTGATAGCCCTGCACCGAGCAACCGCAGTCCATCAGCACCACCTCGCCCGGTGCCACGCGCTGCGGCGCGCGGCTGCCATGGGGGAGCGCCGAGGCCGCGCCGACCAGCACCAGCGCGAATTCGGGGCTGCCGCCGAGCCGGGCGGTCGCCGCGTTCATCATCGCGGCGATGTCGGCGGGGGTCATTCCCGCCTCGATCCGCGGCACGGTGAAGCGATAGGCGGCGATGGTGACGTCGGTCGCCTTTTGCATCAATGCGATTTCGGCCGTGCTCTTGATCATCCGGCAGCCGCGCACGATCGGGTTGGCCGAGACGAGCCGCGCTCCGGTCGCGCGCGCGAGCCCGTCGCTCGCGAAATAGCGCGCGCTCTCCTCGATGCCGATCGTGCGCGCGGGGAGTTTACGGTCCTTCAAAAAGCCCGCGATCGCGGCGAACGGGGTTTCGTCCTCCTGCCACACGCGCAACTCGGCGGGCACGGCGAGCGTTTGGCGGACCGAGGGCTCCTCGAAAAAGGGGGTGACGATCAGCAGCGGCCCCTCGGCCGGGATTAGCGCCGCCGTCAGCCGCTCGCTGCGATGCCATTCGACGCCGGTGAAATAGACGAGGCTCGCGCCGGGCTCGATCAGCACCGCGTCGATGCCATGCGCCTTCATCAGCGCGCGCGCCGCCGCGAGCCGCGCCGTGCGTTCCTCGGCGTCGATCGGGCGGACGTCGCCGGTCAGCGGCCGCAGCGCGGCGAGATCGGGCGCGGCCGCGCGCGCCGCCCCGGTCACCAGCCCGGCCATGCCGAGCAGCCCAAGCCCCATCATTCGCCGCCGATCGATCATCTTGCCTCCGTCCCGCTTATCGATAGGACGAGGCCCGGGGCCGGAGCAAGCTGAACAGGATCAAGCCATGGGCAATCGATTGACCTTCTATATCGTGATCGCGCTGGTGATCGGCTTGCTCACCGGCTGGGCGATGCACGAGGCGATCAAGGCGAGCGCCCCCGCCACCGCCACCGTGCTGAAGGACGCGACCCAGATCTTCCCGATCATCACCACGATTTTCCTGCGGCTGATCAAGATGATCATCGCGCCGCTCGTGTTTTCGACGCTGATCGTCGGCATCGCGCATATGGGCGATAGTTCGGCGCTGGGGCGCGTCGGCTTGCGCGCGCTCGCTTGGTTCATCGGCGCGAGCCTGGTGTCGCTGAGCCTCGGGCTGGTGCTCGTGCATCTGCTCCAGCCCGGCGCCGGGCTCGCGCTCGCGCTGCCGCCGGCGAGCGAGGCGAGCGGGGTCGATAAGGCCGCGTTCAACCTCAAGGATTTCGTGACGCACATCGTCCCCGCCTCGATCGTCGAGGCGCTGGCGAAGAACGAGATCATCCAGATCGTCGTCTTCTCCGTCTTCGCGGGCGTCGCGATCACGTCGCTGGGCGAACGCGCGGCGCCCTTGGTGCGCGGGGCCGAGGCGCTCGCCGATGTGATGCTCAAGGTCACCAATTACGTGATGGCGCTCGCGCCCTTGGCGGTGTTCGCCGCGGTCGCCAACAGCCTCGCCGAGCGCGGGCCCGAGGTGATCGGCAAGCTCGGCTATTTCATGCTGAGCTTCTATCTCGCGCTGATGCTGCTGTGGACGGTGCTGATCGCGGTCGGCGGGTTGTTCCTGGGATCGCGGGTGGTGCCGCTGGTGCGCGCGATCCGGGCGCCGCTGCTGCTCGCCTTCTCCACCGCCTCGTCCGAGGCGGCCTATCCCAAGACGCTCGAGGCGCTGGAGAAATATGGCGTGCCGCCGCGCATCGCGAGCTTCATGCTGCCGCTCGGCTATTCGTTCAACCTCGATGGTTCGATGATGTACATGACCTTCGCGTCGCTGTTCATCGCCCAAGCCTATGGCATTCCGCTGACCTTGGGCGCGCAGATCACGATGCTGCTGGTGCTGATGGTCACCTCGAAGGGGATCGCGGGCGTGCCGCGCGCGAGCCTGGTGGTGGTGGCGGCGACGCTGCCCTTGTTCGGCATTCCCGAGGGCGGGCTGCTGCTGATCCTGGCGGTCGACCAGTTTCTCGACATGGGCCGCTCGGCGACCAACGTGGTGGGGAACGCGGTAGCGACGGCGGTGATCGCGCGCTGGGAGGGCGGGCGCGCGGTGGAACGCGTGGCGGGTTAGTGCAGGTGAAGGTACGTTAGAGTCCGTTCGAATGAAATGGAATCGGTTCGCCCCGAGCAACGTCGAAGGGCGCGATGCCGGGGAGGTGCGCCTGTAGCACGCGCCTCGACTTCGCGCGGCACGAACGGCGTTCTATTTGAATAGAACAAACTCTAGAGCTGTTTGCGATCACACCGGTTCGCTCCTCCCCTGTAAGAGGAGGTGGCAGCCGCGTGAGCGGCTGACGGAGGGGTGTCCCCGGCAGATAGAGGGGGATACCCCTCCACCATTCGCTACGCGAATGGTCCCCAGTTCAGGGTCGGATCGTCCCCCGGACGATCCTTGACCGTGCGGGGCAGGGTCAACCCTGAACTCCTCTCAGGGGAGGAGCTTTTTCCGTCGAGCCATTGGTTCGGTGCGATCGCAAACAGCTCTAGTCTAGAATAATGACCGTTCTTGCTGAGCTTGTCGAAGCACTGCTCTTCTTGCCGATGATCGCAATAGGGCCGGCCGTTGCCCCGCCCTTCGGGTCGACTAGCTTGGGGGCGAACGAAACCAATCTCGATAGGGCAGACCCTAAAACAACTCGTCGAGCAGCAAATGCGCCTCGATCCGCTTCGAATCGGGCGCCTCGCCATAAGTCTCGAACAATAGCGCGCCCAATCCCGCGTCGAACTCGCTCAAGCAATTGAGCAGGATCGCCAAATCCTGATAGCGATCGGCGACGCCCAATCGGCCGAGATCGATCACCCCGGTCACCGCGCCGCTTTCATCGAGGAAAATATTGTCGAGCGAATAGTCGCCATGCGTCACCACGCGCTCGGCTTCGATCGGGAGGAGCGACTGGAGCGCCGCCCACACCCGTTCCGCGCTCCAGCCGGCGCGGGCATCGTCGAACTCGTCCTCGGCGACGCGGCCCGTGTCGATATTCGCGCGCGCCGCGACGAGCCGCACCGGAAGCGACGCGTCGAACGGGCAGCTCGCCACGGGCAGCGCGTGCAGCCGGCGCAGGAAAAGCGCCATGCCCGCGACCGCCTCGGCCCGGCGCGCGGGATTCTCCTGGAGCCAGCGATAAGCGGCGGTCCCGGCCAAGCTTTCGCTCAGCAGCCAAGCCGCGCCCTCTTCCTCGGTGAAGGCGACCAAGCGCGGCGCCGGCAGCCGGCCCTGGAGCCAGCGCAGCCGCGCATATTCATCGGCGATGTCGGCGGCGACCAGCCCCGTGCCTTGCTTGAGGTACAGCGCGGGACGGCCGGGCGCGTCGAGCCGGTGGATGACGCCGCCCGATTGGCCGATCGCGTCGCGGCTAGCGGAATAGCCCTTGATCGCCGCCGCCAGCCCCCGGGGGAGCGGCGCGGGGAAGCTCACGCCCGCCCGATCAGCCGCTGCGCGATCAAATCGGCGACCGCCGCCGCCGGCGCGCCGCTGCGCTCGCTCTCGTCCCACACTTGGTTCAGCCGCTCGGGGATTTTGTGGATGCGCGCCTCGACCTCGGCGCGATTGCCCTCGCCGAAATATTCGAGGCACACGTTGATGATCCCGCCCGCGTTGATGACGTAATCGGGGGCGTAGAGAATGCCGCGTTCGTGCACGCGGCGCCCGTCCTCGGGGGTGGCGAGCTGGTTGTTCGCGCCGCCCGCGATCACCTTGGCCTTCAGCGCGGCGATCGAGGCTTCGGTCAGGATCGCGCCGAGCGCATTGGGGCTGACGATATCGGCCTCGACGCCCAGAATCTCGTCCGCCGCCACCGCCCGGCCGCCCAGCTCCGCCGCCAGCGCCTGCGCGCGCGCGGCATCGACATCGGCCAGGATCAGCTCGGCGCCATCATTCGCGAGCAACCGCGCGAGCCCGCCGCCGACCGAGCCGACGCCCTGGATCGCGACGCGCACGCCCTTCATGTCGCCCGCGCCCAGCCCGCGCTTGGCCGCCGCCTTCACGCCCAGATACACGCCCAACGCGGTCGAGGGGCCGGGATTGCCCCCTGCCTGCCCGGTTTCGACCGGCAGGCCGGTCACGAATTTGGTCTCGCTCGAAATGACGACCATGTCCTTGTCGGACATGCCGACGTCCTCGGCGGTGACATAGCGCCCGCCGAGCGATTCGATCGCGCGGCCGAAGGCCTTGAGCATCGCCTCGGTCTTGGTGCGCCCGGCGTCGGCCAGCACCACCGCCTTGCCGCCGCCCATCGGCAGCCCGGCCATGGCGTTTTTATAGCTCATGCCCCGCGACAGGCGCAGCGCGTCGGTGATCGCCTCGCCGCTATTGGCATAATGCCAAAACCGCACGCCGCCGCCCGCCGGCCCCAGCGCGGTCGAGTGGATGGCGATGATGCAGTGCAGGCCCGAGGCGGGATCGGTGAAGAGGTGGACGCCCTCATGCTCGTCGAAATCGGGAAAGCCCCAGGTCGTCAACGCCCTACCCCTCAAATTCGCGCTTCATGGGGCGACCGACGGGACTTGAACCCGCAACCCCTGGTACCACAAACCAGTGCTCTAACCGGTTGAGCTACGGTCGCCGTGAAGCGCGGCGGATAGGGCCGCGCGCCCGCAGCGTCAACCCTATCAGAGCCGGCCCTCGACCGAAAGCCGATAGCCGCCGCCCACCGCCAGAAAGCCCGCGCGGTTGAGCTTGTCGATCACCGCCGGATCGCTGGTGGTAACGTCGAGCAGCGCGCGGTAGCGGCCGTCGCCTTGCACGCTGAGGCCGATCTTCTCGGCGCCCGATTGGCTCGCGAGCGGCAGGTTGAGCGCGCCGCCGACGCAGCGCGCCTCGGCGCTCATCCCCTGGCCGAGCGAAATCCCGGCGATCCCCGCGCCCAGCTCGGCCTTCACCCGGCCATTGGCGCGCGCGCAGCGGCCACGATCGAAGCGGACCGAGACGTCGCTCAAATCGAGCCGGGTGATCGGCAGCGGCGCGAACAAGGCGCCCACCGGCACCGCCGCGCTCGTGTCGTCGATGCCGAAGCTCGACGCCGATACGCTGAACGCCCCGCGCAACCGTTCGCCCTGGGCGAGCTTGGGGCCGGAGAGATCGACGCGCGCGCGGCCGACGAGCAGCTGGATCGGCGACAAGGCGGCATAGCTGTCCCCCAGATCGACCTCGCCCCAATGCACCTCGCGCAAGGTCGCCGCCCAAACCGAATGTTCGGCGGCGCGCAGCGTCAGCCCCTCGCGGTCGAGCCCCAGCGCGCCGAGCGCGAGCCGCATCGGCAGCGTGCCGATCAGCGCGATCACGAAGAACAGCCCGAACAGCACGCGCGGGCGGGCGTTGATCCGAATGCGCATTAGCCCCTCCGCGCGCGCAAGGTGAGCGCGACCGAGAGCGTGCGGTCGCCATTGTCGGTCGTCTGCAATTGATC
The DNA here is from genome assembly GCA_002083475.1 of Proteobacteria bacterium SG_bin5. GTDB lineage: Bacteria > Pseudomonadota > Alphaproteobacteria > Sphingomonadales > Sphingomonadaceae > Sphingomonas. Next base: position 60,779 of record LWDI01000045.1, read on the forward strand.
GACGAGAATGCCCTGCGCCTCCAGCTCGGCGATCCAGGCGAAGAGCGCGGCGGGCCGCGCCGAGGCCATGCCGATCGCGAGCGCATTGTCCGCCTGGGGGGCGACGCTCGTCAACGCGAAACCGGCGGCGGTCGCGCGCTCGCGCACCACCGCCTCCAGGCTGCCGCCGATCTGCGGCGCGCCCGCCTTGGCGAGCGGCTCGACCGCCGCCACCGCGCCGCGCACGCTCGCGAGCCGCGTGACCGCGTCGAGCTGGCGATCGCGCGCCGCATCGAGCCCCTCGCCGATCGGGCGGATGATGCCGAACCAGAGCAGCACGATCAGCGCGAGCGCTCCCGCGACGCCGATCAACAGCCGCTCGCGCGGCGACAGGCCAAGCAGCCAGGCGCGCAATCCGCTCATCGCGGCGTCACCGTCAGTTCGCCCTGAAAGCGGCCGGGCGCGCCGGCGAACGGCCCCGGCGTCACGGTCAGGCCCAGCGCGCGCAGGCGCAGCAGCACATCGGTGATCTGGCCTTCGCTCTGCGTCACCAGCGTCATCCGCAGCACCCCTTGTTGATCGAAGCTGAGCGCGCGCAGCTCGCTGCCCGGCACCGCGCGCACCGCGGCGAAGGCGGTCGCCGCCGTCTGGGTGAAGCCGAGCCCGGCGCCGCGCAACTGCGCGAGCCGCGCGCTCAGCTGGCGCTGCGCGTCGTTCACCGTCTCGCCGCGCGGCAGCCCGGTCGCGGCGAGCACGTCGGCGCGGCGTTCGAGCTCGGCGGCCTCCAGATTATAGCGCAGGATCAGCACCAGATTGAGCGCGAGCGTCACCAGCAAGGTCGCCGCGATCAGCCACAAGGCACGCTTGGCCTGGCGCCAATCGAAATCGAGGCGTTCGCGCCGCGCGAAGGCGCCCTGGCGCAGATCGAGCGGCGGCCGCGCGACGGCGGCGACGATCGCCGCCTCCAGCGCCTCGCGCTCCAGCGTTGCGACGGGGGCGTCACCCAGGATCAATTCGGTGAGCCCGGCTTCCTCGGCGAAGCCGCTCGTCGCGCCGCGCAGCACGATTTCATCGCCCAAATCGGCGCGGACATAGCCCGACTCGGGCGCCGGCAGCAGCAGCGGCGCGGGGAGAATCGCGAGCGGCTCGATCCCTTCGGCGGCGAGCGCGGCGAGCCACGCCGCCATTTTCGCGGGCTTCACCACCGCGATGGGTCGCTCGCCGTTCTCCCCGGGGGCGCCGACCGCGACATGTTGCTCGGCGGCGCTCCCCAGCACCACGTCGCCGACGAGCAACCGCGCGGCGGCGAGCGTTTGCGCCGTCGAGCGCGCGGGGATTTCGGCCCAGTGGAGCGCGACATCGGCGGCGGGGGCGATCGCGACCACCGGCTCGCCCGCGAGCGCGTTCAGCGTCCCGCGCGCGATCACCGCGCCGTCCGCGATCCGCACGCGCCGCGCCGCGCCCGCCCCGTCGCTCGACAGAAAAACGACCAGAGTCACGAAGGATCGCTCCAGCCGCGCGACACCAGCCGCACCGGAATTTCGGTCGCGTCGACAACCGCGCTTTCGCTCAACTGCGTGCCCCCCAGCTCAACGTCGATATCGAGCACGAACCACTGCGTCGTCACCGCCGTTTGGGCGGGACCTTCCTGGCCCGGGCTCACCCCTTGCGCGGAGAGCCCCTGCCAGAAGCTGACCGTGCTGGCAAAGCCCAAAGGCGGTCGCGCCGCCAACAGCCCGCGCGCGCGGCCGACGTCGAGCGTGTCGGGCAGCAGCATCGCGAGGAGCGGCGCTTGTTCGGGCATCAGCGTGTTGACGTTGAGCTTCACCGGCGCCGCGCGGGGGAGCGCGCAGACCCAGGGGCGCAGCTTCGCGTAGACTTCGGGGGTGACCCCGGCGACCGCGCGCAATTCGCTGACGTCGGCCATCAGCTGGCCGGGGGTGCGATAGCGCGGGCTACGGCCGGCGTAGCTCGAATCCTCGGCGCCATTGGGTTGGGGCGAATCGTCGCTGTCGATCCAATCGGCGGTCGCCGCGGCGATGCCGTTCGCGCTTTGGCCGGTGATGCCGATTAGCCGCATCAGCCGCGCGAATTGCTCGATCGAGGCGGGGCGCGCGACGAAGCGGCCGTCGACGCCGCGCTCGACCAAGCCGTTGAGGTTGAAGCAATTGCCCCCGTCGCGCACTCGCGCGGTCGCGAGGCCTTGCGGCACGGGGAGCGGGACGGGGCGGTTCGCCCAATCGCCCTGGAGCGTCACCCGCGTGGCATCGCGGGCGAGGATCGCGCTGATCCGCGTCGTCGCAAGCGTTTCGGCCGCCATCGCATAAGCGCGCGCCTGATCGAGCGCGACCGCGTTCTGCGCGAGCCGGGTCGACAGCCGCATCCGCTCGAGCGCGGTCGCCGCGAGCACCGCGACCACCGCGACGATCAGCAACACGGTGAGGAGCGCCGCGCCGCGTTCGTGGTTCCGATGCCCAAATCCTCCCCGTTTACGGGGAGGTGGCAGCCCGAAGGGCTGACGGAGGGGGAGGCGATCCGGGCACGAGCGTTGGGCGTCGAGCGCGCGCCCCTCCACCATTTGCTGCCGCAAATGGTCCCCCTCCCCATGAATGGGGAGGATTTTCGGTGCCGACCGTGTCTGAAATTTCCTACCCCCGCGGCGGCGCAAGCGGGCCTCCTTCGGGGAGCGGGGGCACATAGCCGGTGCCGACCAGGAACAGCGCGCGCAGCGGCATGCCGTCGCGGCGGACCAATTGCAGCTCGATCGCTTGCGGCAAGGGTGCTTCGGCGCGCGGATCCCAGCGGTCGCTCCATGCGCCCTGCCAGCGATAGCGCATCCGCAACTGGCGCACCCCCGCCATCATCTCGGTGCTGGCGAGCGGCGCCGCGCCATCGACCGCGCCATAGGCCGCGCGGCGGAGCACGCCGTTTTCGAGCCGATACTCGACCTTTTGCAACTCGGCGCGCGGGGCATCGTCGAGATTGGTCCAGCCGCGCCGCACCAGGCCGAGCAGGAGCGGCCCGCCGCCCTCGCCGCGAAAGGCGGGCAGCGGCACGCCATTTTCGTCGCGCGCCGGCCGCTCGACGGCTTGCGCGAGATCGGCGGTGAGCGCGGCGTTGAGCCGCCCGAGCGCCGCCATGTCGTCGAACTTGGCGCTGGTCGCGGCCTGGGCGCGCACGCTCACACCGAGCAGCGCGACCCCGGCGGCGGCGAGCAGCCCGAAGATGAACAAGGCGACGATGACTTCGATCAGGGTGAAGCCGGCTTGGGCGCCGACGCTGCCCGTCATGCCCCCAGAAGGCGGGCGTCGCTCCGGCGAAAGCCGGGGCCTCGTGGTGACGGCGCGCATCGGTTCACAAAGGCCCCGGCTTTCGCCGGGGCGACGCGCGTGGGAGGGCGAGGACGGCCGCATCAGTTCCTCCCCGGCGGCGTGCCCGGTGGCGGGGTCGCGCCCGGGCGGACCACGGGCTGGCGCGGCGGGATCGCGGGCGCGCGCACCCCGCTCAGCCGGCCGAGCACGCGCCCCTCGGGGCTTGCGACCGTCACCTCGACGCGGAACGCCCCCTGATCGCCGAGCGGCGCGACCTGGCGCTGCCAGCGCCAGCCGCGACCGCCGTTTTGCTCGATCCCCTGGGTCAGCCCGCGCGGCGGCACCCGCGCGTCGGTCATCGCCTCGACCATCACGTTGCGCGCGACCATTTGCGCGACCATCGTCTCGTCGAGCAACCGCGCGCTCAGCACCGTCTGCCCTTCGAGCCGCAGCAGCGCGAGCGCCGCCAGGCTGAACACCGCGAGCGCGACGATGATCTCGATCAGGGTGAAGCCCGATACGCCCCGCTCACGGGGAGGCGGCAGGCGCGTGAGCGCCTGACGGAAGGGGCGCGCGGCCCGGCCCGAGAGTGGCGCGTCGAGCCGATCCCCCTCCACCATCGCGCCGCGATGGCTCCCCTCCCCGCGAATGGGGAGGATCGGGCGCGATGCCTCACCCATCGATCGAGACCTTGCCGTCGGCGCCGATCGTCACCACCGCCGCCGCCTCGCTGCCGCGCCGCAGCTGGACGCGCATCGGCGCGCTCGCGAGGCCCGTCGAATCGAAGATGATCCGGCTGCGCGCCTCGTCGAGCACCGGGCGGATGTCCGCCCCCCAGCTGCTGACCGTCATCGGCTTGTCGCTCATCGGCACCCATCGCCCGGCGTCGCGCTTGTCGAAGCCATAGCCGCCCGGGCTCACCCAGATGCTCATCGAGCGCCCCTCGACGATCGCGAGATCATGCGCGGTGCGCGCGCGCGCGGCGAAACGCTCGGCGGCGTCGATCACCCGCCCGCGCGGATCGGGCAGGGCGAGCACGACCAGCGCCGACATCAGCGCGATCACCGCGATCACGATCATCAGCTCGATGAGCGTGAAACCAGCCTCGGCGCGCGGGCGGCGGCGCATTATTTGGTCGCGCCCTGCGGCGCCCAATTGCCGATATCGGCGTCCGATCCCTCGCCGCCCGGCTTGCCGTCGGCGCCGAGCGTGTAAATGTCGTAAGCCCCGTGTTGGCCCGGCGAGGCATAGAGATAATCGCGCCCCCAGGGGTCCTTGGGCAGCTTCTTGATATAGCCGCCCTTTTGGTAGCGCGAGGGATCGGTGAGCGAGGGCGGTGGCGTCAGCAGCGCCTGCAGCCCGTCGGTCGTGGTCGGATAGTTGAAATTCTGGAGCTTGTAGATCTCGAGCGCCTGATCGATCGTTTCGATATCCGCGCGCGCCTTTTCCACCCGCGCGCGGTCGCCCGAGGGCAGCACGTTCAAAACGACGATCGTCGCGAGCAAACCGATGATCACGATCACGACCATCAACTCGACCAGCGTGAAGCCCGCCTCGTGGCGGCGTTGCTTTGGTTTACGCATGTTCATCCTCATTGCCCGGCAAGCGTGTTGAGCTGCAAGATCGGCAGCAGGATCGATAGCACGATCGTCGCCACCACGCCCCCCATCACGACGATGATCGCGGGTTCGAGCAGCGACAAGGCGGTCGCGGTGAAACGATCGAATTCGCGCTCCAGATAATCGGCGGCGCGCTCCAGCATCTCGTCGAGCCGCCCCGCCGCCTCGCCCGACGCGGCGAGATAGGTCAGCAGCGGCGGGAACACGCCCGAGCGCCGCATCGCCGCCGACAAGCTCCCGCCCTGGCGGATCGCGTCGGTGATTTCCTCGCTCGCCTGGCGCAGCCGCGCATTGTGGATCGTGGCGGCCGTGAGGTTGAGCCCGTCGAGCAGCGGCAGCCGGCTCGCGACCATCGTCGACAAGGTGCGCGCCATTCGCGCCGCGTGGAGATCGCGCAGCAGCCGCCCGATCAGCGGCACGCGCAGCGCCCAGCCGTCGAAGGCGAGCTTGATCGCGGGCTGGCGCAAAGCGGTGCGCCAAGCGAAGACGAGCAGCACCAGCGCGATGATCACCGCCCACCAATAGCCGGCGAGGAAAGCCGAGATCGCGATCACGATCCGCGTGAGCAAGGGCAGCGTTTGCCCCACCGTGTCGAACTGCTGCACCACTTGCGGCACGACGAAGATCATCAGCGCCGCGACCACGCCGATCGCGACCGTGGCGAGGACGCCGGGATAAGCGAGCGCGGTGATCAGCTTGCCGCGAATCTCGGCCTGGCGTTCGAGCAGCGCCGACAGCCGCTCGAGGATCGAGGGCAGCGAGCCCGAGCTTTCGCCGGCGGCGACCATCGCGCAGTAAAGCGGCGGAAAGCTCTTGGGCTCGCGCGCCATCGCCTCGGCCAAGCGCCGCCCCTCGACCACCCCGGCATGCACCCGGCCGACGATCGCGCGGACATGCGCCGCCTCGGTCTGGCGGCTGATCGTGCGCAAGCTTTCCTCGAGCGGGCTCACCCGGCTGAGCGTCGCGAGCTGGCGGGTGAACAAGGTCAGCTGCTTGCCCGACAGACGCTGCCCGCGCAATTGGCCGAGCAGCGAGGGGCGTGCCGCCACGCCGTCGCTCGCCTTGCCGGGCTCGATCCGCACCACGAACAGCTTTTTCGCGTCGAGCAGGTCGCGCGCGCGCTCGATCGTCTCGGCCTGCACCGCGCCGCGCTTTTCGCGGCCCTGGGTGTCGATCGCGAGATAATCGAAATCGGCCATTTCAGGCCTCGGCCATGTCGCTGCGCGACACGCGCACCGCTTCCTCGGGTGTCGTCACCCCCTCGCGCACCATCGCCCGCGCCGCCGAACCGAGATTGGGCGAATTGACGAAGGCGTGGCGCGCGATGATCGCCTCATCGCCGCCGTCGTTGATCAGGCGGCGGATCGTTTCGTCGACGCGGATCGCCTCGAACACGCCGATCCGCCCCTTGAAGCCGGTATGGCCGCACGCCTCGCAGCCGACCGGCTCATAGACGATCGTTCCGGGATCGAAGCCCAACAGCGCCGAGACCGAGCCGCTCGCCTGCACCGGGCGGCGGCATTCCGGGCAGAGCCGCCGCACCAGCCGCTGCGCGATCACCCCGCGCAAGGTGGAGGCGAGCAGGAACGGCTCGATCTTCATGTCGCGCATCCGCGTGATCGCGCCGACCGCGTCGTTGGTGTGGACGGTCGAGAGCACGAGGTGGCCGGTGAGCGAGGCCTGGACCGCGATCTCCGCCGTCTCACGATCGCGAATTTCGCCGACCATCACGACGTCGGGGTCCTGGCGCAGGATCGCGCGCAGGCCGGCGGCGAACGTGAGCCCGACCTTGGGATTGACCTGGGTCTGCCCCACCCCCTCGATCGCATATTCGACCGGGTCTTCGACCGTCAGGATGTTGCGCGTGCCGTCGTTGAGCAGGCGCAGCGCGGCGTAAAGCGTGGTCGTCTTGCCCGAGCCGGTCGGGCCGGTGACGAGCACGATGCCGTTGGGCTCGCCGATCGCCGAGCGCAGCATGGTGTTGATCGCCGGGCTCATGCCGAGCACGTCGAGATCGATCGCCGCATTGGCCTTGTCGAGAATACGCAGCACCACGCGTTCCCCGGCGCGGCTGGGCAGCGTCGAGACGCGCACGTCGAGCAATTTGCCGCCGAGCGACAGCCCCATGCGCCCGTCCTGCGGCACGCGCCGCTCGGCAATGTCGAGCCGCGCCATCACTTTCACGCGGCTGACGACGACCGGCGCGACGTGCGGCGGCATCCGCAGCGTCTCGCGCAGCACGCCGTCGATCCGCATGCGGACGACCAGGCCGGTCTCATAGGGCTCGATGTGAATGTCGGACACGCCGTTGCGCGCGGCGTCCGCGATGATGCCGTTGATCAGCCGGATCGCCGGCGCGTCATCGGCCGAATCGAGCAAATCCTCGGCGGTCGGGATGTTGCCCGCGATCAGATCGAGCTCGTCGCCCAGCCCGAGCGAGCCCGCCGCCGCCGCCGCCGCTTGGCCGTCCATCGCATATTTTTCGGACAAGAGCCGGTCGAACGCCTCGGGCGCGGCGAAGCGCACGTCGAAAGGGCGTTCGAGGAAGCGCCGCAGCTCGATCAGCACCTTGGGATCGGCGCCCTCGCGCAGCGAGACGGCGAAATGGCCGTTTTCGCCCGCGTCGAGCACCACGCCGAATTTGCGCGCGAAGGCATAGGGGATGGTGACGATCGACGGCGGCAGCGCCGCCGGTTCCTCGGCGGTCAAAACGGCCAACTCGCGCTCTTGGGTGATCATCGCGGCGATCCTTCGCGTGGCCGCAGCGGCGCGACCGGTTCCTTGAGCACCGGCAGCGGCACGCGCGGATCCTCGATGCTGCCCGGCGCCCCCGGCGGCGGCAGCGGCGGCTCGGCGCCGAAATAATCGCGCACCAACTGATCGATCGTCGGCTCGCGCCCGCCCGGCTGCAGGCCCTGTTGCAGCCGCACATAGCCATAACGCTGCTCGGCGAGCTTGCGCGCATCTTCCGCCGTCCGCAAGATCGTCGGGCGGATGAAGATGATGAGATTGGTCTTGGTCCGCGTCTTCGCGCGCGAGCGGAAGAGTTGGCCAAGCCCCGGAATGTCGCCGAGCAGCGGCACCTTCTCCAGCGTGCGCCGCTCGTTATCGTCGAGCAGGCCGCCGATCACCGCGATCTGGCCATCATCGACCGTCATCGTGGTTTCGACCTCGCGCTTGTTGAAGACGAGGTCGCTATTGTCCTGCGCGACCGGCCCGGCGATCGAACTCACTTGCTGGCGGACGAACAATTTGACCGAGCCCGAGGAATTGACCTGCGGCCGCACCTCCAGCTCGATGCCGACATTTTCGCGCTGCACGGTGCGGAAGGCATTGTCGAAATTCTGGCTCAGCGCCTGGCCGGTGGTGATCGGCACTTCCTGGCCGACCAGAATGCGCGCCGGCTGATTGTCGAGCGTCACGATATGCGGCGCTTGCAGCAGGTTGGAGGTGGTGTCGCTCTTCACCGCATTGATGATGCCGGCGAACACCCCGTCGCGCCCGATCCGCGTCGCGAAGCCGCCGAAGCCGCCCGAGGCGCCGATGATCTCGTTGAGCGCGCTCTGCGCGAGCGCGTCGCTCACATTGCTGTTGACCGCCGTCGTCGTCGCGCCGCCCGCGCCGATCGTCGTCGTGGTGGTGTTGAGCGCGCGCGAGCCGACCGCGCCGGCGATGCGCAGCAGGTTCGGCGCGGCGTTGCTGAACGAGGTGGTCGCGATCGGCACCCCGCTGCCGCCCAAGGACCCGATCAGGAATTGCAGGCCGAGCCGGTTGGCGGTCTGGTCCGACACTTCCGCCACGATCGCCTCGACCAACACTTGCTCGCGCCGCGTGTCGAGCTGGCGCACGACTTCGCCGAGCTGGCGCTGCACCTCGGCCGGGGCGGCGATGACGATCGCGTTCGCGCCGACGAAGCGGGTGACGACCGCCGCCGTCCGCCCGCCCTCGGCGACGATCGCGGGCTGGGCATTGGGGTTCACCCCGCCCTGCTGCACGGCGCCGGGAAATTGCTGGGCCTGGGGCGGCACGATGTTGCGCGCGTTCGCCGCCGAGCCGCTCGAATTGCCCAGCCCGCCCGCCTGAGTCAGCTGCTGCGGCTGGCTGGGCGCGCTCGGCTGTTGGCCGACGAGCTGCTGGAGCACCGGCAGCAATTGCTCGGCATCGGCGTTCTGCAGGAAGATCACCTTGACCTCGGTGCCGAGCGAGGCGCGCCGGTCGAGCTCGGCGGCGACCTCGGCGAGGCGCGCGACGGTCGAGGGATCGCCGCGCAGCGCGACCGCGTTCGAGCTGGTGACCGGCACCACCGACACGGTCGAGCCCCCCGGCGCGCCCTGCTGCTGGCTGCCCTGGACGAGCGCCTGGAGCGCGGTCGCGATTTCGCGCGCGCCGGCGTTCTTCAAGGGGATCAACCGGGTCGAGGCATTGTCGGTATCGATCTGGCGCAACACTTCGCGCACGCGGCGGACATTGTCCGCGAAATCGACGATCACCACCGAATTGCCGCCGCGGTTCGCGGTCACCGTGCCTTGCGGGCTCACCAGCCCGCGCACCGTCTCGACCGCCGAGGCGGCGTCGATCGCGCGCAGCCGGACGATTTCGGTGACCAAGGTGTTGCGCGCGGCCGAGCCCGCCCCGCCGACGCGCGTCGGCTGTTGCGCGGCGCCGTCGATCGGCTGGACGCGGAAGGCGCCGTTCGCCGTCGGCACCGCGACCAGGCCGTTCGCGCGCAAGGTCGAGAGGAACACCTCGAGATATTCGGAGCGCGACAGCGGGCGATCGGTGACGACCGTCACCTTGCCCTGCACGCGATTGTCGATGATGAACGTGCGCCCGGTCGCCTTCGCCGCGTCGGCGATGAAGGCGCGGATGTCGGCGTCGCGCACGTTGAGCGTCATCTGCGCGAGCGCGGGACTCGCCAGCGCCAGCGCGAGCGCGGCGGCGCCGGTCAGGCGGCGAAACCGGCTCATGCCCCGCTCACCGCGATCACGATCGGCAGCACTTCGGCGCCGCGCTCGACCGACAGCGGAATATTGCCGCCCTTGGCATATTGCGCGGCGAGATTGTCGATATCACTCGCGCCCGTCACCGGCCGCCCCCCGATTTGCGTCACAACATCTCCATTTTGTAGGCCGACCTGACGGAACACCTGCCCCGAGCCCTGCGGGCGCACCACCAGCCCGGTCACCCGCCCGCCATCGATGCGGGGGATGAAGCCGATCTCCGCGCGCAGCCGCGCGAGCGTCACGCCTTGCGCCGCGTTCTGCGCCGGATTCTGGGCGGCGTCGTTCGTGCTCGCGGGCGCCGCCGCGTCCGCCGCGCCCGCATCGCCCCCCGATTGATCGAGGAACAAATCCTCGTCGCGCCCGCCGCGCGATAGGGTGACGTGATCGAAATGGACCGCCTTGAGCGTGACCCCGGGGGCGACTTCCTCGCCCACCGCGAAGCTCGCTTGAACCCCGTCCGCCCCGGCGATGATCGCCGAGCCGCGCCCGCTCGCCTCGTTGATCCGCGTGCCGAACAGCGTCAGCTGAAGCGCGGTCACCGCGACCGGGGCGGCCTGCTCGCCACCGCCGCCCAAGCGGAAGAAGGGATCGAACCGGCTGAGCAACTCGGGCGCGCTCGCGCCGACGCCCGCCGGCGGTAGCCGCCATTCGCCGAGCGGACCGACCGGGGTGACGATCGCCCAAACCAGCCGCGCCGCCTGCACCGCGAGCAACGCCATCAGCGCGAGCTCCAGCACGCTATAGGCGATGTTGAGCGGCAGCCGGCGGAACAATCCGCGCGCGCGCGCATCGATCGGCAAACGCATTGATGTTGGTCCCCTAGCCGCCTCCCGCCTAGGCGGGGCATTTTACAGTTGCGCGTCTATTTTGTTGAGCTTTTATGACAGCGACCCGTCGATGGCGCGCTGACGAGGTCGGGGTGGCGCGTATCGCCGCCTTTTGGCAAGGTCGCGGCCATGGCCGATCATCCTTCCGGTTCGGGCTTTCCCCCCGATGCGCTCATCGCGCGGCTCGCGACGCTGCCGGGCGTGCAGAAAGTGCCCAGCCCCAAGCTCAACCTGTTCATCAAACGCGATTTCGCCGCGCCCGACCTCTGCTCGGCGCTGATCGCGCGGATCGACGCCGAGCGCCGCCCTTCGACCATTTCGGACGACAATGGCGATCCGACCTTCCGCACCAGCGAGACCTGCGACCTACGCGCCGAGGAACCGCTGACCCAACAGGTCGAGGCGATGCTCGCCGATCTGCTCGGGCTCGATCCCGCGCATGGCGAGCCGCTGCAGGGCCAGCGCTATGCGGTCGGCCAGGAATTCAAACAGCACACCGATTATTTCGAGCCGCTGAGCCCCGACTATGAAAAATTCTGCGCGGTCGCGGGGCAACGCACCTGGACCGCGATGCTCTATTTGAACGCGCCCGAGGCGGGCGGCGCGACGCGCTTCAAGACGATCGACAAGATCGTCCAGCCCGAGCCGGGCAAGTTGCTCGTGTGGAACAATTTACGCCCCGATGGCAGCGGCAATCCGGCCACGCTGCATCAAGGCATGAAAGTGCGCGCGGGCACCAAATACGTCCTCACCAAATGGTATCGCCGCCAGCCCTGGGGGTGATGCACGCGTGCAACAGCACCGCCGCAATTTTCGAAAATGACTTATTCCCAATATCAACGAACGCGAGCTTACCAACCGCTGGGGCTTTGAAACCATTTTGCAACATAAGAGTCTCGCAGTTGCAACAGTTCCCCAACTCCACCGTCACACACGCCCCCTAAGCCGCGCTTCGACGACTGCGCGAGGGGGCGAACCGACTCGTGGCGACATCGTCGTGGCACAGACCCAAAGTCGGTCAGAACAACGCTGGAGACAGGGACCATGAACACCATCAATTTTCGTCGCATGCTGATCGCGACGTGCTCGGTCGCCGCGCTGAGCGGCTGCGGCGCGAACGACATCGCCTCGCCCGGCACCGGCGGCAACGTGACCATCAACAACACGACGAACAACCCGCCCGCGCCGGCCCCGACGCCGACGCCCACCCCCACGCCGACCCCGACCCAGACGCTGGTGACGGCCGCCGCCGGCTGCCCCACGATCGCCAACGACGTGCAACTCGGTGACGCCGGCACGATCACCGGCCCGACCGGCTCTTATCGCGTCTGCAACCTGCCCGCGCGGCTCACCCGTTCGTCGACGCTGCCCTTCACGCGCGGCGTGCTTTATCAGCTCAACGGTCGCGTCGACGTCGGCACCGACCAGGGCTCGGCGACGTCGGGCACCACCAACGTCGTGCTCACGATCGAGCCGGGCGTGATCGTCATCGGCGCCCCGGGCGCTTCGTGGCTCGGCATCAACCGCGGCAACCAGCTCCAGGCGGTCGGCACCCCCACCCGCCCGATCATCTTCACCAGCCGCGACAATGCGCTCGGTCTCGTCACCGATAGCTCGGCGGGTCAATGGGGCGGCGTCGTGCTGCTCGGCCGCGCGCAGATCACCGATTGCGGCGCGACCGCCGCGCAGCCCGGCACCACCGCTTGCGAACGCCAGACCGAAGGCGCCGCCGACCCGTCGGTCTATGGCGGCAACAACAACACCGAGAATAACGGCCGCATCCAATATATGCAGATCCGCTATTCGGGCTTCGTGCTCTCGGGCAATAGCGAGCTTCAGGCGCTCACCACCGAAGGCACCGGCAGCGCGACGCAGATCAGCTTCGTCCAGTCGGTCAACAGCTCGGACGATGGCGCCGAATTCTTCGGTGGCCGCGTGAACTTCAAATATTACATTTCGATGGGCGCGCTGGACGACAATCTCGACACCGACACCGGCCTGAAGGCGAACTTCCAATATGTGATCGTCGCGCAGCGCGAAGGTTCGGCCTCGCTCGGCGCCGATTCGATCATCGAAGCCGACTCGGACAATACGTTCGATAACCAGTTGCCGCGCCAGAACACGGTCGTGTCGAACTTCGTGTTCCTCGCCCGTATCGCCTCGGCCAACAACTCGACCGCGATTCTGCTGCGCGGCGGCACCGACTATACGCTCGTCAACGGCTTCATGGACGCGCAAAACTCGCAGTCGTGCCTGCGGATCAGCCGCGCGGCGACCGCCGACACCAACGCCAGCCTCGGCGTCAACTCGACCAACCTCGTCGTCCCCGGCGCGACGACGGGCAATGACGAGCTCGGCGCGCCCGTGTTCCGGTCGGTCCAGTTCCGCTGCCCGACGACCGCGCTCCAGGGCATCAACAGCGTCACCGACGCGCAGGTGGCGGCGATCTTCGGCGCCGGCACCAACAACAACAGCATCACTTATGTGCCGACGCTGACCAACGGCTTCATCAACGGCGCGACCGAAACCGCCGTGCCGGTGTTCAACGCGACCGCGATCAACGCCGCCTCGGGCCAACCCTCGCTCAGCGGCAATCTGGCCGGCCAGCCCGCCTTCTTCGACAATGTGAGCTATGCCGGCGCCGTGCGCGACGCCAATGACACTTGGTACACCCAGTGGACCTGCACCAGCTCGGTGCTCAACCTGGGCACCAACAACACGGGCGCCTGCACCACGCTGCCGATCTTCTCCTGATCCTCGGCTAGCATTTTGGGGCGGGGCGCCGGCATAAAGCCGCGCTCCGCCCCTATTTCAAAAGATTAAAGGGGGTTTGAAATGTCGAGGTCGTTCGAACTGGCGAGTCTGTTGCTCGTTTCGTCGGCGCTGGTGTCTCCTTCGGTCGCGCGCGCGCAGAACACGCCGACCCCAGGCCAAAGCGGCCCGGCGACCCCGGCGCCAGCCCCCGGCCAGGCCGATCCCGCGCAACCGGGCGATCAGCCCGCCGATCCGGCGCAGCAAGCCGGCGACGCCGGCGCCGAGCAGATGCCCGAAGTCTCGGTGCCCGGCGGCGAAGTCGTCGTCACCGGCCGGCGCGGGCGAACCAATGTGCTGCGCTCGAGCACGCAGGCGGTCTCGCTGCTGTCGAGCGAGGACATCGCGCGCACCGGCGAGGGCGACATCGCCGGCGCGCTGTCGCGTGTCACGGGCCTCAGCGTCGTCGGCAACGGCTTCGTCTATGTCCGCGGCCTGGGCGATCGCTACTCGCTCGCGCTGCTCAACGGCCTCCCGCTGCCCAGCCCCGAGCCGCTGCGCCGCGTGGTGCCGCTCGACATTTTCCCCACCAACGTGATCGCCTCGTCGCTCGTCCAAAAGACCTATTCGGTCAACTTCCCGGCCGAATATGGCGGCGGCGTGATCAACCTCACCACCAAATCGGTGCCCAAGGAAGGATTTTTCAACATCGACGCCGGCATCGGCGGCGACACGGTGACGACCGGCCAGCTCGGCTATACCTATTATGGCACCGAGAGCGATTGGACCGGCTTCGGCAATGGCGGCCGCTTGCCGCCGCCGGCGCTGCAAAATTACTTCACCGGTGGCACCCGGCTCAGCCAATTGCCGCGCGCGCAGAATATCGAGATCGCCGCGCAGCTCATCAACGGCCGCAACGCGGTCGTCCAGCGCAACGGCGCGCTGCCGCCCAATTGGTCGCTCGGCTTCTCGGCGGGCAAATCCTGGGACATTGGCGACACCACGCTCGGGTTGATCGCGGCGTTCGGCTATAGCAACAAATGGCGCACGCGCGACAATACCCAGCAACTCGCGAGCTCGGCCGATCTGTCGCAGTTCGCCGAGAATTTCCGCCGCGTGATCACCGACAATCGGCTGGTGGTCGACGGCCTGATCGGCGCCAATCTGGAGTTCGGCCAGCAGAAACTGCGCTGGACGACGCTCTATATCCGCGACACGCTGAAGCAAGCGCGGCTGGGCGAAGGCACGCGGCCGGCGCAGCAGCAGAGCCTGGTCTTCCGCGATCAGGATACCGCCTGGTTCGAACGGCAGCTGATCGACACGCAGGTCGTCGGCGAATTCAAGATCGCCGATGCGTGGCGCGTCGATCTGCGCGGCTCCTTCGCCAATTCGCGGCGCAACGCGCCCGAGGAACTCAATTTCGAATATTCGCGCAATATCAACAACCCGATCGTTGATTTCCGCAACATCTTCACCAATCAGCTGAACAACCAAAACAGCAGCGCGACGATTTCCTATTCGCAGTTGCGCGAGAATTTGTACGCGGCCGGGATCGACATCACCTATAAGCCGCAAGACAATGTCAGCGCGTCGTTCGGCTATTCGTTCCAAGACACGGGCCGGACGACCGAGCGGCGCGATCTGCGGTTCAACGGGCTCACCCTGCCCGAAGGCGTGGGCGTGTTGCGCCCCGATCTGCTGCTGAGCCCCGCGCCGGTGCGTGCTTTCGGCATCTTCCTCGAAGACCAGACCGAAGGCGGCAACGCCTTGTTCGGCGCCGGCTTGACGGTGCATGCCAGCTATGGCCGCCTTCAGCTCGATCTGTTCGACAAGCTGAGCCTCGACGTGGGCTTCCGCTATCAAAACGGCAGCCAATTCACCCGCGCCATTCCGATCTTCCGCGACACCGCCGGCGTCGGCATTCCGCAAACGCGGATCGATCGCGACTATTGGCTGCCGGCCGTCACGCTGACCTACAAGCTCAACCCGGAAATGCAGTTCCGCATCAGCGGTTCGAAAACCATCGCCCGACCGCAGTTCCGCGAGTTGATCTTCCAACCTTATTATGACCCCGAATATAACCGCAACTATCGCGGCAACCCGCTGATCAACGACAGCCAACTCTATAACGCCGAAGCGCGTTACGAATGGTATTTCGCGCGCGATCAACGTTTCACCTTGGCGGGCTTCTACAAGCGGATCGAAAATCCGATCGAACCGTTCGTTTCGCTGATCAGCGACAATGATTATGTCGTGAGCTTCGCGAACGCGCCGCGCGCCGAACTTTACGGCTTCGAGGTCGAGACGCAGAAATATTTCGACCTCGACGGCGTTTTCGGCAATTCGAAATTCTTCGCCGATCGTCGCATGATCGTGATCGCGAACTATACCTACACCCAGTCGCAGATCCAGGTCGGGCCGAACGATCCGGCGCAAGTGTTCCCGCTGGCCGGCGTCACGCGCGCGAACCAGCTGTTCCGCAACGGCGTGCCGCTCACCGGCCAGTCGGACCATCTCGCCAATCTCGAGATCGGGTTCGAACAGAAGAACGGGCTGTCGCAGCAGACGCTGTTGTTCAACTATGCCAGCCGCCGGGTGACGCAGCGCGGCGGGCCCAACCAGCCCGACGTCTTCGAAACCCCCGGCATCCGGCTCGATTTCGTCGCGCGCCAGGGTATCAAATTCGCCGGGGTGCAAACCGAGCTGAAGTTCGAGGCGCGCAACATCACCGGCACCATCTTCCGCGAATTGCAGCAGGTCGGGGCCAACCGCATCTTCTTCAACCGCTATAACCAGGGCACTTTGCTCAACCTGTCGCTCGGCGTGCAATTCTAACCACGCAAGCAAGCGCCGCCGGGCCAAAGGCTCGGCGGCGCTTCGCTTTTCATCGCTCGAACGCGAGCGGGCGCCGCCCCGTTCAGTGGCGGACGCGGATGTCCGTCGCCCAGATGTGCCAGTCGCGCTTCGCGGGATCGGGGTCTCGCGGATCGACCGAGCGGCGCAGCATCACGAAGCCGTCGCGCTCGGCGGTCGCCCCGCTCCCCCGGCGCTTCACGAAGGTGCTCGCCGAGACGAGTACATATTGCGTGCCGTCGCGCACCGTCACCGCCGTCGGGCGGCCGACGGCGGGTTCATATTCGCTATAGGGCGCGAAGCTCGCCTCGAACGCGGCGAGCGAGGGCGCGGCGCTGCGGCCACCCTCGGTCCACATCGCATAGGCGGCGGCATAGTCGCGCGCCTCGATCGCCCGGAAATAGCGCTGCACCGTCGCCATCGCCGCGCGCGCGTCGGGCGAATTGGGCGCGGCGGGTCCGCGCTTGCCGTCGCTCGCGGCGGGCGTGGGCGTCGGCGTCGGTGTGGGCGCGCCCTGGCCGCACCCCGCGAGCAACAATGCCGCCGTCACCACCGCATGGCGCGCGCGAAATCCCCCAATTGGCCCCCTAGTTGGCATCGTCTCGTCCCTTTCTTCGGCCCCGCCCTTGCCCCAGCCGCGCGCGACGATCAACCAGCGGGCCGCGCTCAACGAAGAACACCCCTCCGCCGCGAGCGGCGGCGGTTGCTGGCACGGCAGGGACAGCGCCGCAAGCAAGCGACGCCGCCAGCCTCACCGATCAGACAGCCGATACCCCACGCCGGGCTCGTTGACGATCAGCCGGGGGTGGCCGGGATCGACCTCCAGCTTCTGGCGCAGATTGCGCACGACGATGCGCAAATAATCGAGCTGTTTTTCCTGCGCCGGTCCCCAAACTTCGCGCAGGATCTGCGCGTGGCCGATCACCCGGTCTGGATGGCGCGCGAGCATCGCCAGCACGCCATATTCGCGCGGCGCCAGATGCACCTCACTCGCGCCGCGCAAAACGCGGCGATGCGCGAGATCGATCACCACTTCGCCGATCACGACCCGCTCGCGCTCGGCGGTGCCGGCCACCCGGTGGCGCAACGCCGTGCGCAGCCGGGCGAGCAATTCCTCGGTGTCGAAGGGCTTGGTCACATAATCATCGGCGCCCAGATCGAGCGCGGCGACCTTTTCGTCGGTCGCCTCGCGCGCGGAGACGACGATCACCGCCGCGCCCGCGGCTTTCACCCGCTCGATCAGTTCCATCCCGTCGCGGTCGGGCAGGCCGAGATCGAGCAGCACCGCGTCGGGGCGATCGATGGCGAGCGCGGCGGCGGCGGCGCGGGCGTCACTGGCCTCGATCACCTCATGCCCCGCGCGCGCCACCGCGCCGCGGACGAGGCGGCGGATATGCGCCTCGTCCTCGACGATCAATATCTTGGCCATGCCGCCCCTTACCGGCGCGGCGCGGCCTGGTCGAGCGCGCGGTTGAGCGCGAGCACGTTCACGCGCGGCTTGCCCAAGAAGCCGAACAGCGGCGTTTCGACGTGCCGATCGACCAGCGCGGCGACGCGGTCCTGGCTCAGCCCCCGTGCGCGGGCGACGCGGGCGATCTGGAAGCGCGCGGCCGCCGGGCTGATATGCGGATCGAGCCCCGATCCCGAGGCGGTGACGAGATCGGCCGGCACCGCCCCGCGCGCACCCATCGCCGCCTTGTCCGCCGCGACGCGCTCGGCGAGCGCTTTCGAGGTCGGCCCGAGATTGGAGCCCGACGAGGCGATCGCGTCATACCCCTTGCCCGCCGCCGAGGGGCGGCCGTGGAAATAAAGGTCGCTCGCGAAGCGCTGGCCGATCAGTTCGGAGCCGATCACTTGGCCGCGCGCGTCGCGCACCAGGCTGCCATTCGCCGCCGCCGGGAACAGCGCCTGGCCCAGCCCGGCGAGCGCGAGCGGATAAGCCAGGCCCAGTAGCAGCGCGAACAGCAAGGTCATCACCACCGCCGGGCGAAGCGCGCTCGTCAAATCCGAAGTCATCGGGAAGGCTCCTTAGAAACGCTTGGAAACGCCGAGGTACAGCTGCACGTCGGGCGTGTTCTGGTTCAGCCCGAAATTGCCGCCGATATCGAGCTGCAGCGTCGGCTGCACCAGATAAGCGAAAGCGAAATCGGCCGAATATTGATCGATCGTGCCGCTGGGATCGAAATTCTGCGCGGTCCACAGTTCGCCGTAAAGCGTCAGTCTGTCGGTGAGCGCTTTGCCGAGATTGACGACCTGCTGATATTGCGCGTGGCGCGCGCGCGGGTTGGCGACATCGGCGACGATATCGACCTGCGGCACGATCGTCAGCGTCCAGCCCTTGGGGATGCTGATGTTGACCGGCACGATCAGCCCGCCTTCCCACTCGCCATTGCCGATCCCCAGCCGCGCGGTGGGCGCCTTGACATAGGGGATGGCGGCGACCTGCACGGGCTTATCGGGGTTGGTGAAGCGCTGCTTCACGCGCAGCACGACATCGCCGACGCCACCGAGCCGCCCGACCGCGCCCCCGGCACGCACCCGCGTTTCGACGTAAGGCGTCCAGTTGACCTCGAGATCGGTATTGGGGCCGACGCCATATTTCACCACCGGGCTGGTGTAGAGAAAGGTGTCGACCTGGCCCCCCGGCAGATTGGTGCGCGCCCAATTGAACAGATCGCTTTCGATCTGGAACTTGCCCTCGGGCACGGTGCAGGCGAAGTTGGAGCGCGTCGGCCGGTCGGTGCAGATCGGCGCTTCCTCGGGCGCGGCGCTGGCGGCCGCGACGGGCGTTTCCTGCGCGAGAGCGGGGCTCGCGACCAAGGCGAGCGTGGCGGCGAAAACAAATTTACGCATCATTCTTTCTTTCGTTAGGCAAGGTGGAGCGCCGAGACGGCGAGATCGATCGCCTTGATCCCGATGAACGGGGCGATCAGGCCGCCCAGGCCGTAAATGGCGAGGTTGCGCGCGAGCAGCGGCCCCGCGCCCATCGGGCGATAGGTGACGCCTTTCAGCGCGAGCGGGACCAGCGCCGGGATGATCAGCGCGTTGAAGATGATCGCCGAAAGGATCGCGCTTTGCGGGCTGGCAAGGCCCATCACGTTGAGCACGCCGAGCCCCGGATAGAGCGCGACGAACATCGCCGGGATGATCGCGAAATATTTGGCGACGTCGTTGGCGACCGAGAAGGTCGTCAGCGCGCCGCGCGTCATCAGCAATTGCTTGCCGAGGCCCACGATCTCGATGAGCTTGGTCGGATCGCTGTCGAGATCGACCATATTGCCCGCCTCGCGCGCGGCCTGGGTGCCGGTGTTCATCGCGACGCCGACATCGGCCTGGGCGAGCGCGGGCGCGTCGTTGGTGCCGTCGCCGCACATCGCGACCAGCCGGCCGCCCGCTTGTTCGCGGCGGATGAGCGCGAGCTTGTCCTCCGGGGTCGCCT
This sequence comes from Proteobacteria bacterium SG_bin5, assembly GCA_002083475.1. Taxonomy (GTDB): domain Bacteria; phylum Pseudomonadota; class Alphaproteobacteria; order Sphingomonadales; family Sphingomonadaceae; genus Sphingomonas. The sequence continues at coordinate 80,561 of LWDI01000045.1, forward strand.
CGGCGAGGAAATCGTCTACGCCAGCTTCGGCGGCGATCGCGGCGGCGGTGAGCGGGTTGTCGCCTGTGATCATCACCGTGCGGATGCCCATCCGGCGCAGCTCGGCGAAACGCTCGCGCACCCCGGCCTTGACCACGTCCTTGAGCGCGACCACGCCGAGCAGCACCCCACCCTCGACCACCGCGAGTGGGGTCTGCCCCGCGCGGGCGATGCCGTCGGTGATGCGGCGCAGCTCGGCCGCCTGTGGGGTGTTCCCCATGCCGGGGTTGAGCTTCAGGATCGAATCGACCGCGCCCTTCAGCGTCGTCACCCCGCCGGCGCTCAGCCCCGAGGCGCGGGTCTGGGCGGTGAAGGGAATGATCTCGGCGCCCTCGGGCAAGGTCGCCGCCAGCGCGTGGCGTTCGCGCGCCAGCGTCACGATCGAGCGACCCTCGGGGGTTTCGTCGGCAAGACTTGCGAGCAGCGCCGCCTCGGCGAGCCGCGCTTCGGCGACGCCGGTCAGCGGATGGAAAGCGCTCGCCTGGCGATCGCCGATGGTGATCGTGCCGGTCTTGTCGAGCAGCAGCACGTCCACATCGCCCGCCGCCTCCACCGCGCGGCCCGATTTGGCGAGCACGTTGAAGCGCACCAGCCGGTCCATCCCTGCGATGCCGATCGCGGAGAGCAAGGCGGCGATCGTCGTCGGGATCAGCGTGATCAGCAGCGCCGCCAGGATCGCGACCGGCACCGCGCCGCCCGCATAGCTGGCAAAGCCCGGCACCGTGCCCACCGCGATCAGGAAGATGATCGTCAGGCCGACGAGCAATATGGTGAGCGCGATCTCGTTGGGCGTCTTCTGCCGCTCGGCGCCCTCGACGAGCGCGATCATCCGGTCGAGAAAGCCCTGGCCGGGCTCCTGCGTCACCCGCACCGTGATGCGGTCGGAAATGACGCGCGTGCCCGCCGTCACCGCCGAACGATCGCCGCCCGCCTCGCGGATCACCGGCGCCGATTCGCCCGTGATCGCGGCTTCGTTGACGCTCGCGACGCCCGCGATCACCTCGCCATCGGCGGGGATCAGATCGCCCGTCTCGACCAGCACGGTGTCGCCGCGATCGAGCCGACTGGCGGGCACCAGTTCATAGGCGTCGCCGATCGCGAGCAGCCTTTTGGCGGTGAGCTCGGCCTTGGTCGCGCGCAGCGACGCGGCCTGGGCGCGGCCCCGGCCTTCGGCCAAGGCTTCGGCGAAGGTGCCGAACAACACCGTCAACCACAGCCAGACGATGAGCTGCGCTTGGAAGCCGAGCGGCAGCGGCTCGCCGCCGAGCACCAACAGCACGGTGAGGAGCAGCGCGATCACCGCGGTGGTGAAGAGCACCGGGTTCTTCACCAATTGGCGCGGATCGAGCTTGCGAAAGGCGTCGCCAATCGCGGGCGCGATCAGTTCGGCCGAAAAAATCGAGTTGGTAGCAGCCATGTGCGTGACCTTTAGAAAAGCTGCCCGCGCAGCATCGCGACCTGCTCGGCAATGGGGCCGAGCGCGAGGCTGGGGAGGAAAGTGAGCCCGCCCAGGATCAGGATCACCCCCACCAGCAGGCCGATCCACAGTGGTCCGGTGGTCGGGAAGGATCCCGCGCCGGCGGGCGCGTGCTTCTTCGCCGCCAGGCTGCCGGCGATCGCCAGCACCGGCACGATCACGAAAAACCGACCCAGCCACATCGCGACGCCGAGCAAGCCGTCGTAGAAGGGCGTCGCCGCCGTCAGCCCGGCGAAGGCTGAGCCATTGTTGCCGGTCGCCGAGGTGAAGGCGTAGAGCATCTCGGCGAAGCCATGCGGCCCCTTGTTGAGCGGCCCGGCGAGCCCGGCTGGCAATACGCTCGCCAGCGCCGTGAAGCCAAGGATGCACAAGGGCAGCACCGCGATCGCGAGCACCGCGAGCTTCACCTCGCGCTGCTCGATCTTCTTGCCGACATATTCGGGGGTGCGCCCCACCATCAGCCCGGCGACGAACACCGCCAGGATCGCGAACAGCAGGAAGCCGTAAATCCCCGCGCCCACGCCGCCGATCACGATCTCGCCCAGCTGCATGTTGATCAGCGGGATCATCCCGCCGAGCGGGGTGAAGCTGTCGTGCATCGCGTTCACCGCGCCGCACGAGGCAGCGGTGGTGACGGTCGCGAACAGGGCCGAGGCGGCGATGCCGAAGCGCACCTCCTTGCCCTCCATATTGCCGCCCGCCGCGCCCAGCGCGTGGAGCGCCGGGGTGCCGGCGGCCTCCGACGTATAAGCGACGGTGACGCCCGCCACGAACAGCACGCCCATCGCCGCCAGGATCGCCCAGCCCTGGCGCGGATCGCCGACCGCCTTGCCGAAGGCATAGGTCAGCCCCACCCCGAGCGCGAAGATCGACAGCATCTCGACCAAATTGGTGAGCGCCGAGGGATTCTCGAACGGGTGCGCCGAATTGGCGTTGAAGAAGCCGCCGCCATTGGTGCCGAGCATCTTGATCGCTTCCTGGCTCGCGACCGGGCCGAGCCCGATCGTCTGCACCGCGCCCTCCAGCGTGCGCGCGTCGATCGAAGCGGCGAGCGTCTGCGGCACCCCGCTCGCGATCAGGAACAGCGCATAGAAGAAGCAGACGGGCAGCAGCACGTAGAGCGTCACCCGCGTGACATCGGCCCAGAAATTGCCGATCGTCTTCATCTCGCGGCGAGCGAAGCCCCGGAACAGCGCGAAGGCGACGGCGATGCCGGTCGCGGCGCTCAGGAAGTTATGGATCGTCAAGCCCAGCATCTGGCTGAGGTTCGACAGCGTCTCGCCCGAATAGCTCTGCCAATTGGTGTTGGTGGTGAAGCTGACGGCGGTGTTGAACGCCAGATCGGCGCTCTGCCCGGCGAGCCCGCGCGGGTTGAGCGGCAGCACCGCCTGGGCGCGCAGGATCACATAGGTGAACAGCAGCAGCGTCAGGTTGAACACCAGCAGATGCAGCGCATAGCGGCGCCAGCTCTGCTCCTCATCGGGGTCGATGCCCGAGAGGCGATAAAAGCCGCGCTCGATGGGGCCGAGCACGGCGTGAAGCGGGGTGCGCCGCCCTTCGTAGAGCGCGAACAGCCACAGCCCGACCGGCTTGGCGAGCGCGACGAGCAGCACGATGAAAAGCGCGATCAGCGCCCATCCGGCGATGGTCATGGAATGATGCCCTTTTAGAAACGTTCGGGCCGGATCAGCACGGCGATGAGATAGACGAGCAGCGCGGCGGCGGTGGCGCCGGCGAGGAGGAGGCCGGTCATCTCACGCCGCGTCGCACAGCCGCACGAAGGCGAGGGTGAGAAGGAACAGCCCGATCAAAACCGCGAGCCAGGTTAAATCGGCCATGAAGAAGCCCTTTCGAATGCGCCCCATCCTCGGGGCGAGCGCGCTTTAGCGGCGCGGGGCATTAAGCTTCGCGGGGCGAAAGCGGCGCGGGGCATAAAGATTCCATAAACTCGGGGGCGGCCCGGCTGGCGCACGGCAGACGCAAGCGTTACGCGAACCGCCGATGCTCCCGCGCCCCTCCCCCGATGCCCTGCTGCGCGCGGCCAAGCGCGAGACGCGCGGGCGGCTGAAGATTTTCCTCGGCGCCGCCCCCGGCGTCGGCAAGACGTTCGAGATGCTGCGCGAAGGCGCCGAGCGGCTGCGCGCGGGGGTCGATACCGTGATCGGCGTCGTCGAAACCCATGGCCGCCAGGAGACGCAAGCGCTGGTCGCCCCGTTCGAGCAACTGCCGCGCCGCCGGCTCGACTATCAGGGCCATGCGCTCGACGAGATGGACCTGGACGGCCTGCTCGCCCGCGCCCCCGCGCTCGCCCTGGTCGACGAGCTCGCCCACAGCAACGCGCCGGGCAGCCGCCACCCCAAGCGCTGGCAGGACGTCGAGGAACTGCGCGACGCCGGGATCGACGTCTATACCACGCTCAACGTCCAGCACGTCGAAAGCCTCAACGACGTCGTCGCCAGCTTCACCAAGGTGCGGGTGCGCGAAACCGTGCCCGATTCGATCTTCGACGATGCCGAGATCGAGCTGGTCGATCTGCCGCCCGACGAGCTGATCGAGCGGTTGAAGGACGGCAAGGTCTATATCCCGGCCGAGGCGAGCCGCGCGCTCGGCCATTTCTTCTCCAAGGCCAATTTGTCCGCGCTGCGCGAAATGGCGCTGCGCCGCGCGGCGCTCAGCGTCGACCGGGCGATGCTCGATCATCTCGACGCGCTCGCGGTGCCGGGCACTTATGCCGGGGGCGAGCGGGTGCTGGTCGCGGTGAGCGAGCTGCCGGGCGCCGAGGCGCTGGTGCGCGCGGGCAAAAGGCTGGCGGACGCGCTCAGGGCGCCGTGGCAGGCGGTGTTCATCGAAACCCCGCGCGCCGCGCAACTGCCCGACGATGCCCGGCGCCGCGTGGCCGATGCGCTGCGGCTGGCGGCGAGCCTGGGCGCGACCGTCTCGAGCGTGCCCGCCGAAACCGTGATCGAGGGGCTGCGCACCCATGTCGCCGGGATGCGCGCCACCCAGCTGGTGCTCGGCAAATCGCAGCGCAGCTGGTGGTTCGAGCTGCGCCACGGCTCGGTGGTCGCGACGATGCTGCGCGCGAGCGGGGGCCTCGCGGTGCATGTGCTGCCCGCCGACGCGCCGCCGCTCCCCGCCGCCCGCCGCCTGCCGCCGCTCGGGCGGGCGCGCGATTATCTGAGCGCCGCGCTGCTCGTCGCCGCCACGGTCGCGCTCGGCAAGCTCGCCGAGCCGCTGATCGGCGTGGGCGGCACCGATTTGCTGTTCCTGCCGCCGGTGATCATCGCCGCGTCGCGCTTTCCCTTCGCGGTCGCCGCCTTCGCCGCGATCGTGGCGGGGCTCGCCTATAATTTCTTCTTCCTGCCGCCGATCTACACCTTCACCATCACCGATCCGCAAAGTGTGCTCACTTTCTTCGTGCTGATGGGCGTGGCGCTGTTCACCGCGCGGCTCGCCGGCCGCTTACGCGCGCGGGCGACGCTCGGCACGCGTAGCGCGCAGGAGAACGCCGCCGTCGCCGCCTTCGGCCAGGCGCTCGCCCGCGCCTCCGATTGGGAGGGGACCAGCCGCACCGTTTGTGAGGAAATGGCGCGGCTGCTCGATTGCACGGTGGTGCTGCTCGCCCGGCGCGACGGCGTGCTGACGCGCACTGGCGCCGCCCCCGCCGACGCGCCGGCGTTCGGCCCGGTCGATCAGGCGGCGGCGGATTGGACCTTCACCAGCGGCGAGCCTGGGGGAATCGGCACCGCGACCTTGGTGTCGTCCGACTGGCAATTCCACCCGCTGAAGACGAGCCTAGGCGTGCTCGCGGTGGTCGGCCTGGCGCGCGCGAGCGGGGGCGAGCCGGTCGGCGCCGAGCGGGCGCTGTTGCTCGCGACGCTGCTGGGCCAGGCCGCGCTCGCGCATGAACGGTTGCGGCTCGAGGCCGAGCTGCGCCAGGTGAGCGTGCTGAGCGAGCGCGACCGGCTGCGCGCGGCACTGCTCTCCTCGATCGGCCATGATCTGCGCACGCCCTTGACGGCGATCGCGGCGGCGACCGACGCGCTCGGCCAGGCGCATCCCGGCGATCCGGTGGTGCCGATCGCCCGCGCCGAGGTCGCGCGGCTGCGGCGCTTTCTCGACAATCTGCTCGATATGGTGCGGATCGACAGCGGCGCGCTCGAACCCACGCCCGAGCCGGTCGATCTGACCGACGCGGTGGCGAGCGCGGCGCATGATCTGCGCGATCTGCTGCGCGGCCACCGGCTCGATCTGTGCGTGCCCCCCGATCTGCCGCTGGTCCGCGCCGATCCACGGTTGCTGCACCACATCCTGCTCAACTTGCTCGCCAACGCGGCGGTGCACGGGCGCGAGTCGGGCACGATCACGCTCCGCGGGGTGCGCGAGCGGCGCCACGTCGTGCTCTCGGTGGAAGACGATGGCCCCGGCCTGCCGCCGGGCGCCGAGGCGCGCATCTTCGAGACCTTCGCGCGCGGCGAGGGCAATGATCGCTCGGGCGGCAGCGGCCTGGGACTGGCGATCGCCAAGGGCTTCGCCGACGCGATGGGGGTCGAACTCAGCGCGGGCGCGGCGCCGGCGGGGGGCGCGATGTTCTGCTTGCGGTTCGCGGTGGATTAGGGGGCGGATCGGTCGCGGGGCGGTCAAGGTTAGTGCCACCTGCCGCCCAAAGTACCCGATCGGGATCTACCGGAGAACTGCCGCACCGCCATGCCAGAAGCGTCGGGCGCGGACATGAAAAACCCCGCCGGCTCGTTGGAGCGGCGGGGCTTTTTGATGGTGGGCGCGGCTGGGATTGAACCAGCGACCCCTGCGGTGTGAACACAGTGCTCTACCACTGAGCTACGCGCCCGAATTCGGGAGGGACGGCCTGCCGCCCCGCGGAGCGCCCTCCTACGGACGGCGCCACGCTTTGTCCAGCCTTAGTTGACCGAGTCCTTCAGAAGCTTGCCCGGCTTGAACTTGGGCTGGGCCGAAGCCTTGATCGTCATCGGTTCACCGGTGCGCGGGTTGCGCCCGGTAGAGGCCTTGCGCTTGCTGACCGAGAAAGTGCCGAAGCCGACCAGGCGCACTTCCTCGCCCTTGGTCAGCGCGCCGGCGATGCTGCCGAACACCGCCTCCACCGCCTTGGACGCATCGCCCTTGCTCAAGCCCGAAACCTCGGCGACCTCCCCGATCAATTCTTGCTTATTCATCCCTTTGCCCCTGTCGTTCATTGGCCTTGCCCCCATGACTCAGCGCCAAAGCCGGATGACCAGTAAGGCGCCTTGCCCGAGGTTAGTCAAAACAAAAATGTCACAATTGCCCGCCTCGCCCCGAAAACCCCAATATTGCCATGCTGCGGCGCGCGGAGCGGCGGTCAAGCGCGGCGGGACCCTGCTGCCCCGCCGCCGCCCGCTTTAGTGCGGAATCTCCGCCGCGGGCAACACCCCAGATGGGGGAAGCGCGGCTAATTCATCGGCTTCGGTCCAATCGATCGCGGCGAGCGGCGCGGTGAGCGCAAGCCGCAGCGCTTCGTCGACATGGCGGATCGGCACGATTTCCAGCCCCTCGCGGATATTGGCCGGAATTTCGGTCAAGTCCTTCTGATTTTCCTCGGGGATCAGCACGGTCTTGATCCCGCCGCGCAAAGCGGCGAGCAATTTTTCCTTGAGGCCGCCGATCGGCAGCACCCGGCCGCGCAAGGTCACCTCGCCGGTCATCGCGACGTCGCGCCGCACCGGCACGCCGGTGAGCGTCGAGACGATCGAGGTGACGAGCCCGATCCCCGCCGAAGGGCCGTCCTTGGGCACCGCGCCTTCGGGCAAATGGATGTGAATATCCTTGCGCGCGAACAGGCTCGGCTTGATGCCATAGGTCGGCGCGCGCGCCTTGACGAAGCTGAGCGCGGCCTCGACCGATTCCTTCATCACGTCGCCCAGCTTGCCGGTGGTCTTGATCCCGCCCTTGCCCGCGACCGTCACGCTTTCGATCGTCAGCAATTCGCCGCCGACCTCGGTCCAGGCAAGGCCGGTCACCGCGCCGATCTGATGCTCTTCCTCGCTCATCCCGAAGCGATATTTGCGCACCCCCGCGAAATCGGCGAGATTCTCGGGCGTCACCGTCACCGCCTCGAACTTGCCCTCGAGGATCTGGCGCAGCGCCTTGCGGGCGAGTTTCGCGATCTCGCGCTCGAGCGTGCGCACCCCCGCCTCGCGGGTGTAATAGCGGATCAGGTCGCGCAGCCCTTCGTTGCTGAGGGTGAATTCGCCGTCCTTCAGCCCATGCGCCTCGATCTGCTTGGGGATCAAATGGCGCTCGGCGATCTCGACCTTCTCGTCTTCGGTATAGCCTTCGAGCCGGATGATTTCCATCCGATCGAGCAAGGGCTGCGGCAGGTTGAGCGTGTTCGCGGTGGTGACGAACATCACGTCGGACAGATCGATGTCGATCTCCAGATAATGGTCCTGGAACTTGTTGTTCTGCTCGGGATCGAGCACTTCGAGCAGCGCCGAGGCCGGATCGCCGCGGAAATCCTGGCCGAGCTTGTCGATCTCGTCGAGCAGGAACAGCGGGTTGCTCGTGCCGGCCTTGCGCAGGTTCGACACGATCTTGCCCGGCAACGAGCCGATATAGGTGCGGCGATGGCCCCTGATCTCGGCCTCGTCGCGCACCCCGCCCAGCGATTGGCGCACGAACTCGCGGCCCGTCGCCTTGGCGATCGATTTGCCCAGACTCGTCTTGCCGACGCCCGGCGGACCGACCAAGCACAGGATCGGTCCCTTGAGCTTGTTGGTGCGCGCCTGGACCGCGAGATATTCGATGATCCGGTCCTTCACCTTTTCCAGCGCATAATGATCCTGGTCGAGGATCGCCTGGGCCGAGGCGATGTCGCGCTTGAGCTTCGATTTCTTGCCCCAGGGGAGCCCGAGCAGCACGTCGAGATAATTGCGCACCACGGTCGCCTCGGCGGACATCGGCGCCATCGTCTTGAGCTTCTTGAGCTCGCCCTGCGCCTTGGCGCGCGCTTCCTTGGAGAGTTTGAGCGCGCCGATCTTCTGCGTGAGTTCGGCGATCTCGTCGCCCTCGCCATCCTCGCCCTCGTTGCCGAGTTCGCGCTGGATCGCCTTCAGCTGCTCGTTGAGATAATATTCGCGCTGCGTCTTCTCCATCTGGCGTTTGACGCGGCTGCGGATCTTCTTTTCCACTTGGAGCACGCCGAGTTCGCCCTCCATGAAGGCGAACACCATCTCCAGCCGCTTTTGCGGATCGCGCTCCATCAGCAGCGCTTGCTTGTCGGCGACCTTGACCTGGATGTTGGCGGCGACCGAATCGGCGAGCCGCGCGGCATCCTCGATCTCGCGCAATTGCACCGCCGTTTCGGGGGGCAGCTTGCGGTTGAGCTTGGCGTAATTTTCGAACTGATCGACCACCGAGCGCATCAGCGCGATCAGCTCGCGGTCCTGCTCGGCGAGTTCCTCCTCGCCCGCGTCGCCTTCGAGCAGTTCGACCTCGGCCATCAAATGGCCGGGCAAGGTTTCCAGCCGCTGTAGCCGCGCGCGCTGCTTGCCGGCGACGAGCACGCGCACCGTGCCATCGGGCGGCTTGAGCAATTGCAGCACATCGGCGGTGACGCCGACGTCGTACAGATCGTCACGCGCGGGATCGTCCTCGGCCGGATCGAGCTGGGCGACGAGGAAGATTTCCTTGCTGTCGGCCATCGCCGCTTCCAGCGCCGCCACCGACTTGTCGCGCCCGACGAAGAGCGGCACGATCATATGCGGAAAGACGACGATGTCGCGCAGCGGCAGAAGGGGATAAACGGTTTTCATGGACTCTCCGAAGGCGCCCCGCGGGCGCGGCAGTTTTTCAACATATGGGGCGTCGCGTAAAGCCATCAATGACAAAGCGTTGGTCGCCGCCGTGACGCTGCTCGCCGGCTGCGCGAGCGCGGCGCGCGGTGAGGGTGCCCCGCAAAAGGGCTTGCCGCCGATCACCGCGCAAACCGCGCGCTCGGGCGGGCCGGTCGATCCGCTGCAGGCCGCGCTCGCCTTCGACGCGGTCGATCTGCGGATCGAGCTGCTGCCCGATCGCCAGGCGATCACGGGCGTCGCGACGCTGAGCTTCACCGCGCGCGCCCCGCTCGACACGCTGCTGCTCGATCTCGATCGCAATTTGGCGGTGCGCGCGGTGAGCATCGACGGCACCGCGCTCAAGCCCGCCGCTTGGAGCAACCCCGACGGCCGGTTGCGCATCGCCCTGCCCCATCCGGTGCCAGCCGGCGCGCGCATCGTCGCGCGGATCGGCTATGGCGGCACGCCGCATGTCGCGGTCAACGCGCCGTGGGACGATGGGTTCGTTTGGACCAAGACCAGGGACGGCAAGCCCTGGATCGCGAGCACGCAGGAGGGCTATGGCTGCGATCTGTTCTGGCCGTGCCTCGATTTCCCGACCGGCGAGCCCGGCGTCGCCGATCTGCGTATCACCGTGCCGCGCGGCCTTTCGGCGCCGGCGAACGGCGTGCTCGTGGCGCGCGAGACGCTGCCGCGTGGACGGACGAGCTGGCATTGGCGCGTCAAACATCCCAATACCTATGCCTTGGCGCTGACGGTTGGGCCCTACGAACTGCTAAGCGACACTTATCACAGCCGGTTCGGCAATTTGATCCGTCTCAACTACTGGTATCTGCCGCCGGCGCGCCAGAAAGCGAGCGCGCTGTTCGCCGAATTCGCCCCGACGCTCGATTTTTTCGAGCAAGTCATCGGCCCCTATCCGTTCGGCGACGAAAAATTGGGCGTCGTCGAGAGCCCGTATCTGGGCATGGAGCACCAGACGATCAACGCCTATGGCAATAATTATAAAAAATCACCCGAAGGCTTCGACTGGCTGTTTCAGCATGAATTGTCGCATGAATGGTTCGGCAATCAGCTAACCGCCGGTGATTGGGACGATTATTGGCTGCACGAAGGCTTCGCGCAATATCTGCAGCCGCTCTATGGCGAATGGCGCGAGGGGAAAGCGCGCTATCTGGCGATGCTCGACGGCTATCGAAATCGGATCGAAAACCGCAGCCCGCTCGTCAGCGGGCGCCCGCGCACCGAGGAGGAAGTTTACGAGTCGGCGCAAGGCGGCCCCGGCGTCGACATTTATTACAAGGGCGCCTGGGTGCTCCACACGCTGCGCGGTCTGATCGGCGACAAGGCCTTTTTCGCGAGCGTCCGCCGGCTCGTCTATGGCCGGCCCGATCCCGCGCCGGGCAATTTCGCGCCCCGCTATGGCTCGACCGCCGAGTTCGAGGCGCTGGCGGCGGTCGAGAGCGGGCAGGACCTCGGCTGGTTCTTCGACGCCTATGTCCGCCGCGCGGCGCTGCCCGAGTTGGTGGCGACCCCCGAACCGGGTGGGCTGCGGCTCGACTGGCGCGCGGGCGGGCGCTTCCCGATGCCGGTCGAGGCCGAGGTCGGCGGCACGCGGGTGACGGTCGCGATGCCCGAGGGCGTCGGGCATCTGCCGGTGCCGGCGGGGACGCATGTGGTGCTCGATCCCGAGGCCAAGATTTTGAAGCGATCGGTCGCGATCGAGGCCTATCAGGCGGACCAGCGCGGAGGGTGAGCCAGCGCCTCGGCCTCGCTCACGAAGCGAGCGGCGGCGTTCGACCGCCGCGGATCACGAAGACCCTGCCCGCCGCGCGTTCGACCTCCGCGACCAGCGCGGGCCGCGAGTCGCGGCGGAAGCAAGCGACATAGCGCAGAAAACGCCAGTCGAGCCGCTCGGGGCAGCCCGGCGCCATGTCCGCGCGCACCCGCCCCCATTGCCCGGCGATGCGCGTGGCCACGCGCCATAGGCAGAGCGCGGTCGGCGGATCGAGCCAAAGCACCAGCTCGGCGCGGGCGAGGCGGGGGGCGAGCGTCGTCCCGTAATTGCCGTCGATGATCCAGCGCTCGCCCTCGGCCGCCGCGCGCACCCGCGCTTGCCATTCGGGCTCGGGCGGCGCGGTCCAGCCGGCGCGCCAATGAAGCTGATCGAGATGCACCAGCGGCAGCCCGGTGCGCGCGGCGAGCGCGCGCGCGAGGGTCGATTTGCCCGCGCCCGGCGAGCCGATGATCGCGATCCGCCGCGCGGCGTCGATCGCGGCGAGGAGGCTGGGGTTTCGCTCCGCCATCCATGCCCCTATAGCGCGGCGATGCCCGTGCGCGCCAAGATTTGTGGTCTTTCCACCCCCGAGACGATCGATGCCGCCGTCCGCCACGGCGCGGCGGCGGTGGGCTTGATGTTCTACCCGCCCTCGCCGCGCCATCTCGCCTTCGATCAGGCGCGCGGGCTGGGCGAGCGCGTGCCCGCGCGGGTCGCCAAGGTCGGTGTGTTCGTCGATCCCGAGGACGCCCTGCTCGACGCCGCCATCGCCGCCGCCGCGCTCGACGCGGTTCAGCTCCACAAAGTGGCCCCCGCGCGCGCCGCCGCGATCAAGGCGCGCACGGGGCTCGAGATTTGGGCGACCGTCGCGGTGCGCACCCGCGCCGATTTGGGCGAAGCGACGTGCTTCGTCGGCGCCGCCGACCGGCTGCTCTATGACGCGAAGACCCCCGAAGGCGCGCTGCCCGGCGGCATGGGGGTGCGGTTCGACTGGCGGCTGATGCAGGGCCATGCCCACCCCCTGCCCTGGGCGCTTTCGGGCGGGCTGACCGCCGACACGCTCGCCGAGGCGGTGGCGACGACGGGGGCGGCCTATGTCGACGTCTCCTCGGGCGTCGAGACCGCGCCCGGCGTCAAGGATGTGGACAAGATCGCCGCGTTCCTTAAAGCAGCGCAGCTGATATGAACGCACCCAACAGCTTTCGCGCCCAGCCCGACGAGCGCGGCCATTTCGGGGCGTTCGGCGGCCGCTATGTCGCCGAAACGCTGATGCCGCTGATCCTGGAACTGGAGGCCGAATATCGCCGCGCCCAGGCCGATCCCGCTTTCCAGGCCGAGTTCGACGATCTGCTCGAACATTATGTCGGCCGCCCGAGCCCGCTCTATTTCGCCGAGCGGCTGACGGCGGCGCTTCGCGAGTCGGCGCCCGCCGGCATGGGCGCGCAAATCTGGTTCAAGCGCGACGAACTCAACCATACCGGCGCGCACAAGATCAACAATTGCATCGGCCAGATCCTGCTCGCCCGCCGCATGGGCAAGACGCGGATCATCGCGGAGACGGGCGCGGGCCAGCACGGGGTTGCCACCGCGACCGTCGCCGCGCGCTTCGGCCTGCCGTGCGTCATCTATATGGGCGCGCGCGATATCGAGCGGCAGCAGCCCAATGTCTTCCGCATGAAGCTGTTGGGCGCCGAGGTTCGCCCGGTCACCTCGGGCGCGGCGACGCTCAAGGACGCGATGAACGAGGGGCTGCGCGATTGGGTCGCGAACGTCCATGATACTTTCTACATCATCGGCACCGCCGCCGGCCCCCACCCCTATCCCGAGCTGGTGCGCGATTTCCAAAGCGTGATCGGCCGCGAGGCGCGCGCGCAAATGCTCGCCCGCACCGGGCGCCTGCCCGATCTGCTGGTCGCGGCGATCGGGGGTGGATCGAACGCGATCGGGCTGTTCCATCCCTTCCTCGATGACGCCGAGGTGAAGATGCTCGGCGTCGAGGCGGCGGGCGAAGGGCTCGACAAGCGCCACGCCGCGAGTCTGGCGGGCGGCGCGCCGGGGGTGCTCCACGGCAACAAAACCTATTTGCTGCAAGACGAAGACGGCCAGATCACCGAGGCGCATTCGATCTCGGCGGGGCTCGATTATCCAGGGATCGGGCCGGAGCACGCCTGGCTGCGCGACATCGGTCGGGTGGACTATACCGCCGTCACCGATGGCGAGGCGCTGGATGCCTTCCAGCTTTTGTGCCGCACCGAGGGGATTATTCCGGCGCTCGAGCCGAGCCACGCGATCGCGGCGGTGGCGAAGGTCGCGCGCGAGATGCGCGAGGATCAAATCGTGCTCGCCAATTTGTGCGGGCGTGGGGACAAGGATATTTTCACCGTCGCCGAGGCGTTGGGGGTGGCGATTTGAGGTTTGGCTCCTTGGCCCCCTCTCCCAACCCTCTCCCCTAAAGGGGAGAGGGCTGTTCCGTCGAGCTACACCATAGCCCTCTCCCCTTTAGGGGAGAGGGTTGGGAGAGGGGCCGATGCCGGGCACCACGGAGGTTACACGATGCGCGACTCCCGCCTCACCGCTTTCGCTCGCGCCAACCGCAAAGCCCCCACCCCCGCCGAGCAAAAACTCTGGTTCGCGCTCCGCGCCAAACGCTTCGAAGCCCTGAAATTCCGCCGCCAAAAAGTGATCGGCCCCTATATCGTCGATTTCGCCGCCCGCGCCCCGATGCTCGTCATCGAGATTGACGGCGACAGCCACGCAACGCAGGAGCGTTACGACGCCGAGCGGACGCGCTATTTGGAAGAGCAAGGGTATCAGGTGATCAGGTTCACGAACGCCCAGGTGATGGAAAATTTGGAAGGGGTGCTGCTGACGATCGCAGCGGCCGTGGGCGGCACGTCCCCCCTCCAAACTCTTTCCGCTGAAAGAGCGAGGGCTATATGACCCGCCTTGCCACCAGCTTCGCCGCCCCCCGCCCCGCGCTCGTCACCTTCGTCACCGCCGGTGACGGCCCCACGCCCGCGATCCTCGACGCGCTCGTCGCGGGCGGCGCGGACGTGATCGAGCTGGGGATGCCCTTCACCGATCCGATGGCCGATGGCCCGGCGATTCAGGCGGCGAACCTTCGCAGCCTCGCCGCCGGCACCACCACCGCGAACATCCTGCAAATCGCCGCCGATTTCCGCGCGCGCCACCCGAGCGTGCCGCTAGTGCTGATGGGCTATGCCAATCCGATGCTCCGGCGCGGGGCGGAATGGTTCGCGGCGCACGCGGCCGAAGCCGGGGTCGATGGCGTGATCTGCGTCGATCTGCCGCCCGAGGAGGACGAGCTCGCCCCGGCGCTCGCCGCGCGCGGCCTTGCGTTCATCCGCCTCGCCACCCCCACCACCGATGCCGTGCGCCTCCCCGCCGTGCTCCAGGGCGCGAGCGGGTTCCTCTATTATGTCTCGGTCGCCGGGATCACCGGGCTGCAACAGGCGGCGCAAGCCTCGATCGAGGCCGCCGTCGCGCGGCTCAAGGGCCAGACCGACCTCCCCGTCGCGGTCGGCTTCGGCGTGCGCACCCCCGAACAGGCCGCCGCCATCGCGCGCGTCGCCGACGGCGTCGTCGTCGGCTCGGCGATCGTCGAACTCGTCGCCCGGCACGGCGCGAGCGCCGCCGAGCCGGTCCGCGCCTTCACCGCCGCGCTTGCGCAAGCCGTGCACGGCGCGCAAAAGGCGGCAGCATGAGCTGGCTCTCCAACGTCCGCAACGCGCTCTCGCTCGTCGTCCCCAAGAAGGAGACGCCCGACAATCTCTGGCACAAGTGCAAGGGATGCGGGCAGATGGTGTTCAGCAAGGAGCTGGCGGACAATCTCCACGTCTGCCCGCATTGCCAGCATCATGAACGGATCGGGCCGAACGAGCGCTTCGCGCAGCTGTTCGATCCCGGCAGTTGCTCACCGCTCCCCGCGCCGAAAGTGGCCGAAGACCCGCTCAAATTCCGCGACACCAAACGCTATCCCGATCGCTTGCGCGCCGCCCGCGCCGCGACCGGCGAGGCCGACGCGCTGGTCAATGCGCGCGGGCTGATCGAGGGCCAGCGCGCGGTCGTCGGCGTCCAGGATTTCGCCTTCATGGGCGGATCGATGGGGCAGGCCGTCGGCGAGGCGTTCATCGCCGGCGTCGAAGCCGCGATCGCCGACGCCTGCCCGTACATCATCTTCACCGCCGCCGGCGGCGCGCGGATGCAGGAGGGCATCCTTTCGCTGATGCAGATGCCGCGCGCGACCGTCGCGATCCAGATGCTCCACGATGCCGGCCTGCCCTATATCGTCGTGCTGACCGACCCGACGACGGGCGGCGTCACCGCGAGCTATGCGATGCTGGGCGACGTGCAGATCGCCGAGCCGGGCGCGCTGATCGGCTTCGCAGGGCAACGCGTGATCGAGCAGACGATCCGCGAAAAATTGCCCGAGGGCTTTCAGCGCGCCGAATATCTGCTCGAACATGGCATGATCGACATGGTGGTGCCGCGTGCCGAGCTGCGCGCGACGCTCGCGCGGTTGATCGGCTATCTGGCGCCGCGCGCCGCCGCCTGACTTGCCCGACCGCGCTTTCTCTGCCTCGCCCGAGGTACAGGCGCAGCTCGATCGGCTTTGGGCGCTGTCGCCCGGCGCCGATGTGCTCGGGCTCGAGCGGATCACGAAATTGCTCGCGCGGCTCGGCGATCCGCAGCGCCGGCTGCCCCCCGTGTTCCATGTCGCGGGCACCAACGGCAAGGGATCGACCTGTGCTTTCCTGCGCAGCGGCCTGGAGGCGGCGGGCTACCGCGTCCATGTCTATACCAGCCCGCATCTGGTGCGCTTCAACGAACGCATCCGGCTCGCGGGCGCGCTGATCGACGACGACGCGCTCGCCCCGCTGCTCGCGCGGGTGCTCGACGCGGGCGGCGACATCGGCGCGAGCTTCTTCGAAGTGACGACGGCGGCGGCGTTCCTCGCCTTCGCCGAGACCCCGGCGGACGCCTGTGTGATCGAGGTGGGGCTCGGCGGGCGGCTCGACGCGACCAACGTGCTGGCGCCGGTGGTGACGGGGATCGCGCAACTGGGGCTCGATCACCAGCAATTCCTGGGCGACACCGTCGAGGCGATCGCGGCCGAAAAAGCCGGGATCGCGCGCGCGAACGTGCCGCTGGTGACGATGGCTTATCCGCCGAGCGTCGCCGCCGCCGTGGCGGCGGTCGCGCGCGCGGGTGGAGCCAAGATCGTCGCCGAGGGGCGCGATTGGCGGCTCACCGAGCCCTTTGGCTATGAGGACGCGCGAGGCGCCGTGGCGCTCGCCCCGCCGCGCCTGCCGGGGGCGCATCAGCGGCGCAATCTGGGGCTCGCCACCGCGATGCTGCGGCATCAGACGGCGTTGAGGGTGCCCGAGGCGGCGCTGAGCCAGGCCGGGGCGCGCGCGCAATGGCCGGCGCGGATGCAGCGGCTCGCGCCAGGCGCGCTCACCGCCTCGCTGCCGCCGGGGAGCAGCTTGTGGCTCGACGGCGGGCACAACGCCGCCGCCGCCGAAGCCGTGCGCGCGGCGATCACCGAGGCGAGCGGGGACGCGCCGATCTGGCTGGTGATCGGGATGCTCGCGAACAAGGATGCCGGCGCGCTGCTCGCCGCGCTCGCGCCGGGGGCGGCGGGGCTGGTCGCGGTGCCGGTCGCCGATCACGCGCATCACCCGCCCGAGGTGCTCGCGGCGAAAGCGGCGGCGCTCGGTCTCGCCGCCGAGGTAGCGGCCGATCTGCCCGAGGCGCTCGCCCGGGTCGGCGCGCGGATGAGGGCACCGGGGGCGGTGCTGATCCTCGGCTCGCTTTATCTCGCCGGCGCCGCGCTCGCCGCCAATGGCGAGGCGCCGGCTTGAACGCGCGCGCTCGCGTAAACATGCCTAAGTAATCGCGCCAATTTCGCGCGGCGGGTAGCTCGGTCACAAAGGTGGCGAAAGGAGCCGCCATGACGCTGCTCGCCGATCTCGCCGTTCCCAGCCGCCCCTTGCCGCGTGACGAAGGCGGCCGGCTGTTGCTTGCCTCGCTCCGCAAGATGCGCTGGAACGGGGTGGAGGATGCCGCGCTCGCCCAGCGTTTCGTCACGCTGTTCGGGCGCGATTTTCGCCGGGTGCTGTTCGTGACGCGGATGCTCGCCGAGCAGCTGAACGAGGCGCCCAGCGTCAAATTCGGCACCTGCCGCCGCACCCGCATGACCGAGAGCGAAGCGATGCTGATCGCGATCGCCGCGCGGCTGCCGGGCAACGTGCCCGCCGCGCGGCTGCTGCTCGCCGATCTGCTCGGCACGCGCGCGATCGACGCGATGCTCGCCGCGCTGTTCGCGGTGAGCGAGGCCTTCGCGGCGATGGGCAAGCCGATCGGGGGGTAAGGCGCCTAGAGCGGTTTCCGATCCGATTGCATCGGATCGCCGCTCTAAATCTTTGATTTACCGCGATTTCCAAGCCGGCAGGTGATTCCACCTGCCTGGAAATCGCTCTAGCGAGACGCCTCCGCCGGCTCTTCCACCCCCGCGCTGCCGATCGAGGCGTCCACCAGCCCGCTGCGGCTCATCCACCAGAAGAGCAGAACGCCCGGCAACGCGGCCAGGGTGGTGAAGAGATAGAAATTCACATAGCCCAGCCGCTCGACCAAAGCGCCCGCCGTGGTCCCCGTCACGATCCGCCCGACCACGCTCGCCGCCGCCGAGATCAGCGCATATTGTGCCGCCGTATAGCGCAAATCGGTGAGCGCCGAGAAATAAGCGATCACGCACACCCCGCCGATGCCGCTCGCGAAATTCTCGAACCCTTGCGCCGCCGCCATCGCGACATTGTCATGCCGCAGCAGCGCGAGGCCGGCGAAGCTGGCGTTGGAGACCGCCATCAGCACCAGGCTCAGCAGCACCGAGGCCTTCATCCCCAGCCGCGCGTAAAGCGCCCCGCCCGCGAAAATGCCGAGCAGATAGGCCCAAAAACCCACGCCCACATCGTAAACCGCGATCTCGGTGTTCGAATAGCCCAAGTCGTTATAAAGCAGCCGCACGGTCAATTGGCCGAGCGTGTCGCCGATCTTGTGGACCAGGATGAACAGCAGCACCAGCAAGGCGCCGCGCCGCTGGAAGAATTGCACGAAGGGCGCGACCACCGACGCCTCGATCTCCGCCCAGCCCCGCCGCTCGGCGGGCGGCCGGTGGCGGGCCGGCTCGCCGAGCGCGAGCCCGGTGAGCATCGCCGGCAGCGCGAACACCGCGCATAGCGCATAGCCCCACTGCCACCCCAGGCTCTCGGCGACGACCAGCGCCGTCGCGCCGGCGGCGACCGAACCGATCCGCCAGCCATATTGCGTCATCCCCGAGCCGACCCCCAATTGTTCGGGACGCAGGATCTCGATGCGATAGGCGTCGATCACGATGTCGAAGGTCGCGCCCGCGAAGGCGACGAGCAGCGCGGCGACCACGGTTTCCTGCAGGCTCGCGGCGGGATCGACGCGCGCCAGGTTGAGCACCGCCAGAATCACCAGCACGCCCGCGAACAACAGCCAGCTCACGCGCTGGCCGAGCAGCCCGATCCCCGGCAGCCGCACGCCCTCCACCACCCAGGCCCACAGCGGCTTCAGATTGTAGATCAATATGGCGAGGGTGAAAGCGGTGACCGATTTCTTGTCGATCCCCGCCTGGGCAAGCCGCGACGTGAGCGTCGCGCCGATCATCGCATAGGGAAAGCCCGACGACACGCCGAGGAAAAAGGCGGCGAGCGGCTCGCGTTCGGCATAGGGGCGCACCGGGCCGAGCAGCCGCGCGAAGGCGGGCAGCCGCGACAAGCCGCCCAACCCCAAAACCACGGCGACGAACGCGCCGACCCACCATTCGCTCACGTGTTCGCTTGCTCCCCAGGCTCCAAGCGACCACAGTAGCGCCAAAAAAGGAGAGAGGCCATGAACGATCTGGCACCCGCGCGCCCGACCGAGGGCCAACTCGCGCTCGCCGAGCAATTGGCGCGGGGGCACGCGGCGCCGGCACCGGCGCTCGATCACGTGCCGGCCTGGGTCTATACCTCGCCAGAGCGCCATGCCGCCGAACGAGCGGCGATCTTCGCGCGGGCGCCGCTCGTGATCGCCCCGTCGGCGCTGCTGCCCGAGCCGGGCATGGCGGTGCCGCATGACGGCTTCGGCAAGCCTTTGCTCGTCACCCGTGACCGGCAGGGCACCGCGCATGTGTTCCTGAACGTCTGCCGCCACCGGGGGACGCGGCTGGTCGAGGGCGCGCAAGCCATTTGCGCCGCGCGGCTGATCTGCCCCTATCACGCCTGGAGCTATGGGCTCGACGGCGCGCTGCTCGCGCTGCCGCGCGCCGATGCTTTCCCGGGCCTCGACAAGGCGGATTACGCGCTCAGGCGGTTGCCGACGGTGGAAGCGGGCGGGCTGATCTGGTTCGCCTTCGATGAAGCGGCGGACTTCAGCGAAGCGCGCGCGCTCGCCGCCGATTTCGAGGCCTTCGCGCTCCCCCGCCAACATCTCTTCCGCCGCCGCACTCACCGGGTCGCGGCGAATTGGAAGCTGATCATGGACGCGTTTCTGGAAGGCTATCACGTCCAGCGGCTCCATGCCGAGACGATCGGGCGCTTCTTCAAGGATGGCGTGACGACCGCCGACGCGGTCGGCGCGCATCAGCGCTCGGCGGTGGGGCGCGAGGCCGATCTGGTCGCGGCGGCGGCGGGCGACTGGGGGGCGTTACGCGCGGCGATCACTTATACCTATCAGCTCTTCCCCGGCACGGTGCTGATCGTGAGCCCCGATTACGTCAATCTGCTGGTGCTGATGCCGCAAGCGGCGGGCGAAGTGCTGGTCGAGGATTTCATGCTCATCCCCGAGCCGCCCGCGACCGACAAGGCGCGCGACCATTGGGAGCGGAGCTGGGCCTTGCTCGACGGCCAGGTCTTCGCGCGCGAGGATTTCCGCGCCGCCGAGCTTGGGCAACAGGGGCTCGAATCGGGCGCGATCGCGCATTTGACGCTCGGCGCGCTCGAACAGGGAATCGCGCATTTCCACGCGAGCGTGACGGCGGCGATCGCGCGCGCTTTTTGATCCGGGGGCAAAAGCCGCTAAAGGGCCGCGGGTGACGACCAAATCCCCCGCGCCCGCCGCGCCCGACAAGGGCCAACGCATTGCCAAATTGCTCGCCCGCGCCGGGATCGCCTCGCGCCGCGAGATCGAGCGGATGATCGAGGAGGGCCGCGTCGCGCTCGACGGCGTGGCGCTCACCACGCCCGCGACGATCCTGGCCTCGCTCGCGGGGGTGACGGTCGACGGCCAGCCGGTCGCCGAGCCCGCGCCGGCGCGGCTGTTCCTCTATCACAAGCCCGCCGGGCTGCTCGTCACCGAGCGCGATCCGGGCGGGCGGCCGACGATCTATGATCGCTTGCCGCGCGATCTGCCCCGGCTGATGCCGGTCGGGCGGCTCGACTTGAACACCGAAGGGCTGCTGCTGCTGACCACCGACGGCGGGCTCAAGCGCCAGCTCGAACTCCCCGCGACCGGGGTCGAGCGCGCCTATCGCGCGCGCGCTTATGGCCAGGTGACCCAGGCGCAGCTCGAGGCGCTGATCGAAGGGGTGGAGATCGAAGGCATTCGCTATGGCTCGATCGACGCCAATATGGAGCGGCGCACCGGCGCCAATCTGTGGATCGAGCTGATCCTGACCGAGGGCAAGAATCGCGAGGTGCGCCGCGTGCTCGAATATCTGGGGCTGCAGGTCTCGCGGCTGATCCGCACGCGCTATGGCCCCTTCCTGCTCGGCGATCTGGCGCCGGGCGAGATCGGCGAGGTGCGCCAGCATGATCTGGTGCGCTTCCGCCGCGATCCCCGGCGCGGACCCGATGCCGAGCCGATGGCGCTCAAGCCCGCGCAGAGCCGCGCCGCGCGCACCGCCGCGAAAGCCCCGGCGCCGCGCGACGAAGGGCCGACTGGCGCCATGCGGGGCGACCGCCGCCCGGCGCGCCC
>LWDI01000046.1 GCA_002083475.1 Proteobacteria bacterium SG_bin5
AACCCTGAACTCCTTGCAGGGGAGGAGCTTTTTTCGTCGAGCCATTGGTTCGGAGTGATCGCAAACAGATCTACAGCCGCCCCATCGCCAGGAATTTGGCGCGGCGCTCGCGGCGGAGCGTGTCGCGGTCCCGCCCCGCGAGCCCCGCCAGCGCCTCGGTGATCGCCGCGCGCAGCGTCGCGATCGCGCCCGCCGGATCGCGCTGCGCGCCGCCGAGCGGCTCGGGCACGATCGTGTCGATCACGCCGAGCGCTTTCAGATCCTGCGCGGTCACCCGCATCGCCTCGGCCGCCTCGGCGGCACGCTCGGCGGTGCGCCACAGGATCGAGGCGCAGCCCTCGGGGCTGATCACCGCATAAACGGCATGTTCGAACATCAGCACGCGGTTGGCGGCAGCGAGCGCGATCGCCCCGCCCGAGCCGCCCTCGCCCACGATCGCGGCGACCATCGGCACGCCGAGCGCGAGGCATTGCTCGGTCGCGCGCGCCACCGCCTCGGCCTGGCCGCGCTCCTCGGCCTGGATGCCGGGAAAGGCGCCCGAGGTATCGACCAACGTCACCACGGGCAGCCCGAAGCGATCGGCGAGCCGCATCAGCCGGATCGCCTTGCGATAGCCCTCGGGCTTGCCCATGCCGAAATTGTGGCGGATGCGGCTCGCGGTATCGTCGCCCTTTTCATGGCCGATCACCATCAGCCTTTGATCGCCGAGCCGGGCGAAGCCGCCCAGGATCGCTTGATCGTCGGCGAAGGCGCGGTCGCCGGCGAGCGGCATGAACGCGTCGAACAGCCCGGCGACATAATGTTTGAAGTGCGGCCGATCGGGATGGCGCGCGACGAGTGTCTTCTGCCAGGGGGTGAGCTTGGCATAAGTGTCGCGCAGCAGCCGTTCGGCCTTCACCTCGATCCGGGCGATCTCGCCGGCGATGTCGATCGCGCCGCCATCGGCGGTGGCGCGCAGTTCGGCGATGCGCGCCGAAAGTTCGGCGACGGGTTTTTCGAAATCGAGAAAGCTTGGCATCAGGGCGCCTCGGTTAGGCGCCGGCTCGCCACGCGTCAACGCAACTCGGCGAGCGGGTGGCGCTGATTGACGAGCGCGACCAGCCGCGCGCTATCGACATGGGTATAGATTTCGGTGGTCGCGATATCGGCATGGCCGAGCATCAGCTGCAGCGCGCGCAAATCGGCGCCGCCTTCCAGCAGATGCGTCGCGAAGGCGTGGCGCAGCACGTGCGGGCTCAGCCGATCGAGCGGCAGCCCCGCCGCAACCGCCAGCCCCTTGAGCAATTGATAGAGCCGGATACGCGTGAGATGCGCCTTGCCGCTCGGGAACAGCCAGGGGCCGGGCGGCGCGACCGCGCGCCAGGCACTCACCGCCGCGCGCGCCCGGTCGGAGATCGGCACCAGCCGCTCGCGCCCGCCCTTGCCCTTCAGGATCAAATAGGGGCGATCGGGGGCGATGGCGCTGCGCGGCAGCGACATCAGCTCGCTCGCGCGCAACCCCGAGCCATAGAGCAGCTCGACCAGCGCCGCGAGCCGCAGGTCGCGCGGCGCGGGCGCGGGCACGGCGAGCCGCTCGGCGATGACGGCGAACAGCCGGTCGACATCGGCGACCGACAGTGTCTTTGGGAGCGGGCGCGCGGTGCCGGGGCGCGGCAGCGCCTCGCTGGGATCGTCGGCGCGGTGCCCCTCCTCATGAAGAAAGCCGAAGAAGCGCCGCAGCGCGGCCGCCTTGCGCGCGACGCTCGCGCGCGACAGCGCCGCCCAGCCCTCGGCGAGCCGTTGGAGCGCCGCCGCGTCCGCCGCCGCCAATGCGCCTTCGAGCGCGGCCGAGGCGAGGCGCAAGTCGCTGCGATAGGCGGCGACGGTGTTCGCCGCCGCGCCGCGCTCGGCGGCGAGCATCTCCAAAAAGCGGTCGATCAGCGCGGCGTCGTCCAGGGCCTCGCTCAAAGCCTCGTGAGTGCCTCGATCGCCATCATCCGCGCCTCGGCGTCGAGCCCCACGCGGTGCATCGCGGCGATGATGCGGTAGAAATGAGCGGGCGGCACCCCGTGCCAATTGGCGGTCTGCATGCCGACGCCCGCGAGCAGCAGCACCGTCCCCGGCTGGCCGGCTTGCGCCGCGCGATCGATCGCGCGCGTCCATACATTGTCTAAGGCGATGTCGACGCCCAGGTCGCCCGCGAGCGTCTGCGCGGTCGCGGCGTCGATCCGCTCGAGCCCGGCGAGCGCGGCGAAGAACATCTGCCGCTTGCGCGCGGCGTCGCCCTGCCCGCCGCCATAGCCGCGCACCTCGCTCCGCCCATAGCGCGCGCCTAGCCCCGTATCGGCAAGCGCGAGCATCGCCCAGCCGTCGCCGCCGCGCTCGACCGCGCCGCGCCAGCGCAATGCGGCCTGATCATAGCCCGCGCTCAGCATCGCGGCGATCAACCGATCGGTATTTTCGTCGCGCGCCGGGGGCAGCAGCGCGGCGGCGCGCGCGGTGAGCACCAGCCGGGCATAGCGCGCGCGCGGCCCCTCCGGCGCTTCCCACAGCCGGCGCATCGCGGCGACGCGATCGGCGCGCGATGCCTCGTTGAAGGCGGCGCGCGAATCGCGCGCGGCCGCGGCATCGGCGCTCGACGGATCCTCGCTCTGCAAAATCGCGCCATAGAGATCGACCAGCGCCGCGCTCGAAAGCACGCCTTGCGCGGCGGCGAATTCGGCCGAGGCGCGCCGCGCGACCGGGGCGAGCGCCGGCGCCAGCGCGCGCCAGAACTGCACCCGGGGCGAGGCGGTGGCGAGCAACGGCGCGGGCACGTCGACCCCGGTCGCCATCGCCATGCCATAGCGCCATGCGGTGAGCTCGCCCACGCTGTCCCACTCGATCGTCACCGCGCGGCGCTTGGTGGTGAGCCCCACCGCCTTGTCGGCGAGGAGCAGATCGACCCCGCTCGCCACCTGCCGCTTGCGCGCCGCCTCGATCTGCGGCCCGCCCTGGCCGGCGATCCCCGAAAGCCCCGCGCACACCGCGTCGAGCAGCACCCAGGCGCGCTCGCCCGATTGGCGCTGCGCGGGGCCGACCACCGGGCAAACGAGCCCCGGATCGCCGGCGGCGAGCGCGGTCTGGAGCGCGGCTTCATAGAGCTTGGGCGTGTAATTTTCGCTGTCGACCGCCTCGATCAGCGCGCGCGCGACATGGGGCTCGCCCATGCGCACCAGCAGCCAGGCGCGCTCGGCGGCGAAATCGGCGCCGTTGACCTGGGCGGGCGTGTTCACGCGCGAGGCGAGCGCGCGGCGCAGCGCGATCGACAGCCAGCGCGAGGGGAGCGGCGCGTCGAGCCGCCCCATCAGCGCTTCCAGCAACCGGCCATCGGCGCGCCCGAAGGCATCGGGGGCGAGCCCGCCCTGATCGGTGCCGACCACCCCCACCAGGTCGAGCGAGCGCCGCGCATAAGCGGGCAGTTCATAGTCGCGCAAAGCCTCGGGATCGGGCTCGGCGGCGGCGAGCTCGTTGCCGAGCAGATTGCCGATCGTCAGATCCTCGGGCACCGGCGCCGGGAGCGGCGCGACCGAGGGCGTCGGCGTCGCGGGGGTCACGGGCGCGGCGGGCGCCGGGGTCGGCGCGGGGGTCTGCTCGTTGAAGCCCGGGGGCAGGATCGATTCGGGGCGATCCTGCGCCATCGCGGGGAGAATGCTCGCGCCCGCGATCAGCAGCAGCAGCCCTTTGCGCTTAGCTGAGATTGGCAAGCGGGACGACCTTTTCCACCGGCTGCACCGGCTTTTCACGCGCCAAACCGCCGAGCAGCGCCATTCCGCCACCCACGAGCGCGAGCACCACCAGCGCGACTATCACCAACCGCATCATCACCCTCACCGAACAAGCGCCTTTTGCCCGAGGCGCGGGCGCGCTGTATAGCCCTTGGCGGCATGTTGCAAAATCAAGCGAATATGGATTGGCGCGACAGGCCGATCGTCCTGGTGGGGCTGATGGGCGCGGGCAAGACGACGGTCGGCCGCCGCCTCGCCCAGCGGCTGCGCTTGCCCTTCGTCGACGCCGATGCCGAGATCGAGGCGGCGGCGGGCATGAGCATCACCGAAATTTTCGATCGCTTCGGCGAAAGCTATTTCCGCGACGGCGAGCGGCGGGTGATCGCGCGGCTGATCGACGGCACGCGCAAGGTGATCGCGACCGGCGGCGGCGCGTTCATGAACGCCGAGACGCGCGCGCTGATCCTGGAACGCGCGCTCGCGGTGTGGCTCGACGCCAATCCGGCGGTGCTCGCCGAGCGTGTCGCCCGGCGCGACACCCGCCCCTTGCTGCGCAACCGCGATCCGCATCAGGTGCTGCGCGAACTCGCCGAAAAGCGGAACCCGGTCTATGCGATGGCGCCGATCCGCGTGCCGAGCCACCACGCCCCGCACGAAGTGACGGTACGGGCGATCCTGGAAGCGATCGGGGCATGATCGAGATAAATGTCGCGCTGGGCGCGCGCGCCTATCCCGTGCTGATCGCCCCGGGCCTGCTCGGCGCGGCGGGGGCCGCCCGGCTCGCGCCGCTCGCGCGGGCGGGTCGGCTGGTGGTGGTGCATGACGCGGCGGTGACCGCGGCGCTCGCGACGCTGACCGACGCGCTCGCGGCGTTGGAGGTGACGCTCGATCCGATCGCCATCCCCTCGGGCGAGGGCAGCAAGAGCTGGGCGATGCTCGAACATTTGTGCGAGGCGCTGCTCGCGCGCGGCATCGAGCGCGGCGATCATGTGCTCGCGCTCGGCGGCGGCGTGGTGGGCGATCTGGCGGGCTTCGCTTGCGCGATATTGAAGCGCGGCTGCCGCTTCGTGCAATTGCCGACGACCTTGCTCGCCCAGGTCGATAGCTCGGTCGGCGGCAAGACCGCGATCAACGCGCGCGGCGGCAAGAATCTGATCGGCGCCTTCCACCAGCCGAGCCTGGTGCTGATCGACCCCGAAACGCTCGCGACGCTGCCGCCGCGCGAGCTGCGGGCGGGCTATGCCGAGGTGGTGAAATATGGGCTGATCGACGATCCCGCCTTTTTCGCCTGGTGCGAGGCCCATGGCGCCGGCTTGCTCGCGGGTGACATCGCGATGCGCATCGAGGCGATCGCGCATTCGGTGCGCGCCAAGGCGCGCATCGTCGCCGCCGACGAGCGCGAAACCGCCGATCTGCGCGCTTTGCTCAACCTTGGGCACACGTTCGGCCATGCGCTGGAGGCCGAGACCGGCTTTGGCGAGCGGCTGCTCCACGGCGAGGCGGTGGCGGCGGGGATGGCGCTCGCCTTCCGCTATTCGGCGCGGCGCGGGCTGTGCTCGGCGGACGACGCGGCGCGGGTGGCGGCGCATCTGCGCGGCGTGGGGCTGCCGGCGGGGCTCGCCGAGGCGGGCGTCGACGCGCCGGGCGCGCGGCTGGTCGAGCATATGCGCCACGACAAGAAGATGGCGGGGGGGAGTTTACCCTTCCTGCTCGCGCGCGGGATCGGGCGGACCTTCGTGGCGAAGGACGTGGCGCTGGAGGACGTGGCGGCGTTTCTGGAGGATGAGCGGTAGTTTTGGGTTGGCGCGGCGGCGTAGCGTCGCGCAGAAGTTTCGCGCTTCGGGTGCCGCTCCTGCAGCTACAGGGTTCGCGCGGAGGCGCGGAGAACGCGGAGGATGCGGACTTGGTGGGCCGAGTTCGGACCTAAGGGAGACACAAGAAATTGACCGTCGCCCCAGCGAAAGCTGGGGCCTTGATGAACCGGAGCGCGTCACCCCATAAAGGCCCCGGCTTTCGCCGGGGCGACGATCTTTTTCGGGTAACCGCGAATAGAGCGTTTCGTGATCAAACCAAACCGTCGCCCCGGCCTCGAGCCGGGGCTTGGCTTCTTCTTCTGCCGTCGAAAGGCAGCCTAGCCCCGGCTCGAGGCCGGGGCGACGTGGATCATCGTGATCGCGATGGGCTTCAATGTCTCCCCTCCGCGCCTCCCACTTCCTTCTCCGCGCCTCCGCGCGAACCAAAACCCGCGCCACGGGAAAGCCTCACCGCTCCAGCCGCGCCACCAGCGCCCGCAAGTCGTCGATCTTCGCGTGGAGTTCCTCGATCTGCGCCTCGGCGCGCAAATTGGTCTCGTAATCGAGCCGCGCCTCGAGCCGGTCCTTCGCCGCCTGCCGGTTCTGGCTCATCATGATGATCGGCGCCTGCAAAGCGGCGAGCATCGACAGCACCAGGTTCAGGAAAATGAAGGGAAAAGGATCGAAGGCGCCGCCCTTCAGCGCGAGGTTGATCGCCGCCCAGGCGCCCAGGAACAGCGCGAAGCCGATGATGAACCCCCAGGAGCCGCCCACCGCCGCGACGCGATCGGCGAGCCGCTCGCCGAAGCTCGACCGCTCGGCGAAGAGCAAATTGGGGTCGCGTAGCCGGCTGTGCCGCGCCCAATCGAAAATCAAACGAACCGCGTTCATCGCGCACCTCCTTGCCGACCGGCCGCGCCGGCGGGCCCGGGTGCGCGCGAGGGATCAGCGCGAGCGGGACGGCCGGTGCGGCGCGGTCGATCGACTGTGATCGTTGCTAGGCATAAATCCTCGAACGGATGACGGCCCGGACGCTGCCGAACCGAGGCTGGAAATGGGCGCGGCCGCGCGCGAAGACAAATGAACTCTTGGTCATTCGAAAGCCCGCCATGCCCAACGGCGTCCACAAGCGCGATCTGCCGAGCAAGACCTGCCCGGTCTGCGCGCGCCCCTTCGCCTGGCGCAAGAAATGGGCGCGCGATTGGGAGAATGTCGTCTATTGTTCCGATAAGTGCCGGAAATTGGGCCGGTAGCGGCATGATCCTCCCCGTTCACGGGAAGGATTTGGGGCTTTCTATCCGCCCCGCCACGCGCTCCAGGCGAGCCACAGCCAGCCCGCGATCAACAGCGCGCCGCCGATCGGGGTGATCGCCCCCAGCCAGCGCGGCAGGCCGAGCGCCATCAGATAGAGCGTCCCCGCGAACAGCGCCGCGCCGCCCACGAACAGCCAGGCCGCCCCGCTCGCGCGCAACTGCACCGCGATCAGCGCCGCGAGCGCGTGCGCCAGCTGATATTGGCCGCCGGTGCGCAGCCAGTCCGCCGCCTTGCCTTCCGCGCCATGCGCGCCGAACGCCCCCGCCGCCACCGCGATCGCGCCCGAAAGCGCCGCCCATACCAAAATCATCGTTTCTCCTCCGCCCGCGCCGCCACCGCCTCGGCGAGGGTGCGGTGCGAGAACATATGGTCGACCGCCGCGCGCAAATCGCCGCTTTCGGACTGCGCCTTCAGCCGGATCGCGTCGCGCCGGCGATATTCGTCCTCGGTGCGGCTGATCTGTTCGCTGTCGATTTGGAGCAATTCCATCGCCTGGCGCGCCATGCAGATCGCCGATTCGAACACCTCGCGCACCGTGCCGGCGAGCGGCGCGTCGGCCATTTTCATCAGGCTGCGCCGATCATAAGCGCGCGCGAACAAGGCCGCCTGAGGGAAAGCCTGGTTGACCGAGACGAGGAAGTCGCGGTCGATCTGGTCGCCATCGATGCAAAAGACGATCAGCGGCACCTCGTGTGCGCCCGCCTGGCGCAGCAGATCGAGCCGCAGCCCGTCGCCGAAATAGACTTTCATCCCGAAACTTCCCGCGACCTCGATCGTCTCGGGGTTGCGGTCGATCACGGTCGTGCGCACCCCCTGGCCGATCAGCATTTGCGCGACCGTCTGGCCGAAGCGGCCATAGCCGATCACCAGCGCGCTCGCGCCATCGGGCTTGGGGCCGTCGAGCCCGTCGGTCGGCTGCGCGGGCGGGCTGAGCACGCGCTGGGTGAACGCCATCAGGAACGGCGTCGTCGCCATCGACAAGGTGACGACCGCGCCGAACAGGCTCGCCGCCTCGGGCGCGATCAAGAGCGCGGCCTGCGCTTGAGCAAAGAGCACGAAGCCGAATTCGCCCCCCTGGCTCAGCAACAGCCCGAGCTTGAGCGCCGGGCGCCACTGCATCCGAAACGCGAGCGCGATCGCGGCGATCACCACCGCCTTGGTCGCGATCAGCAGCAGCGCCATGCCGCCGATGAACAAAGGCCGGCTAGCGATCGCGCCCAGATCGAGCATCATGCCGACGCTCAAGAAGAACAGCCCGAGCAGGATCGAGCGGAACGGATCGACGTCCGCCTCCAATTCATGGCGATAGGGGCTGTCCGCCAGCATCACCCCCGCGACGAAAGCGCCGAGCGCGGTCGAGAGCCCCAAGGCCTCCATCAGCGCGGCGGCGGCGATCACGGTGAAGAGCGCGGCGAAGATGAACATCTCGCGCTCGCCCAAATTGCCGATCAGCCGGAACAGCGGCCGCAGCAGGAAGCGCCCGGCGAGCACCAGCCCGCCCACCGCGAGCACGGTATAGAGCGCGAGCAGCCACCCCGGCGCCGCGCCCGCCGGCGCGGGGGCGCGGCTCAACGCGGCGATGATGGTGATCAGCGGCACGATCGACAAATCTTGGAACAGCAGGATCGAAAAGGCGCGCTCGCCAAAGGGGGTGCGCAGGCGGCCGGCCGATTGCAGCATCGGCAGCACCTGCGCGGTCGACGACAAGGCCAAGGGCAGCGCGACCGCGAGCGCCGCCTCCCACGAAAAGCCGACATAGAGCCGCAGCACGACGGTGAGCGCGGCGGCGCAGGCCACGACTTGTAGCGTGCCGATCGCGAAAATCTCCTCGCGCAGCCGCCACAGCCGCGACGGGTTGAGCTCCAGCCCGACCAGGAACAGCAGCAACACGATGCCCAGTTCGGCGGCGCCCCGCTTGCCCTCGACATCGCCGACCAGATGCAGCCCCTGCGGCCCCACCACCGCGCCCGCGACCAAAAAGGCGAGCGTCGCCCCCAGCCCCAGCTTGCGGAACAGCAGCACGAAGACGAGCGCGAAGCCCAGCAGCGTGACGCCGTCGCGCAGCAGCAATTCGCTCATGCGGCGGCGGAAAGCGCGCGCGCCGCCGCCACCGCCTCGGCGCCGGCTTCGAAGGCGAGCCGGATCGAGGCGTGGCGCGCGCTGTGCGGGCGCGCGGGGGCGAAAATCTCGATCCCCGGCCAATCGGGCATCGGCCCCTCGCCGGCGAGCCAGGCGGCGAGCGCGTCGCGCGCGGCGGCGAGATCGGCGGCGTCGCGCCCCGGCGCATGTTCGGCGAACAAGGCGGCCGAGGCTTGGCCGAGCGCACAGGCGCGCACCAGCATCCCCAGCTCGGCCAGCCGCCCGTCGCGATCGACCGCGACGTCGATCGTCACCCGGCTGCCGCAAATCGGCGAGCGTTTCTCGACGCTCGCCATCGGCGCGGCCAAGCGCGGCGGCGGGACGCGCGCGGCGAGGCGCAGGATTTCCTGATTGTAAAGCGGGGCGTTCATTCGCTGCTATTCCCGGGCGCTGCCTCGTTGCCGAACACCGGCTCGCCGCGCCGCCGTCGATCGACGAAATCGGCGACCCCGGCGCTGGTGACCTTCAGCAACGGATAAGTGCGCGACGTGGTGATCCAGCTCGGCCGGCGCAACGCCCCGCCGCTGATCGTATCGACGACGAGCGTGATCAGCAGGAACAACAGGCTCGCGAAGATCAACCCCTTGAGCCCGCCGAAACCGAAGCCGAGCGCGCGATCGACCGGCCCCAGGATCGAGGTCCGCGTCCGCGCCCCGATCGCGCGCGCGACCCAACGCCCGCCGAAATAAGTGAGCCCGGCGATCAGCACGAACGCGAGCACCGCCGCGCCGGCATCGGTGCCGATCGTGCCGGTGAGCAGCCCCGTCACCGGGCCTTGCAACACGCGCAGCGCGAGCACGATGAACAGCCAGGTGGTGAGCGACAGCACCTCGGTGACGAAGCCGCGCATCGCCCCCATGACGGCCGCGCCGATGATGAGCACCAGCGCGATGATATCGAGTGCGGTCAGCCCCATTGATCCCTCTTACGCCCTGCGCGCGATATGGGGGCGAGGGCGGCTGGGGATCAAGCGCGAGTTCACGCTTGCTCGGCTGGCTGGGGCGACTCGGCGGGCGGTGGGGGCGGCGCCGCGCTGGGCAGGGCCGGCCCAAAGGGATTCCAGCCTGCGCGGGAATGACGGTGGATGGGAGATGCGCGCAACCTTTCGGCCCCCCGTCCCCTCGACACACCCCCGTCGTCCCCGCGCAGGCGGGGACCCATTCCGGCTGGCCTCCGCTCTTGGTCACGCCGCCGAGGCAGCGCTTCGTTAACCCCGGCCTGCCCGAATGGATTCCCGCTTTCGCGGGAATGATGGTGGATGGGAAGTGCGCGCAACCTTTCGGCACACCCCCGTCCTTTCGGCACATCCCCGTCGTCCCCGCGAAGGCGGGGACCCATTCCGGCTGGCTCCCGCTCTTGGTCACGTGGCCGGGGCAGCGCTTCGTTACCCCCGCCAGCTCGAATGGATTCCCGCTTTCGCGGGAATGACGGTGGATGGGAAGTGCGCGCAACCTTTGGGCACACCCCCCGTCCTCTCGACACACCCCCGTCGTCCCCGCGAAGGCGGGGACCCATTCCGGCTGGCCCCCACTCTTCGCCGCGCAGTCGAGGCAGCGCTTCCACCCCCCCCGGCCTGCCCGAAGGGGTTCCCGCTTTTGCGAAAATGACGTTGTTGGGGGGGGACGAGGCGCCCCGCTCACCCCCGCCCTAGCAGATGATCCACGAAGCGCGGCAAATTCTTGAATCCCGAAAGCGTCAGCGCGCTCGCCTCGCCGCTCGCCGCCGCCGGGAGCAGGGCGCGGTCGAAGCCCAATTTGCCGGCCTCCTTAAGCCGCAGCCCGGCATGGGCGACGGGGCGGATTTCGCCCGATAGCGCGACCTCGCCGAACGCCACCGCCCCCACCGGTACCGGCCGCTCGCTGAGCGCCGAAACCAGCGCCGCCGCCACCGCCAGATCCGCCGCCGGGTCCTGCACGCGGTAGCCGCCGGCGATGTTCAGATAGACTTCCGCCGAGGAAAAGCTCAGCCCACACCGGGCTTCCAGCACCGCCAGGATCATCGCCAACCGCCCCGAATCCCAGCCAACCACCGCGCGGCGCGGCGTCGCCCCGCTCGCCAGCCGCACGACGAGCGCCTGAATCTCGACCAGCACCGGCCGCGTGCCCTCCAGCGCGGGGAACACCACCGTCCCGCTCACGCCTTCGTCGCGCTGGGTGAGGAACAGCGCGCTCGGATTGGCGACCTCGCTCAGCCCCGCGTCCGCCATCGCGAAAACGCCGATCTCGTCGGTGCCGCCGAAGCGGTTCTTGATCGCGCGCAGCAGCCGATATTGGTGGCTGCGCTCGCCCTCGAAAGCGAGCACCGTGTCGACCATATGTTCGAGCACGCGCGGGCCGGCCAAGCTCCCGTCCTTGGTGACGTGCCCCACCAGCACCAAAGCGCTGCCGCGTTCCTTGGCGAAGCGGATCAGTTCCTGTGCGCTCGCCCGCACCTGGCTCACCGTGCCCGGCGCGCCCTCGATCATGTCCGAATGCATCGTCTGGATCGAATCGATCACCAGCAGCCGCGGCGGCGCCCCCTCGCCGAGCGTGGTGAGGATGTCGCGCACCGAGGTGGCGGCGGCGAGTTGCACCGGCGCGCCGCCCAGCCCCAGCCGGCGCGCGCGCAGCCGCACCTGGTCCGCCGCCTCCTCGCCCGAGACATAAGCGACGCGGTGCCCGGCGAGCGCCAGCCGCGCCGCCGCCTGGAGCAGCAGCGTCGATTTGCCGATCCCCGGATCGCCCCCGATCAGCGTCGCCGACCCTTCGACGAACCCGCCGCCGAGCGTGCGATCGAACTCGGCGATCCCGGTCGGCAGGCGATCGGGGAGCGCGATTTCGGCGTCGAGCCCGACCAGCGCCACCTTGCGCCCGCCGCTCCGCAAATGATGCTTCGCCTGGAAGGGCGTGGCGGCGGCGCTCGCTTCCTCGACCAGGCAATTCCATTCGCCGCAATCGCCGCATTGCCCCGCCCAGCGATGCGTCACCGATCCGCACGCCTGGCAGACATAGCGTTTCTGAAGCTTGGCCATGGCGCTCCATCGCAGGAACAGAGGCGGAACGCAAGCCGCGCGCGGCGCGCGATCATTGCTCTAGCGGAACGCTCGATTCGGTGGCATCGTTGCCGCCTGACAACGATTACCGAAGGGGGAGGAGCAGATGGGCAAGTTTCGGTCGAGCGTTCGGATCGTCATGACGGCGTCGCTGGTGTGCGCGCACCCGATCGCGCCGGCGCGCGCGGATACGCAACTGCCCGCGCCCTATGTGTCGCGCGCGCTCGATGCGGTGCTGATGCCGATCGACGGCAAGGTGCGCCGCGCCTTCAACCTCAGCCCCAAGGCCGATGGCGTTTATGTCGTCTCGGTCCAGCCCGGCGGGGTGGCGGCGAAGAACGATATTCGCCCGGGCGACGTGATCAGCCGCGTGAAGGGCAAGGACGTCGTCAAGCCGATCGACCTCGACACCGCCGTTTATTATTGGATCAAGCACGGCACCACCGATTTCGTGTTCGATGGCTATCGCGGCCAGACGATCTATCACCCGCGCTCGTCGATCACCCTCGCCCTGTTCGACGCGGCGATCGATCTGGCGACGATCGCGACTTGGGGTTCGGTGTCCTATAGCGGGTTCAGCTATTCGAGCTATTATAGCGAATATTCGGTGAGCATCACCGAAAGCTATAGCAGCTCGGAAACAACGATCGAAACCACCGCTTCGTCCGAAAGCTATTCGAGCGAAGCCGTCTCGGCGAGCGAGGAAACCACCAGCTTCGAACAGGAAGAAGCGAGCGAGAAGGTGGAGAGCGAGGAAAGCGCCGAGTCCGAGGAAGCCGAGCAACAGGCCCAGTCCGACGATCATGACGACAAGGATGACGGCGATAAGGACGACGACAAGGACGACGGCGACAAGGACGACGATGGCGGCGACGACAAGCCCGACGACGGCGGCGACAATGATGGCGACGGCGGCGGCGACGAGGGCGATGGCGGGAGCCCCGACGCTTATCGCTAGAGCTGTTTGCGATCAAATCGGTTAGCTCCTCCCCTGTAAGGGGAGGTGGCAGCCGCGCGAGCGGCTGTCGGAGGGGTGTCCCCAGCAGTTCGAGGGCGACACCCCTCCACCATTCGCTACGCGAATGGTCCCGCTCCCCCCTTGGGGGAGGAGCTTTTTCCGTCGAGCCATCGACTGGGTGTGATCTCAAAACAGGTCTAAACCCAAGCCAAACGAAGGCGCGCCGGGCTAAGCGATAGCCAGGCGCGCCGTGCGCCGCTATGGCGCGCGCGATGAGTCCCCAACAACTTCGCATCGCCCTGTTCAGCGGCAATTACAATTATGTGCGCGACGGGCCGACCCAGGCGCTCAACCGGCTGGTCGGGTTCCTGCTCGATCGCGGCGCCGCGGTGCGCGTGTACGCGCCGGTCACCAAGACACCGGCGTTCGAACCCACGGGCGACCTGATCGGCGTCCCCTCGCTCGCGGTTCCGGGACGGGGCGAATACCGCCTCGCGCTCGGCTTGCCGCCGCGCATCAAGCGCGATCTCGCCGCTTTCGCGCCGAACATGCTGCATCTGTCGGCGCCGGATATTCTCGGCCACCGCGCGCTCAGCTGGGGACGGCGGCAGAACATTCCCGCCGTCGCATCGGTACATACCCGCTTTGAAACCTATGTGGCTTATTATGGCCTTGGGTTCCTCGCGCCGGCGGCGGTGGCGATCCAGCGCCGCTTTTACCGTCGCTGCGACGCGATTTTGGCGCCCGCGCCGTCAATGGCGGAAATCCTGCACGCGGAAAGGATGAATTTCGACATCGGTATTTGGTCGCGCGGCGTCGACCGCACGATCTTCACCCCTGCCGCGCGTTCGCTGCCGTGGCGACGCTCGATCGGCATTGCCGATGATGAAGTCGTGATCGGCTTTCTTGGCCGGGTCGTGCTGGAAAAGGGGCTTGGCGTGTTCGCCGACGTGATCGCCGAACTCGAACGTCGCCAGGTCCGGCACCGGGTGATGGTCGTCGGCCAAGGCCCGGCGCGCGACTGGTTCGCCGAACGCGTGCCGAGCGCGGTTTTCACCGGCATGCTGGCAAATGGCGACCTCGGCCGCGCGGTCGCCTCGATGGACGTACTGTTCAACCCCAGCGTCACCGAGACCTTCGGCAATGTGACGCTCGAAGCCATGGCCTGCGCGGTGCCCGTGGTCGCCGCGCGGGCGACCGGCTCGACCAGCCTGGTCGAGGACGGGGTGACCGGGCGGCTGATCGCCCCCGACGACATCGCGGGCTATGCCGACGCGCTGCAAGCCTATGCGCTCGATCGCGACCTGGCCGACGATCACGGCATGGCGGGCGAGGCCAAGGCGGGTGCCTTTACCTGGGACGCGATCAACCGGGCGGTGCTCGACAAATATCTGCAAGTGATCGCGCGGCGGGGCGGATAGCCGCCCCGCGGGCAGGCCCCTCCACCATTTGCCTGACGGCAAATGGTCCCCCTCCCCAAGAGCGCGCTCTTGGGGAGGATTTCGTGGGGCCGCTCAAATCCTCCCCAAGCGCGAAGCGCTTGGGGAGGGGGACCGCCCGCAGGGCGGTGGAGGGGCTTGCCCGCGCGCCGCGCCGCAATCGGCCCCCCACCCCCGCCCCCGCCCCGCGTGCGGGGAGGATTTTGTTGGTTGCGACCGGCGCAGCGATTACACCTGCCCGCCAATGCCCGATCTCTTCGCCGATCCCGCCCCGCCCCCCGCCGAAACCGCGCCGCTCGCCGAGCGGCTGCGCCCGCGCGCGCTGGGCGAAGTGGTGGGGCAGACGCATCTCACCGGCCCCGAAGGCGCGATCGGGCGGATGGTCGCCGCCGGGCGGCTCGCCTCGATCATCCTGTGGGGGCCGCCCGGTACCGGCAAGACGACGATCGCGCGCCTCCTCGCCGACGCGGTGGGCTTGCGCTTCGTCGCGATTTCGGCGGTCTTCTCGGGCGTCGCCGATCTGAAGAAAGCCTTTGCCGAGGCCGAGGCGCACGCCCGCGCCGGGCGCCGCACCCTGTTGTTCGTCGACGAGATCCACCGCTTCAACCGCGCCCAGCAGGACGGTTTTCTCCCCTTCGTCGAAGCGGGCACGGTGACGCTCGTCGGCGCGACCACCGAAAATCCCTCGTTCGAGCTCAACGCGGCACTCCTCAGCCGCGCGCAGGTGCTGATCCTCCACCGGCTCGGCGCCGAGGCGCTCGGGCTGCTGCTCGACCGCGCCGAGGCGCTCGCCGGCCGCCCGCTGCCGCTCACGCCCGAGGCGCGCGCGGCGCTGATCGCGTCGGCCGATGGCGACGGCCGCTTCCTGCTCAACCAGGCGGAGACGCTGTTCGCGGTCGACCTCCCCGCCCCGCTCGACCCCGCCGGGCTCGGCACCTTCCTCCAGCGCCGCGTCGCGGTGTACGACAAGGACCGCGAGGGGCATTACAACCTCATCTCCGCGCTCCACAAATCGCTGCGCGGCTCGGACCCGCAGGCCGCGCTCTATTATCTCGCGCGGATGCTGGTGGCGGGCGAGGAGCCGCTTTACGTGCTGCGCCGGCTGGTGCGCTTCGCGAGCGAGGATGTCGGCCTCGCCGATCCGCAGGCCTTGGTGCAGTGCCTGGCCGCCAAGGAGGCCTATGATTTCCTGGGCTCGCCCGAAGGAGAATTGGCGATCGTCCAGGCCTGCCTCTACCTCGCGACCGCGCCCAAATCGAACGCAGCGTACAAGGCGCAGAAAGCCGCCTGGGCCTCGGCCAAGGCGACGGGATCGCTGATGCCGCCGCCCGCGATCCTCAACGCGCCGACCAAGCTGATGAAGGACATCGGCTATGGCGCGGGCTATGCTTATGATCATGACACGGCCGAGGGCTTTTCGGGCGCCGATTATTGGCCCGAAGGCATGACGGCGCAGATTTATTACACCCCGGTCGATCGCGGCTTCGAGCGCAAGATCGCCGAACGGCTGGCTTATTGGGAGGGGCTGAGACATGCGCGGGACTGAGGCGTTCAAGGGCGACAACCATTCGCGTCGCCATGTGCTGGCGGCGGGCCGCGCCATCCTCGCCGCCCTCCTCCTCGCCACCCCCGGCCTGGCGCAGCAAGCGCAAGCACCCGCGCCCTATACCCGCGCGATCGCCGCCGGTTATAAAGCCGCTTTCCTCTGTTCGGGCGTGTTCATCGCGGGCCGCGCGCCCGCGCAGATCGAGGCGCTCGAACTCACCGGCATTTATCCCGAATATGAGCGGCTCGTCGCCACGCTCCCCGCCGAGATCGATCGCGCCAAGGGGCAAGTGACGGTGCGCTTCGAGCCCGATCTGCCGCCGCGCGTCGCGCGCTATCATCCCGAAACCGGCTGCGCCAATCTGCCGATCGGCGCGCCGGTGCCCGCGAGCGGCACCGCCCCGCCGCCCCCGCCCGGCCCCGACCCGCGCCCCTGGCCGATCGGCGACGCGCTCCCCAAGATCGCGCATCCCGCGCTTCCGGCGGTCGAGCGCGCCTTCGCGGGCGCCTATCGCGGGCGCACGACCGGGGTCGTGATCCTGCGCGAGAACCGGATCATCGCCGAACGCTATGCCGAGGGTTTCGGTCCCTTCACCGCGCAGCGCACTTGGTCGGTCGCGAAGAGCATCACCGGCACGCTCGTCGGCATCGCGGCGAAGCGCGGCGCGGTGAGCGTCGGGGAGCGCGCGCGCGTGCCCGAATGGCAGCACCCCGGCGATCCGCGCGCGGCGATCACGCTCGATCAGCTGCTCCGCATGGCGTCGGGCTTGCACAGCGCGACGGCGGGCAACCGCACCGACGCGCTCTATTTCGGCGGCACCGCCGTCACCGAAGAAGCGCCGCATTGGCCGATCGAGGCCAAGCCCGGCACGCGCTTCCGCTATGCCAACAACGATATTCTGCTGGCGATGCGGAGTTTGCGCGCCGCGCTCGGCGAAGAGGCTTATCGCGATTTTCCCAAGACCGCGCTGTTCGCGCCGCTCGGGATGCGCCACACCGTCGCCGAGACCGATTGGCGCGGCAATTACGTCTCCTCGAGCCAAATCTGGACGACGGCGCGCGATCTGGCGCGGTTCGGGTTGCTCTATTTGAACGACGGCGTGTGGAATGGCGCGCGTCTCCTGCCCGAGGGCTGGCGGCATTATGTGACGCGCGCGAGCGGCCCCCAGCCGGCGAGCGGCTTCGGCTATGGCGCGACCTTCTGGCTGATGCGCGGCACGGCGGGCGTGCCCGAGGATGCCTTCTCGGCGAACGGCAATCGCGGCCAATATGTGGTGATCGTGCCGAGCCGAGGGATCGTGATCGTGAGACGCGGCGAGGATGCGGCGAACGCCAATTTCGACATCGCCAAATTCACCGCCGACGTGCTGGCGGAGGTGAAGTGAGGGACTGGAACGAGGTGCTCGCCTTCGCGCTCGCCCTGCCGGGGACCGAGCAAGGGCAACATTATCGCCAGGACGCGGTCAAGATCGGCGCCAATGGCCGCGCCTTCGTGTCGACCGGTCGCGAGGCGGCGACGAGTTTTTGCTTGCAACTCGACCCCGACGATGTCGCGCTGTTGATCGCGACCGATCCCGAGACTTTCTTTCAGACCCCGCATTATGTCGGCTATGGCGCGGTGCTCGTTCGCTACGACAGCGCCGATCCCGAACGGGTGCGCGGGGCGATCGAACGCGCGCGCGACCAAGCCGCCGCCAAGCCCCGCGCGCGCAAGCGTTGAGCCGCTTCGCCCATTTCGTCGCGATCGACTGGTCGGGCGCGCGGGGGACGCGGCATGCCGGGATCGCCGTCGCGATCTGCGCGGCGGGCGGCGGCGCGCCCGACTTGGTCGCGCCGCCCGAAAAACGATGGTCGCGCCGCGCGGTGCTCGATTGGCTGTCGAGCGACGCGCCGCGCGAGGCGCTGATCGGCTTCGATCTCGGCCCGTCGCTCCCTTTCGTCGACCGAGGCGCGTTCTTCCCCGGTTGGTCGGCGAGCCCCGCCGAAGCGCGCGGGCTCTGGGCGCTGGTCGAGGCGGTGTGCGGCGAGGAGCCCGATCTCGGCGCCGCGAGCTTTCCCGATCACCCCGAGGCCGCGCCGCATTTCCGCCGCCATGGCGGGCGCACCGGCGCGGCGTTCGGCGGCGGGCGCGGGCGGTTCCGCGTGACCGAACACGCCCAGGCGGCGCAGGGCTTGAAGCCTTATAGCAACCTCAATCTGGTCGGCGCGGCGCAGGTCGGCAAGGCGAGCCTGGCGGGGATGCGGCTGTTCCATGCGCTCGACCGCCGGCTGCCGCTGTGGCCCTTCGATCCGCTGCCGGCGCGCGGCGCGGTGATCGTCGAAATCTACACCGCGCTCGCCGCGCGCGACGCCGGCCGACCGCCCCACCGCGCCAAGATGCGGACGTTCGCCGCGCTCGACGAAGGCCTTGCCGCGCTCGGCGCCGCCCCCGTGCCCGGCGAGGGCGCGATCGACGATCACCAGAGCGACGCGCTGCTGAGCGCCGCCTGGCTGCGCGCGGTCGCCGATCGGCGCGCGCTCTGGGCGCCCGCCGTCCTCACCCCGCGCATCGCCGCGACCGAGGGCTGGACCTTCGGCGTCGTTTGACGCAAGAGCCGCCGACACGCCGGTTTAGCTCAGCTGGTAGAGCAGCGGTTTTGTAAACCGAAGGTCGCGGGTTCGATCCCTGCAACCGGCACCAGCCTTTTCATCGCCCCCGCCCCCGGTTAGGCTCGCTTGCGAAGAAGCGCGAGGACCGTGGGATGCGCGAAAAGGAATTGCGGCTCGCGCTCGTTTGCTACGGCGGCATCAGCCTGGCCGTCTATATGCACGGCATCACCAAGGAAATCTGGCGCCTGGCGCGCGCGAGCAGGGCCTATCTCGAAGGCCATGCGCCCG
This sequence comes from Proteobacteria bacterium SG_bin5, assembly GCA_002083475.1. Classification (GTDB taxonomy): domain Bacteria; phylum Pseudomonadota; class Alphaproteobacteria; order Sphingomonadales; family Sphingomonadaceae; genus Sphingomonas. The sequence continues at coordinate 18,843 of LWDI01000046.1, forward strand.
CCGGCGGCAGCCAGGGCGTCTATCGCGCGCTGCTGCAGGAGATCGAGGACGAGCACCGGCTGCGGCTGCGGGTGCTGGTCGACATCATCGCCGGGGCGAGCGCGGGCGGGATCAACGGCGTGTTCCTGGCGCAGGCGATCACCACCGGCCAATCGCTCGAACCGCTGACCGATCTCTGGTTCGAATCGGCGGATATCGAGGAATTGCTCGATCCCGCGCAGGCGCCCGCGCATGGCTTTTCCAAAATGTGGGCGCTCCCCATCGCTTGGGCGGCGCAGCGCCGCGCGGGCGACCCGATCGACAGCCTGGTCGAGCCCGCCGCGCGCGACGAGGTGCGCGCGAAGCTCAGCAAATTCGTCCGCTCGCGCTGGTTCGAGCCGCCCTTCGGCGGCGAACGCTTCCTCGACCTGGTGCTCGACGCGTTCGAGACGATGGCGGCCGCCCCGGTCGAGGCGCGGCTGCTGCCCGAGGGGCAACCGCTCGATCTGTTCGTGACGGTCACCGATTTCCACGGCCATCCCGAACGCCTTGCGCTCAACTCGCCGTGCGAGGTGATGGAGACCGAGCATCGGCTGATCTTTTCGTTCAGCGATCATGGCGAGGCGCGCCCAACGCTCGCGCCGATCCCCGAACTCGCCTTCGCCGCGCGCGCGACGTCGAGCTTTCCCGGCGCCTTTCCGGCGGCGACGGTGGCCGAGCTCGACCGCGTGCTCAAGGCGCGCGGCCTCGCCTGGCCCGAGCGCGGCGCGTTCATCGCCCAGGCGCTCCCCCGCCAAAGCGCGGCGAGCGCCGCCGAGCATACCCCGCTGATCGACGGATCGGTGCTCGTCAACGCCCCCTTCGGCCCCGCGATCAACGCCTTGCGTGAGCGCCCCGCGCGGCGCCAGGTCGATCGCCGCTTCGTTTATATCGAGCCCTATCCCGGCGGCAAAATGGGCCGCGCCCCGGGCCCCGAGCAATTGCCGGGCTTTTTCCAAACGATCATCGGCGCGATTTCCGAACTGCCGCGCCAGCAGCCGATCCGCGACAATTTGGAGGCGATCGCGATCCGCAGCCGCCGCATCGAGCGGCTCGCCGAGATCATCGCGCACATCCGCCCCGAGGTCGAACGCCAGGTGGAAGGGCTGTTCGGCTATACCCTGTTCCTCGATCACCCCACCGTCCAGCGCCTCGCCAATTGGCGCCGCCGCGCGCAGACCGCCGCCGCCGCCAAGGCGGGCTATGGCTATGCGGCTTACGGCCATTTGAAGCTCGCCGGGGTGATCGAGGCGATGACCCAATTGCTCTTCGCCGTCGGCGGCGAGGCTGGGCAGGCGCGCTGGCACGATATTCACGCCGCGCTGCACCGCGCGGTGGACGCTTTGGGGATGGCCGAGGCGCGGCCGAGCTTTTCGGGCGGGGCGAGCCCGGAGATGATCGCGTTCCTGCGCAATTACGATCTCGGCTTCCGCGTCCGCCGGCTGCGCCTGCTCGCGCGGCGGCTGACCGAGCTCGAGGTCGAGCATGACGAAGCGGCGCTGGGGCCGCTGCGCGAGGCGGTCTATGCCTCGCTCGCGACTTATCTCGACGCCAAGCGCACCGAGCCCCACGCGCATCTGCGTCGCGACGTGCGCGCGCTGCGCGGCGACGCGAGCGTGCTGCTCCAGCAATTGGCGCGCTCGCTCAATTTGAAGACGCTCGACGACGAGACCGAGATTCGCTTGTCGGTCGCGCTCGCGGCGGCGAACAAGGAGGCGCGGCGCGCGCTGCTGCTCACTTATTTGGGCTTCCCCTTTTTCGACGTGGCGACGCTGCCGCTGCTCCAGGGCGAGGGGCTCGACGAGTTCGACCCGATCAAGGTCGATCGCATCGCGCCGGACGACGCGACGAGCATCCGCAGCGGCGGCGCCGAGGCGACGCTCAAGGGCATTCAATTCGGCGCGTTCGGCGCCTTTTTCAGCCGGGCCTATCGCGAGAATGATTATCTTTGGGGCCGCCTCCACGGCGCCGAGCGGCTGATCGACATCATCGTCTCGGCGCTCCCGATGGGGGTGCGGATGAAGCCCGGGCGGATCGCGCAAGTGAAGCGCGCGGCCTTCCACGCGATCCTCGACGAGGAAGCGGATCGATTGACGAGCGTGCAGCCGCTCATCGCGCAGCTGCGGGGGGAGATTGGTTAGGCGGCGGCGCCTCTCTCTCATCCATTTCGCGGCGCCTCTCTCTCATCCATTTCGCGTCGCCCCGGCTCGAGGCCGGGGCGACGAAAGAAGCAAGCGTTGGCGTTGCGCCATGCCACCGGCTCGATCCGCCGGCTCACTCCGCCGCCGCCGCCAGCGGCTCCTTCCACACCAGCACGGGCTTTCTCGCCGCGAGCGTTTCGTCGAGCCGCGCGCGTGGGGCGAAGTACGGCGCGGTCTTGAGCGCCGGATCGCCCGCCTTGGCGCGCTCGGCGACCGAGCGCAGCGCGCCGATGAACTGATCGAGCGCCGCCTTGCTCTCGGTCTCGGTCGGCTCGACCAGCATCGCGCCATGGACGACGAGCGGGAAATAGACCGTCATCGGGTGGAAGCCCTCGTCGATCAGCCCCTTGGCCACGTCGAGCGTCGAAAAACCCTCGGGGAAGCCGTCGTCGCTGAACAAGGCTTCGTGCATGCAGGGGCCCGAAGCAGCGAAGGGCGCGTCGAGCACGCCTTCCAGCGCGCGCAGCACGTAATTGGCGTTGAGCACCGCATCCTCCGCCACCTGGCGCAGGCCATCGGCGCCGTGGCTCAGGATATAAGTGAGCGCGCGCGTGAACATGCCCATCTGGCCGTGGAACGCGGTCATCCGCCCAAAGCTATGCGGGTGGCGATCGCCGACCGTTTCTTCCTCGACCAAGGTGATATGGCCGTCCTCATAGCGTTCGGTAAACGGCAGCGGCCCATAAGGCGCGAGCGCTTCCGACAGCACCACCGGCCCCGAGCCCGGCCCGCCGCCGCCATGCGGGGTCGAAAAGGTCTTGTGCAGATTGATGTGCATCGCGTCGACGCCGAGATCGCCCGGGCGCACTCGCCCGACGATCGCGTTGAAATTCGCGCCGTCGCAATAGACATAGCCGCCCGCCGCGTGGACCGCGTCCGAAATTTCCTTCAGGTCGCGCTCGAACAGCCCGCAGGTATTGGGGTTGGTGATCATCACCCCCGCAACGTCCGGCCCCAGCCGGGCCTTGAGCGCGGCGGTATCGACGCGGCCCTCGGGGGTCGCGGGGATGTCCTCGACCGTATAGCCCGCGAAAGCGGCGGTCGCGGGGTTGGTGCCATGCGCCGATTCGAGCACCAGGATCACCTTGCGATGCCCCTCGCCGCGCGCTTCCAGCGCGGCGCGGATGCACAATATGCCGCAAAGCTCGCCATGCGCGCCCGCCTTGGGGCTCATCGCGACGCCGTGCATGCCGGTGAGCTCGATCAGCCACACCGCCAGCTCGTTGATCACGCCGAGCGCGCCCTGAACGCTGTCGACCGGCTGGAGCGGGTGAATATCGGCAAAACCGGGCAGCCGCGCCATTTTCTCGTTGAGGCGCGGGTTGTGCTTCATCGTGCAGCTGCCGAGCGGGAACAGCCCCAGATCGATCGCATAATTCTGCCGCGACAGGCGCGTGTAGTGCCGCACCGTCTCCGGCTCCGAGAGCCCGGGCAGCCCGATCGGCGCGCGGCGTTCCAGCCCGCCGAGGCGGCTGGGGGCCGTGGGCGCGTCTTCCAGATCGACGCCGCACGTGTGGGTGTCGCCGATTTCGAAGATCAGCGCTTCCTCCAGCATAAGCGCGCGATTGCCGGTGGTGGTGGCGGGGGCGAGATCGGCGGCGGTGGCGGGGCGCTCAGGGCGCCAGCCCGATGGGTTCACGGTCATGCCAGGGACTCCAGAAGAGCAACGTCACCCCGGACTTGGTCCGGGGTCCACTGTGGGAACAGAGCAGCGGCCGCCGGCGAGGCGGCACGGTGGATGCCGGACCAAGTCCGGCATGACGAGGTGAAGGGTAAGACGATCACGCCAGCACCGCCTCGAGCGCCGCCGCCATCGTCTCGACATCGTCGTCGGTCGCCGTCTCCGTCACCGCGACGACCAGGCCATGCTCCAGCGCCGCCTCGCCCGGATAAAGCCGGCCGAGCGACACCCCGGCCAGGACACGCCGATCGGCGAGCTGGCGCACCACCGGCCGCGCGGGCTTGGGCAGGCGCACCGTGAATTCGTTGAAGAACGCGTCGTTCACCAGGCTCACCCCCGGCACCCGCGCCAGCCGCTCGGCCGCCCGCACCGCCTTGGCGTGGTTGAGCGCGGCGAGCTTGCGCAGCCCCGCCTCCCCCAACAGCGTCAAATGGATCGAGAAGGCCAGCGCGCACAGCCCGCTATTGGTGCAGATGTTCGAGGTGGCTTTCTCGCGGCGGATATGTTGTTCGCGGGTGGAGAGCGTCAGCACGAAGCCGCGCTTGCCGTTCGCGTCCACCGTCTCGCCGCACAGCCGACCGGGCATTTGGCGGAGATATTTCTCTTTGCAGCCGAACAGCCCGACATAAGGCCCGCCAAACTGTAGCCCCACGCCGATCGACTGGCCCTCGCCGACCACGATGTCGGCGTCCATTTCGCCCGGGCTCAGCAACGCGCCGAGCGCGACCGGCTCGGTGACGACCGCGATCAGCAGCGCCTTCTTGGCGTGCGCGGCGGCCGCGATCGGGCGCAAATCGGTGATGCGGCCGAGAATGTCGGGATATTGCACGACGACGCACGAGGTATCGTCGTCGATCGCCGCGATCAGCGCCTCGGCATCGGTCGCCGCCTCGAGCGCGGGGAGCGATGTTTCGAGCTGGTCGCCGGTATATTTGGCCATGGTCTTGGCGACCGAGACATAATGGGGGTGCAACCCACCCGAGAGGATCGCCTTGCCCCGCCGCGTGATCCGCCGCGCCATGCCGATCGCCTCCCAACAGGCGGTCGAGCCGTCATACATGCTGGCGTTCGCCACATCGGTGCCGAGCAGCCGCGCGACCTGCGTCTGGAACTCGAACAGCATCTGCAGCGTGCCCTGGGCGATCTCGGGCTGATAGGGCGTGTAGGCCGTCAGATATTCGCCGCGCTGGATGAGGTGATCGACCGAGGCGGGCACATGGTGGCGATAAGCGCCACAGCCGAGGAAGAAGGGGACTTCGCCCGCGACCGTGTTCTTGGCGGCAAGCGCTTTCATATGGCGTTCGACCGCCATTTCGCTCGCGTGATCGGGCAGGCCCGCGATCGGCCCGGCAAGCCGGGCTTCGGCGGGGACGTCGACGAACAAATCGTCGATCGAGCCCGCGCCGATCGCGGCGAGCATCGCCTGGCGGTCGGTATCGGTGAGAGGGAGGTAGCGCATCGGTGATCCTGTTCCATCGCGTCACCCCAGCGAAAGCTGGGGTCTCGCGCTTGCCGGGAGATGCCAGCTTTCGCTGGCATGACGCCCTCATCGTTCAAACCGAAACCCGTTCGCGCCGCGCGAACGGGTCTGGGTGCATCATCGCCTAGAGCTTCGCCACGAACGCGTCGTAGGCGGCCTCGTCCATCAGCCCGTCGAGCTCGCTCGTGTCGCTGAGCGTCAGCTTGAAGAACCAGCCCTCGCCCTCGGGGTCTTCGTTCACCAAAGCCGGCTGATCGGCGAGCGACGCATTGCCCTCGACCACCGTGCCCGAGACGGGCGCGTACACGTCCGACGCGGCCTTCACGCTTTCGACCACCGCCGCTTCATCGCCCTTGGCGAGCGTCTTGCCCTCTTCGGGCACTTCGACGAACACGATGTCGCCGAGCTGGCTCTGCGCATATTCGGTGATGCCGACGGTGCCGATCTCGCCGTCGAGTTCGATCCACTCATGGTCTTCGGTGAAGTAACGGCTCATGGGCTAGCTCCCTCTAGCGGACATAGTGATGGGGGACGAAGGGCAGCGCGGTGACGGTCGCCTGATGGACCTTGCCGCGCTGCGCGAGCTGGATGCGCGTGCCCGGCGCGGCGAGCGCGAGCGGGACATAGGCCATCGCGATCGCCGCGCCCACGCTCGGCGCGAAACCGCCCGAGGTGACGCGCCCGACTTCGCTCGCGCCGCCGTCGAGCACCGCCGCGCCCTCGCGCACCGGCTGGCGCCCGTCGATCAACAAGCCGACGCGCTTTTGCGCCGGGCCTTGCTCGCGCTCGATCGCGATGCGCGCGGCGCCCGGGAAATCGCCCGCTTCGCGCCGGCGCTTGGCGAGCGCGAAGCCGAGATCGGCCATCACCGGCGTCGTTTCCTCGTCCAGATCATGGCCGTAGAGCGGCAGCCCCGCCTCCAGCCGCAGCGAATCGCGCGCGCCGAGGCCGATCGGCTTGACCTCCGGTTGTTCGAGCAGCGCCGTCGCGAAGCCTTCCGCATCCTCGGCGGGGAGCGAAATCTCGAACCCGTCCTCGCCGGTATAGCCCGATCGGCTGATCCACAGCGGCACGCCTTCGCGCTCGAACGCGCCCGCCTGCATGAAGCGCAGCGCCTCCACCCCCGGCACCAGCCGCGCCAGCGCGTCGACCGCCTTCGGCCCTTGCAGCGCGAGCAACGCCTGGTCGCCGAGGTGGTTGATCGTCACCTCTTCGGGCAGATTTTCGAGCAGATGGGCGATATCGTCCCATTTGGTCGCGCCGTTCACCACCATGTAGAAAGCGGCGTCGAACGCGCTGCCCTCGGGCAGGCGCGTCACCATCAGATCGTCGAGAATGCCGCCCTGCTCGGTCAGCAGCAGCGAATAGCGCATGCGCCCCGGCGCGAGCCCCTTGATATCGCCCGGCAGCACGCGTTCGAGCGCGGCGGCGACGTCTTCGCTCTCCGACGAAAAGAGCAATTGCCCCATATGGCTCACGTCGAACAGCCCGGCGCTTTCCCGCGTCCAGAGATGCTCGGCCATGATGCCTTCATATTGGATCGGCATGTGATAGCCGGCGAATTCGACCATCCGGCCGCCGCGCGCGCGGTGCCAACCGTCGAGCGGCAGGGTTTCGATCGGCAATTCGATCAGTTCATCGTCGCTCATCTTCGCCCCTTGGCCCGCTGCTTTGGTCGCGCGACTTCCCCTCCCCGGAAAAGTCACGCCCCCTCTGTCACGGAAACCTGAGAGCTTTCGCCGGCGCGGACCGGCTTACCCCTTCGGTGGGCCCATCAAGGCCGCTTTCCAGAGTGTCCTAAGCGCTGCGGTCCGGTTGCCTGAGAGATTCCGGGGCGGTTGCTCCTTCGGCGGTGGAATAGCTCCACACTCTCCCGCGAGCGCCCGGGCTGAAAGCCCGCGACGCGGCTGCTTAGGAGGCGCGGCGGGTGGCCGTCAACCGGCTTTCATCATGCGTCGCCGCCCGCGCGAAAATTCGTTGGAGCGCGCGCCGACCTTGCGCATCGGCGGCCAACAGGCAGGGATCCCCCGTGTCGCTGACGCTGATCAGATCGGCGCCATCGATCCGCCAACGGTCATAGGTCGTCGCCTGCTCGACCAGCGCGCCGCCGAGGGCATGAAGCGAGGCGATCACCGCCCCCCGCTGGGCAGCGTCATATTCGAGACTCGCTCGGCCATCGCCCAGATCGTGGATGGTCATCGGCGCCCCCATCTTCCTCAGCGCGTCGCGTTATATTTCAGCTGTTCGTCGGTCAGTTGGAAGCCGACCAAAGCCTCGAAGGTCGCGCGCGCGATCGCGGCGCGGACGTTGGGGCGCGAGAGCGGGTCGGTCGCGGCTTCCTCGCGGCCGGCCTGGCGCGGGCGCGTGATCTCGCGGCGGAGCTCGGGCGGCAGCGTCGCCGCCGAGCGCAGCACGCTCGCGGTCGCCTCGCCCGTCGCCTGGGCGCGCAGCTGGCCCGCGTCGAAATGCACGGTCACCCGGCTGATCCGCTTGGAGACGACCGCCGTGCCGCCCTGCACCACGGTGATGAAATAAGGCAGCACCACGTCGCGCGCCGCCCCGGCCTCGCTGCGCCGCGCGAGCACCTCGAACGTCACCACCGATTGCACATATTCCCCCACGTCCGAGCAAGTGTCGCGCAGCTTGGTGATCGTCGCGGTCACGTCGAGCGCGGCGAGATCATTGCTCGAGGGCGGGTTGAACAAGGTGATGTCGCCCGTCCCCGCCGGCACCGCGACCGCGGGGCAAGCGGTGCGCACCGCCGTGATGCCCTCGAGCGTGAACTGGCCCTCCCTGGGGGCGCAGGCGGCCGCGACCAGGGGTAGCGCGAGCAAGGCGAATTGGCGGATCAACGAGGCACCCTTTTCATGGCGGAGGGGCACGCCGCGCGCGGCGGGCGTACCGTTATCGCGCGGCACCATAGGAACCGGCTTTCGCGCGCGCAAGCAATCGCGTAGAAGCGCGCCCATGCTCAACTCGCAACCCCGGCCGCTCGATCTGCTCATCGCGGCGCCTCGCGGCTTTTGCGCCGGCGTCGACCGCGCGATCCACATCGTCGAACTCGCGATCGAAAAATATGGCGCGCCCGTCTATGTGCGCCACGAGATCGTCCACAATAAATTCGTCGTCGACGCGCTGCGCGCCAAGGGCGCCGTGTTCGTCGAGGAGCTGGAGGAAGTGCCCGACGGCGTGCCGGTGGTCTTCTCCGCGCACGGCGTGCCCAAATCGGTGCCGGCGGAGGCGAGCCAGCGCGGGCTTTCCTATCTCGACGCCACCTGCCCCTTGGTGTCGAAGGTGCACCGCCAGGCCGAGCGGCTCGTCAGCCAGGGCAAGCATATCGTCTTCGTCGGCCATGCCGGCCATCCCGAGGTGATCGGCACCTTCGGCCAGGTGCCCGCCGGCGCGATGACGCTGATCGAAACGGTGGAAGACGCCGAAAGCTTCGCCCCCGCCGATCCGGGCAATCTCGCTTTCCTCACGCAGACGACGCTGTCGGTCGACGATACCGCCGATATCGTGAGCGTGCTCACCCGCCGCTTTCCCGAGATCAAGGCGCCGCGCGCCGACGATATTTGCTATGCGACCTCGAACCGCCAGGCGGCGGTGAAGGCGATCGCGCCGCAATGCGATTTCATCCTGGTGATCGGCGCGACCAATTCGTCCAACTCGCTGCGTCTGGTGGAAGTCGCCGAAAAATGCGGCACGCGCGCGCGGCTGATCCAGCGCGCCTCCGACCTCGATCTCGGCTGGCTGGAGGGGGTCAACACGCTCGGCATCACCGCCGGCGCCTCGGCGCCCGAATTGCTGGTGCGCGAGCTGGTCGATCTGCTCGGCGCGCATTTCCAGACCACCGAGCGCGAGGTGGAAACGACGCGCGAGACGATCGCCTTCAAGCTGCCGCGCGGGCTGGAAACCGAGGCGGCTTGACCAGCTCGTTCCGGTCCCCTGACAAATCGCCGTCACCCCGGGCTTGACCCGGGGCCGCGCTTTTCTTCTAGCGGCGCGATGGCCGTTTACACCCCCGTCTCCGCCGAAGCGCTGAGCGACTTCCTCGCGCGCTATGACGTCGGCGATCTCGTCTCGGCGAAGGGCATCGCGGAAGGGGTCGAGAATAGCAATTATCTGGTCGAGACGACGCGCGGGCGCTTCATCCTGACCCTCTATGAAAAGCGCGTGCGGGAGGAGGATTTGCCCTTCTTCCTCGCGCTCACCGATCACCTCGCCGCCAAGCGCCTGCCGGTGCCCCCCGCGATCCGCGACCGCGACGGCGGGGCGATCCAAAGCCTGTGCGGGCGCCCGGCGTGCCTCATCACTTTCCTGCCCGGCGTCTCGCTGTCAACGCCCACCCCGGCGAAAGCGCGCGCGGCGGGGGTGGCGCTCGGCCGGATGCACGCGGCGCTCGCCGATTTCGCGCCCCGGCGCGCCAATTCGATGGGCGTCGACAGCTGGGCGCCGCTGCTCGCGCGCTGCGGCGACGGGCTGGAGATGATCGCGCCGGGGCTCGGTCGCGATCTGGCGGCGAAGCTCGACGCGGTGCTCGCGGCCTGGCCGGCGCCGCAAGCCTTGCCCGAGGGCGCGATCCATGCCGATCTCTTCCCCGACAATGTGCTGATGCTCGGCGACCGAGTGACCGGGCTGATCGATTTCTACTTCGCCTGCACCGATATCCGCGCTTATGATCTGGCGGTGATGCACAGCGCCTGGACGTTCGACGCGCGCGGCGCGCGGCACGACGCGGCAATCGGGCGCGCCTTGATCGAGGGCTATCGCTCGATCGTCGCGCTGAGCGACGCCGAGCTTGCCGCGCTGCCGGTGCTCGCCCGCGGCGCCTGCCTGCGCTTCGCGCTCAGCCGCGCTTGGGATTGGCTGAACACGCCCGCCGACGCGCTCGTCACGCGCAAGGACCCGCTCGCTTATCTGCGCCGCTACCCCCATTATGCGCGCGACGACGCCTTCGCATGACCGGCGACTTGCCCCAGGTCGAAATCTTCACCGACGGCGCGTGCAAGGGCAATCCCGGCCCCGGCGGCTGGGGCGTGTTGCTGCGCATGGGCGCGCATGAGAAGGAGCTTTCGGGCGGCGAGCCCCTCACCACCAATAACCGGATGGAGCTCACCGCCGCGCTCGAAGGGCTGAAGGCGCTCAACCGCCCCTGCCGCGTCACCTTGTTCACCGACAGCCGCTATGTGATGGACGGCCTCACCAAATGGATCCACGGCTGGCGGAAGAACGGCTGGAAGACCGCCGACAAAAAGCCGGTGAAGAACGCGGATCTCTGGCAGGCGCTGCTCGCCGCCGCCGCGCCGCACCGGATCGAGTGGCGCTGGGTGAAGGGCCACGCCGGCCACCCGGAAAACGAACGCGTCGACCGGCTGGCGAGCGACGCGGCTACGGCGGCGCGTCACGCTTAGCGCGATTTTTAGGCAAGTGGAATCACGTGCCGGCTCGGAAATCGCGACAGATCAAAGATCGAGCGCGGCATTTCCCCCGACGCACGGGATTGGGACCCGTCACGGCCACACCGGCCCTAGCCTCGCGGGGGCAAATCGGCGATAGGCCGGGCCAGGGAGAAAGCAGATGGTCGTGCCCCGTCGCGCGCAGCCGCGCGCCAGTGCGTTCAGCCGGATGGGGCTGTTGGTGCTGATCGGCAGCCTCGCGCTCCACGCCGCGCAGCTCGCGACGCAGACGACCTTTCCGGTGCTGTTTCTCGGCAATCTCGTCGCGCTGGTCTTCCTGCGCTGGCAAGCGAGCGCGCTACTGCGCCGGCGCGCCGATTTCGATGCGGTGATCGCCGCCGAGATGATCGTGGCGTTCGGCGTGCTCTCGCTGATCCTGGGCATCAGCACGGCGGTGATCCCGCTGTTCCTCGGCACCGCGACGCTCCGCGTCGACAGCCTCGCCGCGCTCGCGGGGATCGCCATTCCCTTTCTCGAGGGGCTCGCAACCGCCGGGCTCGCGCCGTTCTTCGCGGTGCTGCTGCGGATCGAGGCGCATGAAGCCGGGAGCAGCGAGCCCGGCGCCGAACTGAGCGAACTCACCATCGCGACGCAGGACCTCGGCACCGAATTGCGCGGCGCGGTGCGCGCGCTGCGCGAAATGCGCGAACAACTCGCCGGCGCGGCGGCGCAGAGCCAAGCGCTCGGCCAGGCGATGCAGACCGAGGCGGCCAAGCTGATGCTAATGGTGGAGCGCAGCGAGACCAAATTCGCCGCGCTCGCCGCCGCCGCCGACAAGAGCAGCGACGAGGTCGTGCGCCTCGCCACCGAAACCGCGCGGCTCAACCAGGCGGCGGGCGACACCAGCGCGCTGCTGACGACGCTCGGCGATCTGATCGACTCGGTCGAGCGCTTCGTCAAACCCGTCGAGCGCGCATGAGGCGCGAGCCCCCCCGGTCGAGCCTCGCGCTGCAAATGGGGCAGGAAACGATCTATCTGCTGCTCGCGGTCGCCTTGTTCAGCGCGATCCTGCTCGGCGGCTATCTGGTCGCGCTCAACGCCCGCCCCCGCCCGCGCGAGGAGCCGCCGATCATCGTCCTGCCCGAGGCGGGCGGTTTCAATTTCGCCGCCGGCTCGGCGGCGCTTTCGCCGGCGTTCGAGACGCGGCTCGCGCGCCAGATCGTGCCGCGCCTGCGCGCGATCGGCGAGGCGTATGACGCGGACGTGATCGAGGTGATCGGCCATACCGACGACGTGCCGCGCCAGGGCGGCGGCCGGCTGCCGAGCAATCTCGATCGCACCTTGGTGCCGCTTTATCTGGGCGAGGCTACCGCCGAGCCCCAGGCGTCGGACAATGCCGGGCTCGGCATGGCGCGCGCCGTATCGGTCGCGCGTTTCCTGCGGCTGGCGGGGCTGAGCCGCTTCACCATCGTGCCGCTCTCCGCCGGCCCCTTCCTCCAGCCCGACGACCGCACGATCGGCGCCGGCGAGGCCCGCGCCGACGCCGGGCGGCGCCGGATCGAGGTGCGGATGCGGCGGCGGCGGACCGCCTCGGGCGGCTAAACCCAAGCCCGCAGCACTTCGTAATGGGCGTTGAGTTCGACGAAGCGGCGGTGCGCGGCGGCGCGCGCGCTCGAGTCGGGCGGCGCCAGATCGGGATGAGTCAGCCGCGCGAGCTGGCGGAAACGCGCCGCGAGCCGCGCAGGGTCGGGCTTGGCGTGCGCCGCGAAGCCGAAATAGGCGAGCGCCAGCTCGATCTCGTTCTGGGGCGGCATCGGCGCCTGGCCGTCGATCGCCTCGATCAAGCGGCGCAGCACGGCATTCGCCGCCCCGATGCGCGCGATCTGGGCCTCCACCGCGTCATGGTCGAGCGCCGCGTTGGTGAGAAGCTGCCGGTGGGCGTCGGCGGCATCGGCTTCGGCGCGCGCGCGCACCGCGCCTTGCGCGCTTCGGTCCCAGGGCGCGGGCCAGCGCCGAAGCAGCGCCTGGTGGAGCGCGGCGCCATCGCGCAAGGCGGTATCGAGCGCGCCCATCTGCCGGCCCAGCTCATCGGCGACGCGCTGAGCCTGAATGGCGGCCGGCACGGGCACCCCGAGCGGATCGGCGAGCCCGCCGCGCACATCGTCGAGAAAGGCGGTCAGCACCGCGAGCCGGTGCGCGGCGGGCCAGCGCGCCTCGAGCCGGGCGATCCGTTCGAACGTCTGCGCGACTTGGGCGGCGGCGCGCACCGCGAGATAATCGCCCGAGCAGAGCCGCGCCTCGAGCGCGGCGGCGACCGGCGGTGCCACGCGATCGAACACGTGATCGATCGTGAAGAGTAGTTCGAGCACCGCGTTGGCGCGCGCGAGCTCCGCCGGATCGCGCCGCCGCGCGCGCTCGGGATCGAGCCCGATCGCGCGTAGGAACGCGCTCACCCCGTCGAACGGGTCGCGCTCGGCATCGACGAAGCGCCACAACTGCCCCGGGATCGGGGCGAGCCCGAGCTGATCGAACATGTCGATCGCCGCGCGGCGCTTCAGCCGCTGGACGCGCGCGGCGATGGTGCTCGGTGGCGGCGCCTCGAACGCGGGGCGGGTGGCCGGGGCGATCGGGTGCGCGACCGGCGCGGCGCGGATCGCGGGGGTGGCGATCGGCGCTTCGTGCGCGCGCCCGAAAATACCGCGCCAGCGCTTGGCGTCACCCGTGCGCGCGCGTCGACCGAACAGCCGCGCGAGCCCATCCCACCAGCCGCCGCCAACCCAGCCGAGATAGCCGCTTTGCGCCATGATGAGTCGGGTCTAGCGCATCGCCGCCGCCTGCGAAACCGCTTGCACCGATCGAACGCCCGCGCAACGATCGCCAGCGCAACGAGCGGGAGAGTCGAAAATGAAGTTCGAACTTTACACCGACAAGGCGGGCGAGTGGCGCTGGCGGTTGAAGCACGGCAACGGCAATATCCTCGCCACCACCTCGGAAGGCTATTCGTCCAAGGCCTCGGCGCTCAAATGCATCGAAAACGTCAAGAATTCGGCCGCCGCCGAGGTGATCGAGGTCGAGTGAGCCGGGCTCAGGCGCCGAACCGCGCCGGGGCGTAAGCGGCGACCTCGATCGCGGCGACGGGCGCGGGGAGCGCGTCGCGGCGCAGCAGCGCGGCGGCGATTTGGGCGGCGGCGGGGGCGGTTTGAATGCCGAACCCGCCCTGCCCCACGCACCAGAAAAAGCCCGGCGCCGCCGCCGACCAGCCGAACACCGGCAAGCGATCGGGCGCGAAGGTGCGCAAGCCCGCCCAGCGCCGCTCGACCGCCGCCACCCGCCAATCGACCAATCGTTCGAGCCGGTCGATCGCGATCGCGACGTCGATCTCCTCGGGCGCGACGTCGCCGGGGGTGTCGGGGATTTCGTCATGCGGGCTCAGCCACAGCCGACCCTGCCCCTCGGGCTTGAAGTAAAAGCCGCCGCCCAGATGCGCGACATGCGGCAATCCCTCGGGCACGGGGGGATCGGTGCGCAGCTGCACCATCGTCCGCCGATAAGGCGCGAGCCCGAGCGGCGCGACCCCCGCGCGCGTGGCGACCACATCGCCCCAGGCGCCCGCCGCATTGGCGAGCGTATCGGCGATCACCGGCCCCGCCCGCGTCTCGATCCGCCACGCGCCGTCGGTCCGCTCGGCCGCGAGCAGTTCGGCGCGCGTGAGCAGTTCCACCCCGCCGGCGCGGGCACGCGCGAGATAATGGGCGTGGAGCGCGGCGACGTCGATATAAGCGCAGCTCGGCTCGGCGACGCCCACCACCCAATCGGGCCGTAGCCCCGGCACCAAAGTCGCGGGATCGACCCGCTCGAGCCGCACCCCCGAGCCTTCGAATTCGGCGAGAAAGGCGTCCGCCGCCGCCTGTTCCTCCCGCCGCCCGACGTGAAGCGAGCCGAGCGGCGCCAGAAATCCGCCCGCGCGCAGATAATCGCCCGAGGCCGAGGTGAGCGGCTGCACCCCCGCGCCGCCATAAGTCTCCGACCAAAAGGCCGCCGAGCGCCCGGTCGCGTGATAGCCGGGCATGTCCTCGGCCTCGATCAGCACGATCCGCCCCGCGCCGGCGAGTTCGGCCGCCAGGCTCGCGCCCGCCATGCCGGCGCCGATCACCGCGACGTCGGCGCGGATCACTTAGGCGCCTTCTCGGCGAGGAAAGCATCGATCTCGGCGACGGCGCGCGCGCGGGCGGGATCGGCCTCGCGCAGAATCTCGTGCGCCGCCTCCTTGCCGAAGGTCAGCACCCGCGCGTCGGGCAGCCGCCGCGCGACGCCGAGCGCGGCGCGCGAATCGACCAATTCGTCGTGCAGCGGCACGATCAGCAGCACCGGCGGCGCGAGCGTCGCGAGGCGCGCGTCGCGGCGCAGCAGCCGGGTCGAGGTGAACGCCTGGGCGACCCAGCGCCAGCTCGGCGGGCCGAGCACCAGCTCGGGCTTGGCGCTCTGCCACCACAGCTCGTCGGCGTAGCGATCGGGATCATAAGTGAGCAATTGCTGCCGGGTCATCATCGTGCCCGGCTTCTCATTGCCGCGCCAAGCGGGGCGCGCGGGGTTGCCGATGCGGGCGATGCGCCCCGCGAGCCGCTCGCCCAAAGTCCAGCCGATCGGGCTCTTCAGGCCCAGCATCGGCGCCGAGAGCACCAGCGCGACCGGATCGGCCGCGTCCTCCACCACCGCGCGCAGCACCAAATGGCCGCCCATCGAATGGCCCATCAGCACGCGCGGCCCCGCGCCCTCGCGCGACCATTCGCTCCAAAAGGCTTTGAGATCGGCGATGTAATCCGCGAAATCGCCGATGTCGCCGACGCTGGGGTCGGCGGCGACGCGCCCCGATCCGCCCTGGCCGCGCCAATCGAGGCTGGTCACGCTCCAGCCGGCTTCGTGCCAATGGGCGAAAAGCTCCAGATATTTCTCGAAAATGTCGCCGCGCCCGCCCTGCCACAAAATCCGCCCGCGCCCGGCGCCGGGCCAATCGAAACGGCGCAGCGCCCAGCCATCGGGCGCGCGCCAATGGCTGATTCGGGCGGCGGCGGGAATCGCGCGGCGGTAAAGTGAAGCGGAGGTCACGCGCCGTGGTTACGTTTTGGCAAGCCCTCTCGTCTAGCGGTTAACGCCATGAACGCGGCAAGCCTCTCGTTAACGTTGCTCGCGGTCCTCGCCGGGCTGCTGCTGTCGTGCGCGATCGAGGATCTGCGCCAGCGCACCATCGCCAATTGGAAGAACGCCGTGATCGCGCTGATGGCACCGCTGTGGTGGTGGACGCAAGCGACGCCGCTCTGGCCCGATCTCGCGCTGCAGCTGGGCGTCGCGCTCGGCGTGACCGCGCTGTTCTTCGGCGCCTTCGTGATCGGGCAAATGGGCGGCGGCGATCTGAAGCTGATCGGCGCGCTCGGCTTGTGGCTCGCGCCGCTGCCGTTGCTCCAACTGCTGATGCTGATGTCGATCATCGGCGCGGCGGTGACGCTGATCGCCGTCGCCGAGCATCATTTGCGCCGCCGCCCGGGGCGCAGCGAGACGCCCTATGGCGTGGCGATCGCGCTGGCAGGGTTAATCATGCTTCGTGAACCGCTTTTTTACCAGTTTGTCGGATGAGTGAGGCTGGAGCCTAGGGTTCGGGCCGAGGGGGTAGTTGCCGCATGGACGCTCGCAAAATCATTCTGCTCGTCGGCGCGCTGATCATCGCCGCGGTCACCGCTTTCGTCGCGCGTAGTCTGGTGCTCGGCCAAGCCGCGCCGACCGCGCAAGCCGTGCCCGCCGTGATCGCCCCGCCCGCGCCGACCGGCCCCGAAGTGATGGTCGCGACCCGCGCGCTGCCCGTGGGCACCATCCTCGATCAAACCTCGGTCACTTTCAAGCCCTGGCCCAGCGAGCTGATCGACAAGGCCTATTTCGTGAAGGATCGGCCGGAGTCGAACATCAAGAATCTGCTCGGCACCGTCGTGCGCGTGGCGATCACCGCCGGGCAACCGGTGACCCAGGGCGCGCTGGTCAAGCCCGGCGACCGCGGCTTCCTCGCCGCCGCGCTCGGGCCGGGCATGCGCGCGGTCACCGTGCCGCTCCAGGGCCAGCAGCAGCAGGTCGCGGGGTTCATCTTCCCCGGCGACCGCATCGATCTGATCCTCAACCAGCGCGTCGCGGGCGGCGGCGATGGCCCGCCGCTCAACGTCACCGAAACGGTGATGCGCAATTTGCGCGTGCTCGCGACCGATTCGCACACCGATCAGGCGCAGGACGACAAGGGCAATACCGTCGTTCGCCCCTATAATAGCGTGACGGTGGAGGCGACGCCCAAGCTCGCCGAGAAGATCGTCGCAATCCAGAATCTCGGCGGCTCGCTCTCGGTCGCGCTGCGCTCGATCGCCGACAATGCGAGCGAGCTCGAAGAGAAGATCGCCTCGGGCGCGATCAACGTGCCCGATGGGCTCGACGCCAAGGCCGAACAGGCGATGATGAAGCGCGCCGAGGGCGAGCCCGTCGCCGCCAAGAACAGCTATGTGACCGGCGCCGACGTCTCGCGCTTCCAGCGCGCGACCGTGCCCGGCAAGACGGCGAGCGCCGACGCGCCGACGGGCGCGCCCGGCGCCGCGCCGGCGGGGGGGTATCCGGGGGCACCGCGCGGACCCGTGGTTCGCATCGCGCGCGGCAATAATGTCACCGAAGTTCCGGTGGGGGGGAAGAACTAATGGCCAATCCGTCCAGCCTGCGACGCGCGCTCGGCGCGACCGTCGCGGTCGCGCTGGTGAGTGGCGCGCCCGCGCCGCTCGCCGCGCAAAAGGGTCGGCTGCGCGCCGCCGC
>LWDI01000047.1:0-2234 GCA_002083475.1 Proteobacteria bacterium SG_bin5
GCAGCGCGTTCTTCAGCACCGGCGCCGCGCGCTGCGCGAACTGGCCGACCGCGCGCGCCGCCTGGCGGAAGCCGTTGCCGATCGAGCCGAAGAAGTTCTCGACGTCCTCGGGCGTCGCGCCCGGGCCATAGACTTGCTGCACCAGCGCGCGCAGCTGGCCGACGTCGACACTTTCATATTCGGGCGCGAGGCTCGCGCGCAGCAGCGGGAAATCGGTTGGCGTGGCAGTCATCGCGACACTCCTCGATTGCGGCCCGCGCCCGGTGCGCGGCTATGGATCATTGGGCTTTTCGGCGACATGCGCGCTGACGAGCGCGGCGAGACGATCGAGCGAATCGAAGGCGCCGAGCATTCGCCCGCCCAGCTCGGCGACCGTGCCGCGCAGCACCGGCGCGCCGTCCGCCCCCGGTTCGAGCCACGCGCGGACGACCAGGGTCGACGCGCCGCCACCGAGCGAAACCACGGCCTTGGCAGGGAAATTCTCGCCATCGCCCATCGCCTTGATCCGTCGGGCCCTTCATCCCGAGTCGCGATGCATCTTGGCGCCTGGCGATCACGGCGCGCTCACCCGCCGATCACCGATCGATCACGGCACCAACAACATGGTTTCGATCAGCGTGATCGCGGTCGCCATGGTGTCGCGCGCGGCGAGCAGCGCCTGGCGCACCCCGGCGACGCCTTCGGGCGGGGCGCTCACCCCGGCCCCGTCGCCCGCCGCGGTCGGCGGCGGCGCGTCGGCGCGGACGCCGTTCGCGAGCCGATCGTGCAGCGCGCGCGTCTCGGGCATCGGCTCGATCCCCAATTCCTGCGCCAGCATCGCCGCGCAGCGCGCATATTGGCGGATCGCGAGCGCGCGATTGCCGGTTTGCGCATAGCCGAGCATCAACAGCCGCTGGGCATCCTCACGCAGCGGCTCGGCGGCGCAAAGCGCGCGGCAGATGTCGACCACCGCCGCCCACTGCTCCGCGCCCGCCTCGGCCTTGGCGAGCGCGAACAGCGCGTCGAGCCGCAGGCAGCGCAGCCGCTCGCGCTCGATCAGCGCCCATTCGGCATCATGGTCGGGCAGAAAATCGCCGGCGAGCGCGAGCAGATCGCGCCGCAACCGCGCCCGCGCCTGTGGGGAAGACGGCAACCGCGCGGCGGCGGCCGCGCGCCGCGCGCGATGATCGAGCGCGAGCGCATCGATCCACAAACTGCCCGCGCGGCGCAGCGCCAGCCGCTCGCCGCGCCCGATCAGCGGGTTCGCGTCGCCGAACGCCGCCTTGATCCGCCAGAGGAGCGTGGCGAGCGTCTTGCGCGCGGTCTCGCTCGGTTGATCGGGCCAAAGCGCGGCGACCACCGCCTCGCGCGAGGCCTCATGATGCGGATGGGTCAGGAGAAAGCCGATCAACGGCCAGGCACCGGCGGGAAGCGTCACCGCCTCGCCCGCCACGGGCGCGGCGAGCATCGACCCGAGCATCATCAGACGCCAGCGTTTCAACGATGCCTCCCCCATCCGGGCGACATGCCAAAGTCGCGGCGCCGATCATCGCCAACGATCCTTGCGCATCATTACCCGGAGAGACCCAACACGATAAAGCATCGCCCGAGTCGCCGAAAGCCTATTTTACGTTTAATCGCGGGGTTACCGGCTTTTTAAAGCGAACGTGACACGCCCTATGCGGGTTCAACGCCGAGCGGGCGTTCGGTTTTCTTGTTCGTTTCGGTCGTTATTTACGATTATATTGGCAGGATCATTGCCAGAGTCGGCGCCGATGGACCGACGCTTTTCCTCGGCCAGGGCGCGAGCCGAGGCGTTATCGGCAAGCGATCATGGGCTGTTGCCGAGCGAGTTCGGACCGAGGAAATGGTGCCCAAGGGCGGAATCGAACCACCGACACTGCGATTTTCAGTCGCATGCTCTACCAACTGAGCTACTTGGGCATGCCGGGTCGCGGCAAGAGCGGGCCTCTTAATCGCCTTCCTCGCCGCTGTCCAGCCCGGGATTTTGGCCCGGCGCCACTGGTCGGCCGGGCAAGCGATAGCCCTCGCCCAGCCATTGCAGCAGGTCGCGATCCTGGCAGCCCCGGCTGCAAAAGGGGCGGAAAGCGGCGTCGGTCGGGCGGTCGCAAATCGGGCAGCGTTGGTCAGCCATAGTCGTCCTCCCTGCCGGTTTCACCGGTGTCGTCCGTGGGCGCCTGATCGACGACGCTCGCCACGCTGCCCCGCCCCACCGCCATGGCCGCCGTGACCCA
>LWDI01000047.1:2291-9090 GCA_002083475.1 Proteobacteria bacterium SG_bin5
GTTTCGTGGCTGGCGGTGAAGACGATCGCGCCCGGCAACGGCTCGCGCTCCGCCCGGCGATAAAGCGCGAGCGCTTCGCTGCGCGCGGGCTCGCCCTGGATCAGCTCGATCAGCGAGGGGCGGCGCTTGCGCATCACGACGTGGAGCAGGCCGAAGCCATTGATCGCGGTGCGCTCGAACTTGCTCAGCATCGCCGCGTCGAACGCCTCGGCCGCCGCGAGCCGCGCCGCCTTGCCGCTCGCGGTCGGCAGGTCGATCGCGATCGAGCCCGCCAGATCGAGCCGTTCGATCGCCTCGGCGGCCGCGCGCGCCCCCGCGACCGCGAGCTTGTCCGGATCGCCGCCGCCGTCGACGTCGATCACGGTCAGCGCCTCGGTCAGCTCGATCGTGAGCCGCCCGCCGGGGAAATCGACCTGGCCGGTGCGCGCTTCCTCGAGCAATTCGCTCCACCCGGCTTCCTCGAGCGCATCGGCGTCGACCGCGCGCAAGCGGCGCACCGGCCAGGGGGTCGCCGCGATCGCCTCGGCGAGGCTCGGCCCGTCGGTGAGCGGGGTTTCGGGGGGGACGATCCGCGCCTTCAGCCGCTTGGCGTGGCGCCCCGCGAGCGGACTGTCTTGCCGGGTGATTTCGAGCCGCGCCGGCAGGCCGGGGCTGAGCGACCGGGGGAGTTGCTCGACATAGGCTTCGCCGCCATCGCTGAGCGTAAAGCTGCCGCCGCGCCCGCCGGGCCAGAGCGCCGCGTAGCGCGCCGCGACCACCGCCCCGGCGCGCGGGCCGAGATGCGGGCGCTCGATCCGGCCTTTCAGGATGCGCCCGGCATCGACCAGCGCCGCGCGCGCCTCGCCGATGCCGTCTTCGTACAGCCACTCAGCCAAGCGCCACGCCCGCCGCGCGCAGCAGCGCGCGCGTTTCGTAGAGCGGCAGGCCGATCACGCCCGAATGGCTGCCGGCGATGCGCTTGATGAGTGCTTCGGCGCGGCCCTGGATCGCATAGCCGCCGGCCTTGCCCAGCCCCTCGCCGCTCGCGACATAAGCATCGATCTCGGCGGCCGAGAGCCGTTTGAAACTGACGACCGTATCGGCGAGCCGCAGCCGCGCGGTGCCGGCGCCGTCGATCACGCACACCGCCGCCAGGCAGTGGTGGCGCCGGCCGGAAAGCAGCGCCAGCAGGTCGCGCTGCACCGCTTCGGTTTCGGCCGGGGGCAGGATGCGGCGGCCGAGCGCGATGGTGGTGTCGCCCGCGACGACGATGTCGCCGGGCGCGCGGGGCACGGCGCGCGCCTTGGCCTCGGCCAGGCGCAGCGCATAAGCGCGGGGGAGTTCGCCCTTGGCCGGGCTTTCATCGATGTCGGGCGCGGCGATGCGATCGGGCACCACCCCCAGCCGCGCGAGCAGATCGCGCCGCCGCGGCGAGGTGGAAGCGAGGATCAGCACTTATTTGAAGCGATAAGTGATGCGGCCCTTGGTGAGATCATAGGGCGTGAGTTCCACGAGCACATCGTCGCCGACCAGCACGCGGATGCGGTTCTTGCGCATCTTGCCGGCGGTGTGGCCGAGGATTTCGTGATCATTTTCCAGACGGACGCGGAACATGGCATTGGGCAGCAATTCCACCACCGTGCCGCGCATTTCGAGCAATTCTTCCTTGGCCAAACAACCCTCTTCGCGATTTTCGGAAAATTGGCGGCGGCCATAGCCCAGGCGGGGCGAAAAGGGAAGCGGCGCGGCCGGACGCGATCGCGCTAGGGGGCGCCCAACCCCAGCGCCTGCCAGGTCGCCGGGCCGACGATGCCATCGGCGAGCAGATCATTGGCGCGTTGGAAGGCGCGGACCTTGGCCTCGGTCGCGGCGCCGAACAGGCCGTCGGCGACGAGCGTGAAATTCTTGGCGATCAGCGCTTCCTGCAGTGCCTTCACGGCGGCGCGATCGCCCGGGCGCTCGCGCGAGAGGGTGGGACGCGTGCCATTGGTCGGCGCGATCAGCGGTCGCCGCTGCGCGGTCCCCGCGAGGATGTCGGCGACGATTTGGCGAAATTGCGCCATGTCCAGCGACGGATCGGGCTTGCGCCCGGGCGCATATTCCTTGTGCCCGCACACGCGCTCGACCGGCAACCGCAGATGGCGCAGAATCGCCGCCACGCCGCGATGATAAGCGTCGAGCTGAACGGGGTTCCACGCGTCATCCGCCGCGCCGCTATTTTCGGCCTCGATGCCGATGAAGCGCGAATTGCCGGTGATGCCTTGCCAGACGCCCTCGCCGGCATGGTTACAGCGCCCGGCGGCGATCACGTAATAAGTGCCGTCGCGCCCCAGCCCGAGCTGGGCGAGCGGCCCCGGCAGATCGCTGCGCCCCTCGGTCAGCACGCGCAGCGTCGGCATGTTGCGGTCGCGGTCCTTGGTGGCGGTGTGGTGGCACATCACCCCCGCCACCGCGCCCATCGGCCCGCGTCCGCGATCGACCCAGCCCGGCTGCTCGGCGACGCGCAGGCCCTCGGCGCGCAGCACCTGGGGCAACCAGATCAGCGAAAATGGCATGGCCCTCTTCCTTTACTTGCCGGGCGTGGGGTTTGCCGGAGCGGGCGGCGCGATGGCGATGCCCCCGCTGGCCTCGGGCAGATGCACGTCGTCGGTTGCTTCGTCGTCGCTCAGCGGCTTGTCCGCCACGCAGTGATCATGGCGTCGTTCATCGCCTTCATCGGCTTCCGCCTCGGGCTCGGGCGGCAGGCCGAGCGGGTTGACTTCATTCGCCGGGGCGGTGCCCGCGTCGCTCGGCGACGTCGGCTGGCGCGTGCCGGCGGCGGCGGCGGTGGGCCCGTTCACGACGTCGATCGTACTGCCGAATTTGGTGAGCAAATTGCTCGTCAACCGCTCGGTGAAGCCGGCGGCGAAGGCCAGCAGCGCCGCGAAAGACGTCATGCCGACCACGGGCGGACAGGACTTGTTGGGCACGCACAACGGCTCGATGATCTGCATGAGCCCCGAGCGCGTCCCGCCGCCAGCACCAGCTTGGGGACCAATGTTGAAGAAGATCAATCCGCTGCTCAGAAAACACAGAATCAGCACGCCCGAGGTCGCGCCGATCAACACGCGCAGCACGGCGTCGATGCGATAATCGCGAAAGTCGAGCCCGATGCCGATATCGTCACGCCCGCGAATGGCGAGCGCGATCGAAAAAAGTGCGCCCACCGCGCCGATCGACCCGCCGCGCCAGATCAACCGCGTCTGCTGCACTTCGATGCCTTGAATTCGAGGAATCGCCCAATCGGCGATCGGCCCGGCGACGCCGACCATCAGCGCCATGGTGCAGGCGGCCCAGACGAAATAGGCGACGCGCACCAGCGACATGCGCTCGGCGATGACATCGCGCTTGACGTCCGCCAGCATCGCCTCGGCGAAAGCCGCGTCGCCCTGCAGCGCGACATGCAAGGCATCGGCGCAGCGACGATCATAGCGGCGCGCGGACTGATAGTCGCGCCAACGGCGGACGTCGCCCATCAGCCAGCTCCACAGCCAGCAGAACGTGCCATCGCCGGGCGGCCGCGGCTCGTCCCCCTGGCCGGTGACGTCGGGCTGATCGGGTCGGCGATTGCGCCATTGGTCGATCAGGCCGTTGATCTCGCCGCGTAATTTGGCAAGCGGCGCGAGTGCCTTGCGCTGCTCGGTCGCGAGCGGCTCGCTCGCGCCGGGGCGGATCACCCCGGCATCGGCATGCTGCACCACGATGCGCTCGTCGGTGCCGTAGATCGCATAATAGGGAACGGCCTTGGCATAAACCGCACGAATGATCGCTCCGGCAGTGTCCCTCCAGCCGATGGCAATTTTCGCGACGCTATCCGCGGTTTTCGTCTCACTTTCGCTCGACATTCCAGCCCCCCAAGCTTTAGGGGAAGCATCGCCGAGTTCACACCGGTTAGGCAATCGGAACTGGCGCCGAAATGGTTGTTTCGGGCGCGCGCGATCTTCTTGCTGCTTGATCGACCTCGCATTGACGAGCGCCGCGATCGTGGAACAGATACTTCACGCCGCGGGCGACGCGGCGCCCGGCTTGCCTTCCGAGCAGGTGGCCGGCGGACCCCCTGCCCGGGCAGGTGCGCCGCCCGCCACCCCTCACCCCGTCGCCAGCGCCGCCAGCAGCAGCAGCGCGACGATGTTGGTGATCTTGATCATCGGGTTCACCGCCGGCCCCGCCGTGTCCTTATAGGGGTCGCCCACCGTGTCGCCGGTCACCGCCGCTTTGTGCGCGTCGCTGCCCTTGCCGCCGTGATGGTCGTCTTCGATATATTTCTTCGCATTGTCCCACGCGCCGCCGCCCGAGGTCATCGAGATGGCGACGAACAGCCCCGAGACGATCACCCCCAGCAGCATCGCCCCCAGGGCCGCGAAGCCCTCCGCCTGCCCCGCGACGAGCGTGATGATGAAATACACCGCGATGGGGGACAAGACCGGCAGCAGCGAGGGCACGATCATCTCGGCGATCGCCGCCTTGGTCACCAGGTCGACGGTGCGAGCATAGTCCGGGCGGCTGGTGCCCTGCATGATCCCGGGGTTGTTGCGGAATTGCTCGCGCACTTCCTCCACCACCGCGCCGGCCGCGCGGCCGACCGCCGTCATCCCCATCGCGCCGAACAAATAGGGAAGCAGCGCGCCGAGCAGCAGCCCGACGATGACGTACGGATTGGACAGCGAGAAATCGACCGTCAACTCGCTGAAATAAGTCCGCAAATCGGTGGTGTACGCGCCGAACAGCACGAGGGCGGCGAGCGCGGCCGAGCCGATGGCATAGCCCTTGGTCACCGCCTTGGTGGTGTTGCCGACCGCGTCGAGCTCGTCGGTCTTGTGGCGCACTTCGTCGGGCAACCCGGCCATCTCCGCGATGCCGCCGGCATTGTCGGTGACGGGGCCATAAGCGTCGAGCGCGACCACCATCCCGGCTTGCGCGAGCATCGCGGTCGCGGCGAAGGCGACGCCGATCACGCCCGCGAGCTGGAAAGCGGCGATCACCGCGACCACGATCACCAAGGTCGGCAGCGCGGTCGACTCCAGGCTGATCGCGAGGCCCTGGATGACGTTGGTGCCATGCCCCGTGACCGAGGCCTTGGCGATCGAGCGCACGGGGCGGAAATTGGTGCCGGTATAATATTCGGTGATCCACACCATCGCGCCCGTCACCGCGAGGCCGATCATCATGCACAGGAACAGCGCGTTGCCGCTGAAATTGCCGATCCGCTGCCCCTCGGCGAGTTCGGGCGTGCCGCCCGAGAGGAAAGCATTGCCACCGACCGGCGTGCTCATGTCGCCCAGTGCATAAACGGTCGCGGCATAGATGAGCGGCACCGAGAGCAGGGCCGAGGTCCAGAAGCCCTTGTAGAGCGCGCCCATGATGCTGCCCTTGCCGAGCCGCACGAAATAAGTGCCGATGATCGAGGTGAGGATGCACACCCCGCCGACGATCAGCGGCAGGCCCATCAGCGCGCCGAGCTTATCGGCCTTGGGCAGCAGCAGCGCGACCGAGATCATCGTCACGCCCAAGGTCACGACATAAGTCTCGAACAAATCGGCCGCCATCCCCGCGCAATCGCCGACATTGTCGCCGACGTTGTCCGCGATCACGGCGGGGTTGCGGGGGTCGTCCTCGGGGATGCCCGCCTCGACCTTACCGACCAGATCGGCGCCGACATCGGCCGCCTTGGTGAAGATGCCGCCGCCGAGCCTAGCGAAGATCGAGATCAGCGACGCGCCGAAGGCGAGCGCGGTCAGCGCCTCGACGATGGTGCGATCGGCCGGGTTATCGATCCGGTGGCCCGCGATCTCGACCAGATACCAATAAAAGCCCGCGATAGACAGCAGCCCCAGCCCCGCGACCAACAGCCCGGTGATCGCGCCCGAGCGGAAAGCGAGCGTCAGCCCGGCCTGGAGCGAGGTCCGCGCGGCCTCGGCGGTGCGGACGTTCGCGCGCACCGAAATATTCATGCCGACATAGCCCGCGACCCCCGAGAGCACCGCGCCGATCACGAAGCCGATGGTCGAGACATACCCAAGGGTGAAGACCAGGATCGCCGCGACCACCACGCCGACGATCGCGATGGTGCGATATTGCCGCCCGAGATAGGCCTGCGCGCCCTCCTGGATCGCGGCGGCGATGTCGCGCATTTTTTCATTGCCCGCGGGCGCGGCGATCACTTGGCGCGCGGTGACGAAGCCATAGAGCACCGCGATGAGGCCACAGACCATGGCCGCATAAACAATCTGCATCCCCTATCCCCTCTTGGCCCTTTGCGCGGGCCTTATGGGGCGAGCCTAACCGCTTCGCGGGCGAGCGCAAGCGCTTCGGGGCGGGGGACGGGGCTATTCGCCGCAACGCGTCGCTCGGGGCTTGGCCCGGGGCCAACGCCGCGCCGGGCGCCGCCCAAGCAAAGCCTGGAAGCGCGGTGGATGCCGGGACGGGGCCGGCATGATGGACAGGCGCCGGCCTACCCCCGATGCTCGAACCCCAGGCGGGGCGGGAGCGGCACGGCCTCGCCGGCATCGCTCAACCGCAGCCCCGCGCCGGGCGTGAGCGTCCCCACCCGCGTCGCTTCGACGGGCAGCCGCGCATCGGCCGGGGCGGCGAAGAGCAGCTGATAATCATCCCCCGCCGTCGCCGCCGCGAGCCGCGCCGGGCGGTCGTCGCCGGCGAAGGCGCGATAAGCGGGCGACAGCGGCACCGCCTCGAGCGCGATCTCGGCCGCGAGCCCGCTCGCCGCAGCGAGCCGCGCGGCGTCGATCAGCAACCCGTCGGACACGTCCATCATCGCCCGCGC
>LWDI01000048.1:0-8010 GCA_002083475.1 Proteobacteria bacterium SG_bin5
GGCGGCGGGACGCGCGGGGGCGGCCGGCGCGGGCGCGGCGCGCGCTTCCTCGACCGGCGCCTCGCCCTCGCCCGGGCGCCCCAGGACGCGACGACGCTTGACCTCGACCACCACGGTGTTCGATCGACCATGGCTGAAGCTTTGCTTCACCTTGCCGGTTTCGACCGTGCGCTTCAGGCCCAGCGGCTGACGCATACCCAGTTTCGGCTTTTCGTTATCGGTATCGCTCATCGAGTCGCTCTAAAGTCCTTCAATCATGCGCGTCTTGGGCCACAGCCGATGCGCCTTGCGAGGGGGTTTCGCAAGCCGGGCTCACGGGCGGTGATCCGATAAAGTGCAACCAGCGGTCGAGCGCAGCGCGCAACCGCCGGGCCGCGCCGGGGTCGGTGATCCCAAGCGATACCACATTTTCGCGCCCCAGCGCCATCGACAATATAGGGCGCGCGAACGGCAGCACTAGCCCCTTGAGATCGCTGCCTTCCTGCTCGCTCCCCACGCGCCACGCCTGATCGAGCCGGCGGCGGCCATCGGCGCCCGCGTCGCTTGCGTGGAGCAGCAGCGCGAGCCGGCCTTCGCGCGCGGCGCGCTCGATCCGCTCGCCGCCGATCACCAGGGCGCCGGCTTTCGCCTCGAGCCCGAGCCGATCGCGAAACGCCTGCTCGAGCCCGCGCTCGATCCGGTCGGGCAGATCGGCGGGCACGGCGAAGTCGCTCGTCTTGAACGCGCGGGCGAGCGCGCCTTTCAGCTTGCCCTTGGCGAGCGCCGTTTCGAGCGCGGCGCGCGGCACCCCGATCCAGGCGCCGCGCCCCGGCGCCTTGGCGCGCAGATCGGGCAACACCTGGCCATCGGGCGCGAGCACGAGGCGCACCAGGGCATGGCGCGCCGCCCGCTCGCCCGAGAGGATGCAGCGGCGGATCGGGTCGTCGCCCCCCGCCGCATCGTCGCCCTCTTGAATTACCCCGCGCGTCTCATCGTTCGGAGTCCGCATGCGCGTCCTCCTCGGGGGCTTCGTCGGCGAACCAATGCGCGCGGGCGGCCATGATGATCTCGTTGCCCTGCTCTTCGCTCAGGCCATATTCGGCGAGCACCCCGCCCTTGTCCTCGTTGCGCTCGCTGCGGCGCGGCTCGGCGTCGCCGCGGCGGCGCGGTTCGCTGCGCTTGCGCTGCACCAGCTCGTCGGTCGCGAGATCGGCGAGATCGTCGAGCGTCTTGATCCCCGCCTTGCCGAGCGTGACCAGCATCGCCTCGGTGAGATGCGGGATGTCGGCGAGCGCGTCCTCGACGCCCAAAGCGCGGCGTTCCTCGCGCGCGGCTTCCTCGCGGCGGTCGAGCGCTTCCTGCGCGCGGTTTTGCAACTCGGCGGCGATTTCCTCGTCGAGGCCCTCGATCGAGGCGATTTCCTCGAGCTCGACATAAGCCACTTCGTCGAGATTGCCGAAGCCTTCCGCGACCAGCAATTGCGCGAGCGTCTCGTCGACGTCGAGTTCGGTCTGGAACATTTCGGAGCGTTCGATGAATTCCTTCTGGCGCTTCTCGCTCGCGTCCGCCTCGGTCAAGATGTCGATCGCCTTGGCGGTGAGTTGGCTCGCGAGGCGCACATTCTGCCCGCGCCGGCCGATCGCGAGGCTCAGCTGATCGTCGGGCACCACCACCTCGATCCGATCCTCTTCCTCGTCGAGCACGACGCGGCTGACGTTCGCCGGCTGGAGCGCGTTGACCACGAAAGTCGCGGTGTCGGGCGACCAGGGGATGATGTCGATCTTCTCGCCCTGCAATTCCTGCACCACCGCTTGCACGCGGCTGCCCTTCATGCCGACGCAGGCGCCGACCGGATCGATCGAGCTATCATGGCTGATCACGCCGATCTTGGCGCGGCTGCCCGGATCGCGCGCGGCGGCCTTGATCTCGATGATGCCGTCGTAAATTTCGGGCACTTCCTGCGCGAACAATTTCTTCATGAAATCGGGATGCGCGCGGCTGAGGAAAATCTGCGGCCCCCGATTCTCGCGGCGCACCGACAGGATCAGCGAGCGCACCCGGTCGTTCACGCGCACCACTTCGCGCGGAATTTGCTGGTCGCGCCGGATCACGCCTTCGGCGCGGCCCAGATCGACGACGACATGGCCGAACTCGACGCGCTTCACCACGCCGGTGATGATCTCGCCGACGCGGTCCTTGAACTCCTCATATTGGCGCTCGCGCTCGGCGTCGCGGACCTTTTGGAAGATCACTTGCTTGGCGGCTTGCGCGGCGATGCGCCCGAATTCGATCGGCGGCAGCGGATCGACGATGAAATCGCCGACGGCGGCGCCCTTTTGCAGCTTTTGCGCGTCGACCACCGAGACTTGTTTGAAGAAATCATCGACCGCCTCGACGACTTCGACCACGCGCCACAGCCGCAGATCGCCGCTTTGCGGATCGAGTTTCGCGCGAATGTCGTTCTCCGCGCCATAGCGCGCGCGGGCGGCGCGCTGGATCGCGTCTTCCATCGCCTCGATCACGATCATGCGATCGATCAGCTTTTCCTTGGCGACCGCGTCGGCGATCGCGATCAGCTCGGCCTTGTTGGCGGAAATGGCGGTGGCCATCAGTCTTGATCCTCGGTTTCGATTTCTTGTTCGTCGGCGCCGGCGGCCGACAGGGGTTGAGTGGCGGCGATCAATCGGTCGGTGAGCAGCAATTTGGCGTCCTCGATCGCGCCCAAGGGGATGCGGTGCGTCACCCCTTGCGCATCGTCGAGCAGCACCTCCTCACCGTCGATGCCTGCGAGCCGCCCCTTGAATTGCTTACGCCCGTCGCGCTTCTCGGCGAGCGTGATCCGCGCTTCGTGCCCCGCCCAATCGGCATAATCGCGCGCGCGGGTGAGCGGGCGATCGATGCCCGGCGAGCTCACTTCGAGCCGATAGGCGTGCTCGATCGGGTCCTCGCGGTCGAGCAGATCGGAGAGGCGGTGCGAGAGCGCGGTGCAATCCTCGATCGTCAGCTGGCGGGTATCGGGCCGCTCGGCCATCACCTGCAACGTCGGATCGGCCTCACCGCCGAAGAATTTCACGCGCACCAGCGCGAAACCCAGCGCGCGCGCCTCGGGCTCGATCAACTGGTGCAGGCGGGCGAGATCGACCATTTTTTCTTTCGACAAAAGCTACGGTGCCTCGGCGCCGACCCCGTGGGGGCCGGCCTCGGCATTTTTTCACGATGTCGAGAAGGCACGAGGTTCATAACCCGCCGCGCCGCCGCGCGCAAGCGGGCGCGTGATCACGCCGGGTTATGCTTGTCGAGAAAGGCGCCGACGCGCTCGAGGAAATCGGTCTCGTTCGCGTCCTTCTCCAGCCCGTGGCCCTCGTCCTTATAGATGACATAGTCATGCGCCTTGCCCGCCTGGAGCAGCGCCTGGTGGAATTTGGCCGATTGGCTCATCGGCACGTTATCATCGTCGCTGCCATGCGCGATCAGCAGCGGCATCGCCAGTTTCTGCGGCGCGAACAATGGCGAGACGTTCTTCAGATCGAAATCCTTCTCGCCCTGCACCTTGCTGCGCCAGCCGCGGAAATATTTGTCGGCGGCGAAGCTCTTGCGATCATAGCGCAGCATCGCGCCCACGTCCGAAATGCCCGCGAAGCTGATCGCGCAGCGATAGAGATCCGGGCTCTTCACGCTCGCCCAGAGCGCCGCATAGCCGCCGAACGAGGCGCCCATGATGCACACCCGCTTGGCATCGACGATTCCTTGCGCGGCGAGCCATTTGGCGCCGTCGTCGATATCGTCCTGCATCGCCCGGCCCCATTGACCATAGCCCGCTTTCACATAAGCGACGCCATAACCCGTCGAGCCGCGATAATTGGGCTGGAGCACCGCATAGCCCTTGGCCGCCAGGAACTGCACCCAGGGATCATAGCCCCAGCTGTCGCGCACGAAGGGGCCGCCGTGGGGCATCACGATCAGCGGCAGATTCTTCTCGGGCTTGCCCACGGGCAAAGTGAGATAGGCGGGCACCTCCATCCCGTCGCGCGCGCGATAGGTGATCGCGCGCATCGGCGCGAGCTGCTTGTCCTGCATCTTCGGATAGGGAATGACCGCCAGATCGAGCGCGCGGCTCGCGCGATCATAGAGCATATATTCGGGCGGGCGATTCGCCGAGCTGCTCACCACTAGCATCCGCTGCCCATCGGCGCTGCGCGAGAAGACGCGGTTGGTGGCATCGAGCACCGCTTTGTCGAGCCCCGCCTGGATTTTCTTCATCTCGGGATCGAGCCAGGCGATGCGCGGTCGATCGTCGGTATATTGGATCGCGCGCGGCGTGCCGTCGGTGGCCCAGATCACGTCGTCGAGATCGACCTGGGGATGTTCCCACACCAATTCGCCGAGCGCGGCTTTCTTGAAATCATAACGATAGAGCCCCAGCCGCCCGCTTTTGCCGGTGGCGGTGGCATAGCCGATGTCGCTGCCGCTGATCGCGTGGAAATCATAGATATTGTCGTCGTCGCTAAACGTGCCGCTGAACCAGCGCTTGAACCCATCGCCTTCTTTTTCGCGGTAGAGCATCCACCAACGGCCATTGTCGACGCCGGTCGCGGCGCGGATCACGCCGCGATCGTCGGCGAACCAATTCCACACATGCTCGCGCGATTCGACGACCGTCTTGTGCTTGGCGGTGGCGAGATCGAAGCGATGGACGCTGGGATATTCATAAGGCGTCGCCTGCATCGCGACGAGCACATAGTCGCCGGCGGGATCGACGAAGACGATGTCGTCGCCCAAAAAGCCCATTTGGCCGAGCGCCAGCCAAGAGAATTTGTGGCTCGCCAGATCGTACACCGCCAAGCGCGAGATATAGACCGGCTCGCCTTCGAATTCGCTGCTCGCCCCGAAGCTCAGCAATAGTCGCCCCGATCCCGCCCAGCGGAAGAAGCGCAGGCTTTGCTTGGCGGGCAGCGTGAAGCTGTCGATCTTGGACTCGCCGCCGCGCGTGATGGGGACGATCACGAGCCGCGCCTGGCCGTTCACCGTGGCGCGCGCGGCATAGCGCAGCCCATCGGGCGCGAGCTGGGGGAGTTCCATGAAGGGATTGGCGGCGAGATCGGCGGCGCTGGGCTTGGCGGTCGCGCCCGGTTGGGGCGCGGTCGCGGGCGGATTTTGCGCCGCCGCCGCCGCCGCCGCGATCACGGCCCCCGCCAACATCACCGTCAACCGCCCGAACGACTTACGCATTTCACGCCCCCCTCTTTTCCCCCCCGTGCGTTTAGCGCATGGAAGGCGCCGAAAAAAGTCGGCGCGCCCGAACGAGGCGAGCAAGGAGATGATGAAATGTTGCGCAAACGCCTGATTACGTGCGCCATCGTGCTTTTGGCCGGGTGTTCGGCGAGCGAGCGCGCAGGCGCGCAGGAGCCGGTGTTCAAGCGCGAGATCGTCGCCGATTTCGATTCCCCCTGGGCGATGACTTTCCTGCCCGACGGGCGGATGCTCGTCACCGAAAAGGCGGGGCAATTGCTGCTGGTGAGCGCCGACGGCAAGACGCGGCAGTCGGTCGCGGGCATCCCCATGGTCGATGCCGAGGGGCAAGGCGGGTTGATGGACGTGGTGCTCGCCCCCGGCTTCGCGAGCAACCGCCTGGTTTACTTCAGCTATTCGGCCAAGGGCGAAGGCGGCAAGGGCGTGATCCTGGCGCGCGGCAAGCTCGTCGAGCAAGGCGCGCCGCGCTTGGAAGGCGTGGAGACGCTCCACAGCGCCCACCCCTTCGTCCCCGGCAATGGCCATTATTCGGGCCGCATCGCTTTCTCGCCCGACGGCAAATATCTGTTCTACACCAATGGCGAGCGCCAGAAATTCGATCCCGCGCAAGACCCCAAGGCGTCGCTCGGCAAAGTGCTGCGGCTGACGCTCGACGGCAAGCCCGCGCCGGGCAACCCGCTCGCCGCGCAAGGCTTCGATCCGGCGGTCTGGTCCTATGGCCATCGCAACCTGCTGGGGATCGCCTTCGACGCGAAGGGCAATTTGTGGGAACAGGAAATGGGCCCGGCCGGCGGCGACGAGGTCAATCTGATCCTGCCGGGGCGCAATTACGGCTGGCCGCGCGTGTCGAACGGCAGCCATTATGACGGGCGCGACATCCCCGATCACAAACCGGGCGATGGCTATGAGGCGCCCAAGGTCTGGTGGAACCCGGTGATCTCGCCGGGCGGGCTGATGATCTATTCGGGCGCGATGTTCCCGCAGTGGCGCGGCGACGCCTTCATCGGTGGCTTGTCGAGCGAATCGCTGGTGCGCGTCGATCTCGACGGCACCAACGCGAAAAAGGGCGATCAATGGCCGATGGGCGCGCGCATCCGCGAGGTGGAGCAAGGCCCGGACGGCGCGATCTGGCTGCTCGAGGACGGGCGGCAAGGCTCGACGGGGCGCCTGTTGAAGCTGACGCGGGGGTAGGATTGGGACAAACGGAACGCCTGTGCGGCCCCGGCTCCATTGACATTTTCGCCCCCTTATGCCATATATGCCATAGGCCAGTATCGATGGCCACGAGCTAAAGGTGGCGCAACGGAACATTAGCGGCCTGCGCGCCACCTAACCAGAACCGGAGGGCCGCCGCTTTGGCGGCCCTATATATTTTTGCCGGTCCTTCACAAATTTAAGATACAGGCCAAAAACTCGGTAATTTAGATCGTTCCAAGATTTGCCGTTGAGTTTGTTTGGAGTCGCTGGTCTGGCGTTCGTTACAACATGCTCCTTATCCAGCGTATCGATCATGGCATGAACAACCGTAGCATATTGCAATACTTTCTGGCGGACGTTGACTTGATGTGTTTTCGATAGAAGTTCGACCAACGGCGTAAGCCACCGTTTCATATAGGGGTCTTCATCGTAACTCTTGATGAAATTGACAAAGTTAAATGTTTTACCGTCGGAGAGCGCTATTTCTCCCAGCGCCCTTTGCGACATCCGATCGATCAAGCGGACGCGCCGCGATTCGAGGCAGGTTAGAAATGCCTGCGTCTGCCGCCCCCGCTGACTCCGCGCGACCGCCGACGACAACCCTCTAAACCGAACGATCTCGACCTCCGACCAAAATTGCAAGAATAGAAAGACCAGGGATGAAAATCCCACGTCTTCCATATTCATCGGGTCCGCGCCCTTGATCGGGATAAAGTCTTGCTCGGCAAGAGATCGAAGTTTACCGACCAGTTCGTCAGCGGCACGTAGCAACGGCTCTAATCGTTCGTCGACGGTCTTCGCGTTATCGGCGTGATTGGCTCGCCAGCTGCGATACTCCTGATAGAAAATATCAAGAAGCTTGACGGTAACGCCTCCTCCCAACGCAGCGCCAAAAAGCGACAGCCAGTTTTGATCCGCCACCTATGCCTCCGAGCATCAGCTTAGAAGGCCAGCAGTTACAGCGCAATAACGGGGATTCCCGTCAATGACGATTGCGAAACCCCTGCGCCCCGCGCAAGTTCGCGAAACAGCGATTGGCTTAACCGGCTGCCCCTTACCCCCCGCGCATCACCAAATAATTCATCCGCGCCCGCGCGATCGGCCGGTCCTCGGCGTCTTGCCAGGCGAGCGCGTCGACGTTCGCCACCCGCGTCCCCAGCCGCGTCACTAGCCCCCGCGCGCGCGTCAATTTCTCGCGGCCGCCGCGCATGAAGTCGATCGTCACCCCGATCGGCTTCACGCGGCCCCCGCCCTCGGCGTCGAGCGCTTGTTGCAGCGCCGCGATCGCCGCGACTTCGAGCAGCCCGCCGATCGCGCCGCCGTGCAGGAAACCGGGTCGCCCCGTCACCCCCTCGCCGAAGGGCATCGTCAACAAGGGCGGCAGCCCGGGCTCGAGATCGACGCTCAGGCCCAGCAGATCGGCATAGGGCGGCAGCTTCACGGCTGCGCCTCGGTGAACATATAAGTGCCGGCGACATGCGCGAGCGGATCCTCGGGGTCGCCGTCATGCGCCTGGCCGCGGATGAACGAAATCGCGCGGGTGATGCGATAGCATTCGCCGCGCCCGAACACCGTCTTGCCCGG
>LWDI01000048.1:8093-8697 GCA_002083475.1 Proteobacteria bacterium SG_bin5
CATGTCCATCATCGTCAGGATCGGGCCCGAGGCGAGCACCCCCGATTCGACGTCGCCGATGAGACTCGGGCGAAACGGGAGCATCAGCGTGCACCAATCGGCGCCGTGATCGTAATAATCGATGCCGAGCAAACCGCCATGGCCGCGTTTGCCGAAGCTCAAGAACAAGCGAGGATCGAAGCCGGTGGTCACGAGCCCGCGTTTACACGCGAATAATCGCCGCGCCAACCCTTGTTACATTGATGTAAATTTCAACGATCGCGCTCATTATCTAAAGTTGCGGCCCGTTAATCAAAGGGGCCGCGCATGGATTTGATCAGCATCGATCTCGACAAGATCGTCGAACTCGGCACGCAAGTCGCGACGACGGGGGCGCTCCGCGTCGGCGAGGTGATCGCCGACGATATTTTCGAGATGATCATCGGCATTGGCATGTTGATTTATGAGCTCGATCCGCGCTGATGGGCAATGATCCACGCGCCGCGCTTCCCGATCGCGCGACGCTGGAGGCCTCGCGGGCGCGCGCGCTCGCCTTCGCCCGCCGCCACCGCGAGAGCGCGCCGGTGCGCGCGGCCGATGCGGCGCTCGACGGGCTCGCCGAGGC
>LWDI01000049.1 GCA_002083475.1 Proteobacteria bacterium SG_bin5
GTGCCGGTCGGCGGCGCGCTGCCGCCCGAGGGGCCGCACGCCGCGAGCGCCCCGGTCGCCGCGAGCGCGATCAGGCTCGCGGTCGAGGGTAAGGGCGCCGCCGCCTTGGGCGCCGCTTCCCGGGGCGCCTCCATCTCGGGCGCCCCCATCTCGGGCGCCCCCATCTCGGGCGCCCCGCCAGGCCGATCCCGCACCGCTGATTCGGTCATCATTCCGCTCCCCCAACGATGAGGATATGCGCGGTATCGCGAAGCAGCAATGATCGAGATCGGCTAAACCCGCCTTCACCGTAAATTCGCGACCGATCGCGCGCCGCGCGCGATCAGCCGCAGCGGGGGCGCGCGCTCGCGAGCAAGGCGGCGCGCCCGGCGCGCAGATCGGCGCCGCTGCGCCCCGGCTCGGGCCCGACCCCGAGCCCCGCCCAGAGCGCGGCGTTGAAGCGATCGGTGTCGAGCCGGTCTTCGGCGCGGAATTCCTGCCCCGCCATCGCCGCCGCCCAATAATCGGCGGTCCGCAAGCCGCAGGCGCCGTCGCTCGCCTCGGCGAAGGCTTGCGCGGGGATCGGCAATTGGGTGGTGCGCAGCACCGCCGCCGGCCGCGCCGTGAAGCGCCAGTCGCGCTGGGTTAGATCGAACACATCGGCCATCGGCACCGCGAGCGCGTCGTTCAGCCCGAGCGGCTTCAACCCCAGCACCGCGCCGATCGTGCGCAGCAGATGCACGGTGGTATAGCGCGTCGAGACCAGCGCCTTTTGCTTCACATAAGGCCCGACGACGAAAGCGATCGAGCGGCGCGCGTCGACATGGTCCTGGCCGTTTTGGGCATCGTCCTCGATCACGAAGACCAGCGTGTCGGCGGCGAAGCGGCTCTTCGAAATGCGCTCGATCACGCGGCCGACGGCATAATCATTGTCGGCCATTTGCGTCTCGACCGTGTTCACCCCGTCGATCGCGTCCTTGAAATCGCCGAAATGGTCGCCGCCCAGCCGCAATAGGGTGAGCTGGGGCATCTGGCCCTTGGCGTCTTGCTCGGCGAATTCGCGCAGCCATTCCTCGGCGCGCCAATGATCGGGCACGCGCATGTCGAAGCCGCGGAAATAAGGGTCCGACAGCGGCGCGAGCGCGCGGTCCGCCGCCTGGAAGATCACGCGCTTTTCCTTGAAAGGCTCGCGCACCAGCGCGTCGCCCGCATTGTTGCGATCGTCGAGCACCGCGCTGGAGAAACCGTAGTTGCGCACCGAAAGCCCGGCCTTCAGCGCCGCGTTCCAGATATAGCCCGCGCCTTGCTCGGCGGCGTCGTCGCCATCGCCATCGGGCGCGGTGACGAGCGCGGGGCCGGGGAGCACATCGGGGTCGGCGCTCGCCTTGGGGTTCACCCGCGCGCGCTCGGCGGGGGTGAGGCGCGTCGCGATATTGCGGTCGAGCTGTTCGGATTCATAGGAAAGCCCGCGCCCGGCGTAATTCACCGGCGCGGT
This sequence comes from Proteobacteria bacterium SG_bin5, assembly GCA_002083475.1. Classification (GTDB taxonomy): domain Bacteria; phylum Pseudomonadota; class Alphaproteobacteria; order Sphingomonadales; family Sphingomonadaceae; genus Sphingomonas. The sequence goes on from LWDI01000049.1 coordinate 1,475, forward strand.
CTTCTCCATGAGGTCGGTGGTGCGCGCGGCGGTGGTCCAGGTCCAGCCGGTCGAGCTTTGCTCGCCGCTGTCGTAGAAATTGTCGAGCGTCACGAATTGGCGCGCGAGCGCGTGGTGATTGGGGCTCAGCCGCTCGCCCAGGATCGCGAGGCGCGGATCGCCATTGCCGATTTCGAGATCGCCGAGCACCTGATCGTAAGTGCGGTTTTCCTTCACGATGAAAACGACGTGGCGGATGCGCGCGCGCAGCTTCGCCATCACCGCCTCCGCCCGGGCGCGCGCGGCGCGGTCGTTGAGCCCGAGATTGGCCGCCGCCTGGAGCGTCGTCGCGGCGAGCGTTCGCGGGGAGGGGGCGGGGAATTGCAGCAGCCCGGCCTTTTCGAGCTGGAAGATATATTGGTTCGCCGCGCCACAGGCGGTCGGCTGCGCCTGCACGGTCGCGACCTTGGGCGGGCAGCCGAGCGGGTTCGGCCCCGGCGGGCTCTTGCGATTGGCGACGAACAGCCGCCGCCCGTCGCGGCTCGCGGCGACGGCTGAGGGATACCAGCCGGTCGGCACCAGCCCGAGCACGCGCGCTTCGTCGTCCCCCGGCGCGACCAGCGCGGCGCTGTTGCCGCCGCCATAGCTCACCAGCAGCCGACCGTCGGGGAGCAGCGCGAGGCCATTGGGGTTGAGCCCCTTGCCCGGGGTCGCGCCCAGGCTGTCGGGCAGGCCGAGCCGGGGCTCGCCGCCGAGCTTGCGCGCCTTCACATCGACGATGGCAAGGCGATCGTCATTATCCTCGACGGCGTAAAGCCGCCCGCGCGCGGCATCATGGAGAAGCGTGGTCGGCTCGCCGATGGTGGGCAAGCGGGTGGTGACGCGGACGCCGGTGTCGCTCACCGCGAGCGCGATCAACTCGCGGTCGCGCGGCGCCGAGACCCAAGCCTCGCCCGCGCCGGTGAACACGACGCCGAAGGGATAGCTGCCACCGGCCGTGCCGCTGCGCGCCGGGTCGATCTTGCCCGGGCGCAGATCCTGCTCGGCGATCACCTGGCGGGTGCCGAGATCGATCAGGCTGACCGAGTCGTTGTAATAATTGGCGACCAGCGCGCGTTTGCCATCGGGGGCGAAGGCCACGCCCGCCGCTTGCGGCTGGACGCCCGCGCCATTGCCCGTCTTGTGCCCGAGCGCGATGGGCGCGCCATCGGCGGCGAAGCGCGCCCCTTGCAGACTGAACAGGTGGAGCTTGTCGTCGACCCCGCCGCCCACGGCGAAGCGCGCGCCATCGGGCGCCCAGGCGATGCCGCCGAAGCTGTTGGGCACGGTGAGCGTCTGCTCATGCACCGCCCCCGCCGCGCCCACGCGGTAGAGCAGCACATATTGCTGCGACACCGCCAGGTCGAGCTTGCCGTCGGTGCCGTTATAGCGGTTGAACCCGCTCGTCAGGATCGCGAGCCACGTGCCATCGGGCGAGAGCGCCATCGCCGATGCGCCGTCCGCCACATAATCGGGCTTGGGGCCGCCGCGTGTTACGAGCGGCTCGAACCGCGCGCCCGGCGCGGCGAGCGGGGTGATGCGCTGCCCGGTTGGGAGCGGGGTGGCGCCGGGGGCGTGCGCGATGCGCTTGGCGGGCGCCGGCGTGGCGGGGGAAGGCGGGGCGAGCGCCGCCAGCGCGACGAGCGAACAAGTGAGCGGCCTCAGGCGCTTGAGCATCGGTCGTCCCCCACGAAAATCAGTGGCGCCATAGCTCTGGCGCCGCCCCGGAGTCCAGCCGAGGCGCGCGGTCGCGACCATGGCGATGCCCGCGCTAGGTTCCCGGGCGCGGCGACCGGCCTCGTGTTGAAAGCGTAACAAGATCAGTCGCTTGCTGGACTTTCCTCGCGCGGCGTTAACCAATTGGCGAGGGGCGGCCGCTAGACCGGCGCGGGCGGGAGACCAATTCGATGCTGCAACTTTGCTATATCAGCACCGCACGCCCCGGGGTCGATCGCGCAGCGATCGAGGCGATCCTCGCCGCCTCGCGCCGCAACAACGCCGCCGCGCACGTCTCGGGCGTGCTGCTCTACAACGGCAAGCGCTTCCTGCAATTGCTCGAGGGGCCAGAGGCGGCGGTGCGCGCGACTTTCGCCCGGATCGGCGCCGACCCGCGCCATTTCGCGCTCGTCAAGCTCAGCGAACACGCGGTCGACGCGCGCGAATTCGGCGCTTGGGACATGGCTTATGAAACGCTGCTGCTCGATCGCGCCGGCGTGCGCGACCGGATCGAGCAATTGACGCGCGGCGCCTCGGCCAATCTCCGCTCGCTGTTCACCAGCTACGCGGCCATTTAAACGCACCAGCGCCCCCGCCACGCGCGGCGGGGGCGCTCATGCTCAATATTTGAAGCCGACCTCGAAGCCGACGATGCGCGGCTCGTTGACGAAGCCGGTCAAGTTGTTGAAGTCGATGCCGCCCGTCGCCGCCACCATATCGGTGATGTTACGCGCGAAGGCGGCCAGATCCCAGCGGCCCTTGCGATAGCCCAGGCGCGCGCCGCCTTCGAGCTGGTAATTGCTGCTGAACTCGACCGAATTATACAGGAAGAACTGGATGCGCGAGCGATAGGCCCAGTCGGTGAGCCCATAAATCTCGCCGCCCTGGAACGGCACCGAATAGCGCGCGGTCCAATTGGCGATCCACTTGGGCGCCTGCGGCAGCGCGTTGCCGTTGATCGAATAAATCCCCGGCGCGCCGGGGCGCTGCGGGTTGAGCACGGTGCACGGCGCCGCGCAGCCCGCGACGAACAAATTGGGATCGTTGATCCGCGTGTCGTTCAAGCTGACCGAGGCGGTGACGAAGAAGCGCGGCGCGGGCGTCGCCTCGAGCTCGGCCTCCAACCCCGATCCTTCGACGTTGCGCGCGTTGAGCAAGGTCGTGAAGTTCGAGGTGCCGCCGACGGCGGTGAGCTGCAGATCGTCGGTCGTGAAGTAGAAGCCGTTGATGTTGAAGCGCAGCTTGTTGTTGAAGAAGCTCGACTTGAAGCCGCCCTCGTACGACATCGTCCGTTCGTCGCGCGCGACCGAGATCGTGCGGCCGAACGTCAACCGACCCTGAACCGAGGGCGCGCGATAGCCACGCGCGACGCGGGCGTAGAAATTGATGTCGTTGGTGAGCTTCTGCGTCAGGCTCACGTCCCAAGTGACGATGTCGCTGCCGACATTGGCGCGCTGATCGGGCACCGGCCCGCCGAAGCCCAGGAACGCCGGGCGGGTATCGACCGGGCGCGCGGCGACGAAATTGCGCGCGTCATTATTGTAGCGCAGGCCGCCGCGCAGCGTGAGGCCGAAGGGGAAGCGATAATTGGCCGAGCCGAAAAAGCCATAAGCCTCGCTGCCCTGGCGCTGGGTGGCGACCGCGTCGGGCGTTAGATCGGTGGGGGTGCCGAAATCGAAGGATTGGATGCGCAGCTTTTCGTTGAAGTAGAAAAAGCCCGCCTGATAGTTGAACCGCCCGCCCAAGGTCGAGGCGATGCGCAGTTCCTGGGTGAATTGATCGAGGTTCGGCACATCGTCTTGCGATTGCGCCGAGAAGGGGATGAAGCCCGGGCCGAAGGGCGGGGCGAAGGCGTTGCCGAAGCCGCCGTCGATATCGCCCCGGCTCGCGAGATTGCCGTTCCAATAAGCGGTCACCGAGGTGAGGGTGACGGGGCCGAAGTCATAATCCACCGTCAGCCCGACATTGTAGTTGCGCAGCCGCTGGAAATTGATCCCGTCGATCGCGACTTGATCGCGACGGAAAGGGGTGTTCGGCCCGCCGAGCCCGATCAGCCGGTTGCTGCCGGTCGCGAAGGCGTTGCCGCGGAACAGGCGCGCGGTGCCGTCGAGCACGCGCCACTGGCCGGTCAGCCGCAGGGTGAGCGGCGCGCTCGGCTGCCATTGCAGCTGGACGCGGCCGGCCCAATCGTCGAACCCTTCCAGATCGCCGCGGCGCGGGGTCTGGAGATTGTCCACCCAATCCGAACGATGCTGATAAAGCGTCGAGAAGCGCGCCGAGAGGGTGTCGGTGAGCTTCACCGTCGCCGCGCCCTCGAAATTCACGCTATCATAGCTGCCATAGCTCGCGCGGAAATAGCCGCCCGGCTCGTCGGGGCGGACGGTGCTGAACTTGACGATGCCCGCAGGCGTATTGCGGCCGAACAAAGTGCCTTGCGGACCGCGCAGCACTTCCAATTGCGACAGGTCGAAGATCGGAAAGCCCTTGATGATCGGGTTTTCGAGCACGACGTCGTCATAGACGAGGCTCACCGGCTGCGAGGCGTTGAGGTCGAAATCGGTGTTGCCGAGGCCCCGGATATAGAAGCGCGGGAAAGCGCGGCCGAACGAGCTCTCGATGTTGAGGCTCGCGATGCGGCCCGAAAGCCCGCGAATGTCGCTGCCGCCCGCCTGGATCACCGAGAGATTCTCGCCGCTCAGCGCGCCGACCGAAAGCGGCACGTCCTTGCGATATTCGCGCCGGCGCTCGGCGCTCACGATCACGTCGGGCTGTTCTTCTTCGGCTGGCGCGGCGACCGGTGCGTCCTGCGCGGTGGCGGGCGCGTCCTGCGCCATGGCGACGGTGGGCGCGGCGAGGCCGCCGAACATCAGAGCAAGGCCGAGCGTCCAGCGGCTGGTCGTGTCGAGCATAGAATCCCCCTGGGGCGCGGGTCACGCGCATTACATTTGCGTTAAAATCGCGCCCTGTTCCTTCCCCCGGGCGCGGTCAAGCGCCTAGGAGCGACCGCGTAACATTTTGGTTAAGGCGTAGCGCGCCGACCACACCGTGGTTTTTCGATTAGGGGTTTCTACGGAAGCGCCCGCGTTGGTGGACCGCGCCAGGCGAACGGGCGAAGAGGCGAGGGGGCGAAGAGGCGAGGGGGCGAAGAGGCGAGGGGGCGAAGAGGCGAGGGGGCGTCGCCGCCGCCCTCGCCGGCCCATGCTCAGGCCTTCACATGCGCCGAAATATGCTTGTTCATCTCGAACATCGTCGCCGACTTTTTGCCGAAGATCTTCTCCAGCTTCTCGTCGGCCAGGATTTCGCGCTTGTTCTCCGGGTTCTGGAGATTGTGCGCCTTGATATACTCCCAAACCTTGCTCACCACCTCGCTGCGCGGCAGCTTGTCGGCGCCGACGATCGCGGCGAGATCGGCCGACGGGGTGACGGGAGCATGGATGCCGCCCGTCTTGGGCGCATCGCTGGCTTTCTTTTCCTTTGCCATAGGTTCCTTCCTTGGACGGGGCGGCAGCCGCGCCGCCCCGACAGACTCACGCCTTGTTCAGCGCGTCCCTCTTGTGCGCCGCTTGGCCGCCCTTGTCACTCTCCACGATATATTGCGGATCGTCTTTCGACGCGGCGACCTTGTGCCCCTTGATCCGGGTGGGGCTGGTCTGTTTCTTCACCACCTTGCCATGCGCGGTGCCGCCATGGCTGCGCCAGGTGACTTGGTCGCCCTTCTTCAAATCGTCGCTCATCGCGCGCCTCCTGCGTCGCCCGCCCCCGACGCCAAGCCTTGGCGGCGGCGAAGGTTGCGCCTAATCGGGCGGCGAAAGGAGTTGCTTCCCCATGAAAACCCGCGCCGCCGTCGCCTTCGAGGCGAAACGCCCGCTCGAGATCGTCGAACTCGATCTGGAAGGCCCCAAGCCGGGCGAGGTGCTGGTCGAGATCAAGGCGACCGGCATCTGCCATACCGATGCTTATACGCTCGACGGGCTCGACAGCGAGGGGTTGTTCCCGAGCGTCCTCGGCCATGAGGGCGCGGGGATCGTGCGCGAGGTGGGCGCCGGTGTCACCAGCGTCGCGCCGGGCGATCACGTCATCCCGCTCTACACCCCCGAATGCCGCCAGTGCAAAAGCTGCCTCAGCGGCAAGACCAACCTTTGCACCGCGATCCGCGCGACCCAGGGCAAGGGGCTGATGCCCGACGGCACGACGCGCTTCAGCTACAGGGGCCAGCCCGTCTATCATTACATGGGCTGTTCGACCTTCTCGAACTTCACCGTCCTCCCCGAAATCGCGGTCGCGAAAATCCGCGAGGACGCGCCCTTCCAGACGAGCTGCTATATCGGCTGCGGGGTGACGACCGGAGTCGGCGCGGTGGTGAACACCGCGAAAGTGCGCCCGGGCGAGAATGTCGTCGTGTTCGGCCTAGGCGGCATCGGGCTCAACGTGATCCAGGGCGCGAAGCTGTCGGGCGCGGGCGCGATCGTCGGCGTCGACATCAACCCGGCGCGCGAGGAATGGGGCCGGCGCTTCGGCATGACCGACTTCATCGACGCGCGCGGCAAATCGAGCGCGGAAGTGATCGCCGCCGTACAGGCGCTCACCGATGGCGGCGCCGACTATAGCTTCGATTGCACCGGCAATACCGAGGTGATGCGCCAGGCGCTCGAATGCTGCCACCGCGGCTGGGGCGAGAGCATCATCATCGGCGTGGCGGAGGCCGGCAAGGAGATCAGCACGCGCCCCTTCCAGCTGGTCACCGGTCGCGTCTGGAAAGGCACCGCGTTCGGCGGCGCGCGCGGCCGCACCGACGTGCCCAAGATCGTCGATTGGTACATGCAGGGCAAGATCGCGATCGACCCGATGATCACCCATCTGCTCTCGCTCGACGAGATCAACAAGGCGTTCGATCTGATGCACGCGGGCGAAAGCATTCGCTCGGTCGTGGTTTATTGAGAGGAGCGGCGGATGTTCACCCATGTGATGGTCGGCGCGAACGATATCGACGCCTCCAAGGCCTTTTACGACGCGACCATGGCCGCGCTCGGCGGCGAGCCCGCGCGCGAGCATCGCGGGCGTTATTTCTATAGCCATAAGGGCTCGCGGATCGCGATCACCAAGCCGATCAACGGCGAGGCGGCGACGCCGGGCAATGGCATGACGATCAGCATTCTGGGCGACAGCGCCGAGCAGGTCGATGCCTGGCACGCCGCCGGCCTCGCCGCCGGGGGCACCCCTTGCGAGGACCCGCCGGGCATCCGCCAGGCGTCGCTCGGGCAAGTCTATATGGCGTATCTGCGCGATCCCGCCGGCAACAAGCTGTGCGTGATGCACAAGTTGCCGGTATGATCGAGACGCTGAGCGAAGCCCGGGCCCATGGCGGCGTGCAGGGCGTCTATCGCCACGCCTCGCGCGCGACCGGCACGGCGATGACCTTTTCGGTGTTCGTGCCGCCGCATGCGCCCGGCGCGCGGCTGCCAGCGCTTTGGTATCTCTCGGGGCTCACCTGCACCCATGCCAATGTGACGGACAAGGGCGAATATCGCCGCGCCTGCGCCGAGCATGGCCTGATCTTCGTCGCGCCCGATACCAGCCCGCGCGGCGAGGGGGTGGCCGACGATCCCGCCTATGACATGGGGCAGGGCGCGGGCTTTTACGTCGACGCGACCCAAGCCCCCTGGGCGCCGCATTTCCGGATGCGCAGCTATGTCGAGGCCGAACTGCCCGCGCTGGTCGCGGCGCATTTCCCGGTCGATATGGACCGCCAGGGGATCACCGGCCATTCGATGGGCGGGCACGGCGCGCTCACGATCGCGCTGCGCGACCCCGCGCGCTTCCGCAGCGTCAGCGCTTTCGCGCCGATTTCTGCCCCGAGCGACTGCCCCTGGGGCCAGAAAGCGCTTGCCGGCTATCTGGGCGAGGACCGGGCGGCATGGCGCGCGCATGACGCTTGCGCGCTCATCGAAGACGGCGCGCGGCTCGGCGCGTTGCTCGTCGATCAGGGCGCGGACGACGCCTTCCTCGCCGAGCAATTGAAGCCCGAGCGGCTCGAAGCGGCCTGCGCGGCGGCGGGCATCGCGCTCACGCTGCGCCGCCAGCCGGGCTATGACCATAGCTATTATTTCGTCTCCAGCTTCATGGCCGATCACATCGCCTGGCACGCCGCGCGGCTGAAGCGGTAGCGCGGTTTGCGATCCGATCGGATCGGATCGCCGCTCTAGATCTTCGAATTGGCCCCCATGAAAAACCCCCGGCGCGGTGGCCGGGGGTTCCTCCCTTTTGGCTATTGGGGCGCCGGAGCGCCCGGGATCAGAAGCGGTAACGGATCGTGCCGCCATAGGTCCGCGGCACGTTCGCATAGCCCGAAATGCTGCCCGTCTGCGCGACCGAGGGGAAGATGGTGGTGATGGTGCGCTGATCGAGCATGTTGCGGCCGAACACCGACAGTTCCAGCCCGTTCTTCAGCTGATAGGTGAACGCCGCGTTCCAGTTCTGGAACTCGCGGATGAAGCCCGGGAACTGATCGCTATTCTGCGCCGGGGTATCGAGCTGGAAATCGCTCGACAGAATGACGCGGTCGCCATTGGCGAGCGGCTTGTTATAGGTCGCGCCGACGGTCATCGAGACTTCGGGGATGCCCGAGGGAACGGTGCCCGACAGATCGATCGGCTGACCATTGGGGCCCGCCGCGCCCGGGAAGCGATCATAGCGCGGCCGCAGGAAGGTGATCGCATAGTTCAGCGTCAGTTCGTTGGTCGGGTTCCAGGTCGCGTCCGCTTCGAAACCATGGGTCGATTGGCGGCCGGCGTTGTTGAGCGCGAAGCCGGTGCCGATGAACACGTTCGACTGGAAGCCGCGCAGGATCTGGTAGAAAGCGGCGAGGTTGAAGGCAACGCGGCGGAACTTGGCCTTGATGCCGCCTTCGAAATTGTCGGCGAGTTCGGGGCCGGCGAAGCGCGTGCCGGTGGTGAGGTTGGGCACCACCAGCCCCGCGGCGCGCAGCGCCGGCAGATCGGCGGCGAACGGCCGCGCATCGCGCGACAGGTTCCACGACGATGCCTTGAAGCCCTGCGCATAGGTCACATAGGTGCTGACCTCGTCGGTGACCTTCCAAGCCAGCCGCGCGGTGAAGCTGAAGTTGCTGTCGCTCGTCCGGCCCGGCTCGACCACGTTGGGGAAGTTGACCGAGGGCGGCAGGAACTGGAACGGCCGCAGCGCGAGCAGCGGGTTGACCGCCGGATTGGCCTGGTTCGCGTTGGCGAAGGCCGCCGCGCCGGTGCTGATCTGATTGAAGATCGCCGGCTGCAGCGCGGCGAACTGCCCGATTTGCTGCGGCGTCGCCAGTGCCCCCGCCGGCAAGCCCAGCGCCGTGCCGACGCCTTGCGCGATGCCCTGGTTGCGAATCAGCCCGTTGCCGATCGCGACGAAATCGAGCGTCGAGAAAATATCGGTGGTGAAGCTGTTCGACGAAACGTTCTTCTCGTCCATCGTATAGTTGAAGCCGAAGGTCGCGGTAACGCCGCGGATCAGCTCCAGATCGAAATTGCCGAAGAACGAATAGGCGCTGTTGCGATAGCGGAAATCGTTGAACTGGCCCTGGCCCGCCTGGAAGAAGGTGCCCGGCGGGAAGCCGAGAATGCCGGTTTCGACGCCGGGGAAGATGCCGCCGCCGGCCAGGCCATTGGCATAGTTGCGGAAATCGCGGCCGAAGCGCAGGCCGTCGAACACCCGAATCCGCTCGTTGAAATAGAAATTACCGAGCAAGAAGTTGAACGGCCCATCGAAGTTCGACGCAATCCGGAACTCGTTGGTGAAGGTGCTGATGTCGGTGTTCGTCCGGTTCGACCCGATCAGATCGGCGCTGGTGAAGTCCGAATCCTGATTGGTGCGCAGCAGCGACTCACGATAAGAGGTGATCGAAGTGAGCGTGAAATTGTTGAGCGTGTAATCGGTCTGCAGCGAAACGCCGTAATTCTGAATGTTGTTGGTCGAGGGGACGTTGTAGAAGGCCGCGTCGGGGAAGCGCTGATTGGGGATCAGCCGCCCACCGAGCGCCTGAATGACGGCGCCGGTGGGGCCATTGACCAGATTGACCACGCCGCAGCAAACTTCGTCGATCTTGTCGTAATCGGCGATCAGGCGGAATTTCACGTCGGAATTGGGCTGCCACAGCAACTGCCCGCGCGTGCCATAACGGTTGCGCTCGTTCTCGGCGATGCCGGTGCCGCGATCCTCGAAATAACCATCGCGCCGGTTGTAGAAGCTATAGATATCATAGGCGATCGTGTCGTTGATCGGCCCGGAGATGTCGGCGCGCGCGATGAATTCGTTGAACGCGCCATAGGTCAGCTCGGCGAAGCCCGTGGTGGTGAAGCTGGGCTCGGCGGTGACGATGCTGATCACGCCCGCCGAGGCGTTCTTGCCGAACAAGGTCGATTGCGGCCCGCGCAGCACCTCGACCCGCTTCAGCCGCGGCGTCGGCAAGTCGCCGATCTGCGCGGCGGTGCGCGAGCGATAGACGCCGTCGATGAACACGCCGACCGACGGCTCGATCCCGGCGTTGTTCGCGCCATTGCCATAGCCGCGGATCACGAAATTGGTGTTGGCCGAGCTTTGCAGCTGGTTGACGCGCAGCGACGGCGTGACGCGCTGCAGATCGAGCAGATCACGGATCTGGTTTTGCTGAATGCGCGCGCCGCTGACCACGTCGACCGAAATCGGGGTGTCGAGCAGCGTCTTGTCGGTCTTGGTCGCCGAGACGACGACGTCTTCCTGAACGAACTGGTCACCGGTCTGAGCCGCGGGGGCCTGGGCGGCGGCGTCGGTCTGGCTCTGCTGCGCCGCCGGGTCCTGCGCGGGCGCGCTCTGCGCGAAAACGGGCGCGGCATGGAAAATCGCCAGCGTCGAGGCTGCCGCCAGCAGGTGGAATTGTTTCATCGATCCCCTCCCTATCGGCCGTCGTCCTTGGTTCGCGATCGACCGAATTAGAACTTACGGTATCGGATTAGCCCCCGGCTGACGTCAGCGTCAACGGCAGAAAATCACGCTTTCCCGCGCCTTTGCCATATTGTTGCTCGAATGAGACAGTTTTGGATTGGAACCGATTAGGGCGGGATATCGGTTGACGTAGCGTCGATCGCGAATCACCTGGGCCAGTGGAGGCATGAATGAGCGATTTCGACGACCACCGCGACGCGGGCGATCTCGTCGCGGCGCCGGCCAAAATGCCGGTGCCGCCGGAGGTGGAAGCCGCCGTGCGCACCTTGATTCGTTGGGCGGGCGACGATCCCGAGCGCGAGGGGCTGCGCGACACCCCGGCGCGCGTCGCGCGCGCGTGGAAGGAATATTGCCAGGGCTATGAGGACGACCCAGCGCGCCACTTGGCCCGCGTGTTCGAGGAAGTCGGCGGCTATGACGAGATCGTGCTGCTGAAGGACATCCCGTTCCAGTCGCATTGCGAGCATCATATGGCGCCGATCATCGGCAAGGCGCACATCGCTTATCTGCCGAGCAATTGGGTGGTCGGCATTTCCAAGCTCGCGCGCGTGCTGCACGGCTTCGCGCGGCGGCTGCAGGTGCAGGAGCGGCTGACCGCGGAAGTTGCCAATTGCATCTGGGAAAATCTGCGCCCGCAAGGCGTGGCGGTGGTGATCGAGGCGACCCACGCCTGCATGACCGCGCGCGGCGTGCGCACGCCGGGGGTGGCGATGGTCACCAGCCGGATGATGGGGGTGTTCAAGGACGACGAGCGCAGTCGCCGCGAAGTGCTCTCGCTGATGGGCTATCGTGAATAGGGGGGTGATCGTCACCGGCGGCGCGCGGCGGATCGGCGCGGCGATCAGCGCCCGGCTCGCGGCGGCGGGGTGGCGGGTGGTGGTGCATCACTGCCGCTCCGAAAGCGCCGCGCGCGAGATGGCGGCGACGCTGCCCGGCGCGGTCGCGCTCGAACGGGATTTGTCGGTGCCGAGCGGCCCCGCCGCTTTGCTCGCGGCGGCGCGCGCGGCGCTCGGCGGGCCGGTGGCGGCGATCGTCAACAATGCCTCGTTGTTCGAATTCGATACCCCCGGCGCGATCGATCCCGCGCTGCTCGCCGCGCACATGGCGCTCAACCTCACCGCGCCCGCGCTGCTCGCGGAGGCGCTCGCCGCGCAAGACGATCTCGCCGAGGGCGCGGTGGTCAATCTGCTCGATCAGAAGATCGTCAATCTCAACCCCGATTTCTTCGGCTATAGCTGCAGCAAGGTCGCGCTGCATGGCGCGACGCGGATGCTCGACCAGGCGCTGGGGCCGCGCGTGCGGGTGAACGCGGTCGCCCCCGGGCTCACCCTGCCGAGCCTCGACCAAAGCGAGGACGAATATCGCGCGGTCGCGCGCCGCAATTTGCTGCGCCGCCCGGTGCGCGCCGAGGCGGTGGCGGCGGCGGTCGCGTTCCTGCTCGAGGCACGGGGGCTACGCGGCGAGACGCTGTTCGTCGATTGCGGCCAGCGCTTTCTGCCGCGCCGCCGCGACGTGATGTTCGCGACCCGGGGCGCCGATGCCTGACTATCGCATCGCGCTCGAAGGCCTCGAACTCCGCATGGGGCTCGGCATTCATGCCGAGGAGCGCGCCGCCCCGCAGCGCGTGGTGCTGAGCGTGTGGCTGGACTGCCATTATGACCAGCCGCCGCCCGACGATATCGCGGCGGTGGTCGATTATGATTTCCTGCGCGCCGGGATCATCGCCTTGGTCGCCGCGCGCCATTTCGATCTGCAGGAGACGTTGGTCGAAGCGGTCGCGGCACTGGCGCTCGCCGATCCGCGCGTGCGGCGGGTGCGCGTGCGCTCGGTCAAGCCCGACATCTGTCCCGACGCGCGCATCGGCTGCGAGATCGCGCGCGAGCGCGATTAGCGACGTGAGCGGCGGCGGGGGCGGGGGCGTCGGCGCGGAACGCGCGGCGCTGTGCGGATTTTTACCAATATAGGATGATAAGGCTATCGCCGCCGCGCCGCCCCATTTATAGCGTCGAGCGGGACTTGGGGGATTTGCGATGAAACGAGCTTTGGTGCTGCTGGTGGCCGGAACGCTGCTGAGCGGCGCATGTGCTTTCGCGGCGGGTGGCGTGTCGAGCGCGGCGCCCGAGCCGGGCGTGATCGCGCCCGCGCCCGTCCGCTAAGCCCCCGCCGGCGCGGCTGGACGAAGCGCGCGCGAGGCGGCAAGACGCTTTCCTTGACGAAGAGCGCCGAGTGGCGCCGAAGGGAGAGCGATGCGCGCCTTGTTATCCACCGCCCCGGGCGGTCCCGAAACGCTGAAACTCACCACCTTGCCCGATCCGATCGCCGGGCCGGGGCAAGTAACCGTCGAGGTTAAGGCCTGCGCGATCAACTATCCCGATGTGCTGATCATCGAGGACAAATATCAATTCCGCCCGCCGCGTCCCTTCGCGCCGGGCGGCGAGATCGCCGGGATCGTCGAGACGATCGGCGAAGGCGTGACCGGCTGGGCGCCGGGCGACCGGGTGATCGCGACGGTGGGCCATGGCGGGCTCGTCGAAACGCTCGCGGTGCCGGCGGCGGCGCTCCACCGTTTGCCCGAGGGCAGAAGCTTCGAGGAAGGCGCGGCGCTGCTGCTGACCTATGCGACGACGATCCACGCGCTGCGTGATCGCGGCCGGTTGCAAGCCGGGCAAACCTTGCTCGTGCTCGGCGCCGCGGGCGGGGTGGGGCTCGCCGCGATCGAGCTCGGCAAGGCGTTCGGCGCGCGGGTGATCGCCGCCGTCTCGAGCGCGGCCAAGGCGCGGGCGGCGGCCGATGCCGGCGCCGACGCGACGCTGATCTATGGCCGCGCGCCGTTCGACAAAGACGCGAGCAAGGCGCTCGCCGAACAGTTCAAGGCCGCGGTCGGGCCGGGCGGGGCGGAGGTGATCTATGATCCGGTGGGCGGCGATTATGCCGAGCCCGCGCTACGCGCGATCGCCTGGGAGGGGCGCTATTTGGTGGTCGGCTTCCCGGCCGGCATCCCGCGCCTGCCGCTCAACCTGACCCTGCTCAAGAGTTGCGACGTTTGCGGGGTGTTTTGGGGCGCTTTCGCCGCGCGCGATCCGCAGGCCAACGCCGCGCATGTCGCCACCTTGTTCGAGCTATGGGCGGCGGGCAAGATCGCGCCGCGCGTCACCGAGAGCTTCGCGCTGCAGGATGCGGGCGCCGCGATCGCGAAAATGGCCGCGCGCGAGGCGATCGGCAAGCTGGTGGTGCGGGTGGGGGACTGAGCGGGGGCGCGCTCAAAGGCGTGGCGGCGCCCCCCCCCAACCCCCACGTCATCCCCGCGTCGGCGGGGATCCATTCTGGCAAAGGTCCGTGATTATGGACCCCCGCCTGCGCGGGGGTGACGTGTGAAGGCGAGGGTGGCTTGTGAGGCGGGTCTCGGCCAGCCGGTCGCTCAAGCGATCAACTGGAACGCCGCGCCGGGCGATTGCGTCACCCCCGGCACCCCCTGCGCGGTGTAGCGCTGGGTGGCGGCGGCGGTCTCGGCGGCGCGCTTGACCGCTTCCAGGCGAGCGTGGTCGAGCGGCTGGCGGGTCGGGTCGCTCGCCGCGTTCTTGCCATGCGGGCCCGAGGCGGGATGCGCGGGATCGATGTCGCGCTTGGCCATCGCCACCTCGCCGCAATTCCAGCAAGCGAAGCCGTTGACGTTGACCGGGCTCGGATAGTTGATCGACATCGCCATTTTCGGCGTGGCTCCCATCGCGCGTGTCGCCAAGCGTAACGCAGCATGGCTCAAAGAAGCGTTAAGCGGGCGGTTGCGCTGCTTTCGACAGCGAACTATCTGCGCTAGGAGATTCCGGCCGAGGACCGCGCGGTCCCGCCGTGCCGCCGCCAAACAAGGAAAAGCGAATGACGACATTCGATGATCGCGAACGCGCCTTCGAGGCGAAATATGTCCGCGACGAAGAAATCGCCTTTCGGGTGACCGCGCGCCGCAACAAATTGGTCGCGCATTGGGCGGCCGGGCTGATGAAGCTGACGCCCGAGGAAACCGATGCTTATTCAAAAGCCGTCGTCCAGGCCGATTTCGAGGAAGCCGGCGACGAGGACGTGATCCGCAAGCTGCTCGGCGACTTGACCGCCGCCGGGGTCGAGATCGACGAGGCCGCGGTGCGCCGCGCGCTCGCCGATCAAGCGACCGAGGCGCGCCGCCAGCTGGAAGCGCAATAATGCCGATGGCCGCCGCCGAGATCGAAGCGCTGATCCGCGCCGCGATCCCCGATGCGCGCGTCGACATCACCGATCTCGCCGGCGACGGCGATCATTATGCCGCGCGCGTGACGAGCGAGAGCTTTCGCGGCCTGCCGCGCGTGCGGCAACATCAGGCGGTTTACGCGGCGTTGGGCGGACGCATGGGCGGCCTGCTCCACGCTTTGCAACTCACCACCGCCACCCCCGAGGACCAAGCATGACCGAAGATACCCAAGCGCGCATCGGCCAGATCGTGCGCGACCATGACGTGGTGCTGTTCATGAAAGGCACCCCGCTGTTCCCGCAATGCGGCTTTTCGAGCCGCGCGGTCGCGATCCTGCAGCATCTGAACGTCGAGTTCGACTCGGTCGACGTGCTGCAAGACCAAGCGGTCCGCCAGGGGATCAAGCAATTCTCCGACTGGCCGACGATCCCCCAGCTTTACGTGAAGGGCGAATTCGTCGGCGGATCGGACATCATGATGGAAATGTTCGAAACCGGCGAGCTGGCTCAGTTGTTCGAGGCGAAAGGCGTCGTCGGCGCGAATTGAGCCGGCGATCATTAGGGGGAGCGGATGCTGCTTGAAACGGGCGCATTGGGGCGCGGCGTGGGGGCGCGCGCGCCGATGCTGATTTGCGATCTGACGCAAAGCTATTCGCCGATCGCGGGCGGCGGCGTCGGCACTTATCTGCGCGCCAAGCGCGATTATGTGCTCGATCACACGCCGCACAGCCTGCTCCAGATCGTGCCCGGCCCCGAGGATCGGATCGAGACGCGCGGGCGCCATATCTGGTGCGAGGTCGGCGCCGATCCGGTGCGCGGCAGCCCCAATTACCGTTTCATCCTCCGCACCAGGGTCGTGCGCCAATTGCTCGCGCGCTATCGCCCGGCGATCGTCGAATCGCTCTGCCCCTGGGTGCTGCCCTGGACCGCGATCCACCACCGCCGCGCTTTCCCCGAAACCGCTTTGGTCGCGGGCTATTCGACCGATTTTCCCAACGCCCATGTTTACCGTGTCGCCAGCGGCCTGTTCGGCGAGACGCTGGGCAAGGGCTTCCGCTGGCTCTCCTATGGCTATGCCGAGATCACCTATCGCGAGTTTGACTGGGTCTATACGCTGACCGAGGAGATCAAGGCGGTGCTCGCGGGCCGCAAAATCCGGCGGACGGCGGTGCTGCCCTTGGGCGTGAATATCGACATGTTCGATCCCGCGCGGCGTGATCCCGGCTATCGCGCCGAACTCGGCCTGCCGGGCGACGGGCCGCTACTCATCTATGCCGGCCGGCTCGATAACGAAAAGCGCGCGCGCGTCCTCGTCGAGATGATGAAGCGCCTGCCGCCCGCGCTCGGCGCGGCGCTGGTGCTGGTCGGCGACGGCAAGCTGCGCGCCGAGTTGATGGCCGAAAGCGCCGGGCTGCCGATCGCTTTCCCGGGCTTCATCAGCGACCGCGCCGCGCTCGCCCGCGCGCTCGCCTCGGCCGACATCTACGTCTCGGGGATGGCCGACGAGACTTTCGGCATTTCGGTGGTCGAGGCGCAGGCCTCGGGGCTGCCGGTGGTGGGCGTGGCGAGCGGGGCGATGATCGACCGCGTGCCGGCGGGGCTGGGGCGGCTCGGCCCGGTCGACGATGCCGAGGCGATGGCGGCGAACGTCCAGACGGTGTGGGCGAGCGACCGCGCCGCGATTGCCCGCGCCGCGCGCGCGCACGCCGAGCAATTCCGCTGGGAGCGCACCTTCGAGCAATTGTTCGACGAAATCTATCCGCGCGCGCTGGCGCACGCCGCGTTGCGCGCCAAGACCGGCCGCCGCGCCGCCGACCGCGCGCATGTCGAGGCGCTGGCGGGCTAGGGGATCGACGGGACGGCCTTCGCCCCGAGCTTGTCGACGGGCGGTCCTGTCTCGCGACCGTCGAAAAGAAGGACTGTGCTTCGGCACGCTCGGCAAGGCTCTGGCTCGAGGCGCCGCGCGCCCCGGATCGGGGCTCGGCAAGCCGGGTGGGCGGGTCGGCGCGAGACCGGGGGAGCAACCGACCCGCCCTTTGAGCGGCATGCCGCTTGGGGCAGCCAAGACGATGCAGGGCGCGTGCCAGCTTAGGCGATGCGCGCTCTTCCGGGCGGGACGATGGTTAACGGCGCGCGGGGCGAGAGGTGGAGTGTAAAGTCCGCCGACACTTCGCCGCGCGCGGACGACGGGGTCTCTCGAAAAATCCTAGAAATCCGATCGTCGCCCCAGCGAAGGCTGGGGCCTTCACGATCCGGAGCGCGCCAATAGCTCGAGGCCCCAGCTTTTGCTGGGGCGACGCGCTGAGGCAGGCGGAGGAACCCCCTCGCGCCGCCGGGGCACCCTGTGCCCCGGGCGCCGGCGGATCACCTGCCCCCGGCAGGTGATCTCTCCGCCGGAGCCCCCCTTGACTACATCCGTAAGCAATGCGATTACGATCGTAGTCAACAACGGGTGCGACTCATGAGCGAACGGATCAGCGACGCCGAATATGCGGTGATGGAGGCGCTCTGGGCGGAGAGTCCGCTCACCGCGCAGGAAGTCGCCGAGCGGGTGGGGCCGGCGCGCGATTGGAGCGCGAACACGGTCAAGACTTTGCTCGGGCGGCTGCTCGCCAAGCAAGTGATCAGCCATGAAGAGGACGGGCGCCGCTATCTCTATCGGCCGGCGGTCAAGCGCGAGGATTATGTCGCGGGCGAATCGCGGCGGCTGATCGATCGGCTGTTCGGCGGTCGGCTTACCCCGCTCGTCGCGCATCTCGCCGAGCGCGACGCGCTCAGCCCCAAGGACATCGAGGAAATCGAAGCGCTGCTGAAAGGGTTGAAGCAATGATCGCTTGGGCCATCGAAGGATTGATCGCCTCGACGCTGTTGATGCTGCTGGTGCTCGCGCTGCGTGGGGCCGTGCGGCGCGCATTCGGGCCCGAGGTCGCTTATGCGCTGTGGCTGCTGCCGGTCGCGCGGCTGCTGCTGCCGCCGCTGCCGGGCGAATGGCGGCTGACGACGCTCGTCGCGCCGCTGCTGCGCCATGCCGAGCATCGCTCGGTGGTGGCGGGGGTGGTGGCGCCGGGCGGGCTCGACATCGAGTTGCGCGCGCGGGCGATCGAGGTGTCGCTGGGCAGCCCCGCGCTGGACGCCGCGATCGTCCCGCCGACGCTGGTCGAGCACGGCGCCAATCTGCTGCCCGTGCTCGCGGGGCTGTGGGCGATGGGGGCGATCGGCTTCATCCTCTATCATCTGGCGAGCTACAGCCGCTTTTGCGCGCGGCTGCGCGCGGGGGCGTGCGCGGCGGTCGCGGGACCGGTGCGCGTGCTGCGCACCCGCGCGGCGACCGGCCCGCTCGCCTTCGGCATTTGGCGCAAATATGTCGCTTTTCCGGTCGATTTCGCCGAGCGTTACGATGCCGAGGAACAAGCGCTCGCGCTTGCGCACGAGCTGACGCACCATGCGCGCGGCGATCTAATCGCGAACTGGGTGGCGCTGGTCACGCTGGGGCTGCATTGGTTCAACCCCATCGCCTGGCGCGCCTTCCGCGCCTTCCGCGCGGACCAGGAAATGGCGTGCGACGCGCGGGTGCTCGCCGGGCGCGACCAGGCGCTGCGCCATGCCTATGGCCGCGCGATCGTGAAATCGGCGCATGGCGGCGCGGTGTCGGCCGCCTGCCACCTCCATACCATCAACGAACTGAAGGGACGCTTGCGGATGTTGGCCAAGGATCGGGTATCGCCCGGGCGCCGTTGGGGCGGCCTGGCGGGGGTGTCGGCGCTGGCGCTCGTCGCGCTGGGGGTGACCGCGTCGGGAACGGCGGCGGCCGAGCGGCTGCGCGAGCAGGTGCGGGTGACGACCGGCGTCGATCTCGCGCGCTTCGACGCGCCGACTCCGCCCCCGGCGCCCGAGGCACCGCTTGCCCCTCAGGCGCCGCGCG
>LWDI01000050.1 GCA_002083475.1 Proteobacteria bacterium SG_bin5
CCGCGCGATAGGCGCGGATCGCGACCACCGCGTCCCCCGGCGCCGCGCTCAACGCCTCGGCATAGGCCGCCGCCGCGATCGCGGGCGCGCCACCCGCATCGGCCGCGCGCGCGCGGACATAAGCGCTCAAATCGCTCGGCGCCGTCGCTCCCGCCACGCCGGGGGCGATCAGCGCGAGCGCCAGGCTACATGTTCGGATAATTGGGGCCACCGCCGCCCTCCGGCACCACCCAGTTGATGTTCTGGCTGGGGTCCTTGATGTCGCAGGTTTTGCAGTGGACGCAATTCTGCGCGTTGATGACGAAGCGGGGATTGCCTTCGGCCTCGCCCACCACTTCGTAAACGCCCGCCGGGCAATAACGCTGCGCCGGCTCGTCATATTGCGGCAGGTTGACGCGGATCGGCACGCTCGCGTCGTGCAGCGTCAGATGGACCGGCTGATCCTCCTCGTGATTGGTGTTCGACAGGAACACCGAGGAAAGCCGATCGAAAGTCAGCACGCCATCGGGCTTGGGATAGACGGGCGCCTTGACGAGATCCTTGCGCCACATCCCCTCGTGATCGGGGTGGTGATGCAAGGTGAACGGCAGCCGCACCCCCAAATATTCGAGCCACATCGCCGCCGCCGCGAGCCCCGCGCCGATGAAATCGCCGAAGCGCTTCACCAGCGGCACGACGTTGCGCACCATCCGCAGCTCTTTTTCGACCCAGCTGGTGCGATAGGCGGCGTCATAGGCGGTGAGTTCGTCATTCTGGCGCTGGCGGGCGATCGCCTCGACCGCCGCCTCCGCCGCCATCATCCCCGATTTCATCGCGGTGTGCGTGCCCTTGATCCGCGGCACGTTGAGGAAGCCCGCCGAACAGCCGATCAGCACCCCGCCGGGGAAGCACAGCTTGGGCACCGATTGCCAGCCGCCGTCGCTGATCGCGCGCGCGCCATAGGACACGCGCTTTCCGCCCTTCAAAATGTCGGCGATCGCCGGGTGCGTCTTCCAGCGCTGCATTTCGTGGAAGGGCGAGAGATGCGGGTTGGTATAGTTGAGCCAAGTGACGAAGCCGAGCGCGACCTGCCCGTTCGCCTGGTGATAGAGAAAGCCGCCGCCGTTCGAATTGGTTTCGTTGAGCGGCCAACCCTGGGTGTGGATCACGCGGCCGGGGAAATGCTTGTCGGGCGCGATGTCCCACAATTCCTTGATGCCGATGCCGTAAACCTGCACGTCGCAATTCTCGCGCAGATGGAATTGGCGCTGGAGTTGCTTGCTCAAATGGCCGCGCACGCCTTCGGCGAAGAAAGTATATTTGGCGTGGAGTTCGAGGCCGGGCTGATAATCGGGCTTGCGCGTGCCGTCGCGCGCGACGCCCAGATCGCCGGTCGCGACGCCCTTCACCGAGCCGTCCTCGTTGTAGAGGATTTCGGCGGCGGCGAAGCCCGGGAAGATCTCGACGCCCAGGCTTTCGGCCTGTTCGGCGAGCCAGCGGCAGAGATTGCCCAGGCTGCCGGTATAAGTGCCCTTGTTGTTCATGAACGGCGGCAGCAGGAAGTGCGGGACTTCGAACTTGCTCTTGCGGCCGATGATCCAATGCTGATTGTCGGTAACGGGCGTTTGCGCGAGCGGGCAGCCGCGCTCGCGCCAATCGGGGATCAGCTCGTCGAGCGATTTGGGATCGATCACCGCGCCCGAGAGGATATGCGCGCCGATCTCCGAGCCCTTTTCCAGCACGCAGACCGACAGTTCGAGCTCTCTTTCGGCCGCCGCCTGTTTCAACCGGATCGCCGCCGACAGGCCCGCCGGCCCGCCGCCCACGATTACCACGTCATAGGGCATCGACTCGCGTTCGCTCATCACTCTCTCCCGCGCCGCCCGCTCGTCGCGGCGGCGCCACATTTGGTCCTCGGCCGCGTGCCCAATTCTTGACCGCCGCGTCAAGGCTTCGTCTAAGGCGGTCCATGGGGGCCGACCAGCATTTAGATTGGGCTTTTGCCAAAAGCGCGCTCGATTGGTGGCGCGACGCGGGGGTCGACGTGCTGGTGGAGGATGCCCCGCGCGATTGGCTGGCGCCCGCGCCGATCCCCCCGCTCGCAACGCCGTCCGCCGCGCCCCGGGTCGCGCCGCCGCTCGATACGGACCGCGCAAGCACGCCCGACGTCAAATTGCCCGAAACGCTCGACGCCTTCCTCGCCTGGCGGTTGAGCGACGCCGCCCCGGAGGCCGGCTGGGGCACCCCGCTGCTCGCGCCCGAAGGCCCGGCGGACGCGCGGCTGATGGTGCTCGTCGAATGCCCCGAGCGCGACGCGCCCGAGGCGCTGCTGGGCGGCGCCGCCGGGCGCTTGTTCGACGCGATGCTCGCGGCGATCGGGCTCGATCGGTCGCGCATCCACCTCGCCGCGCTCGCCTGGGGCCGGCCGCTCGCGGGGCGACTGCCGTCCGAAAGCAGCGCCCGGCTGGCGGCGCTCGCGCGCCATCACGTGAGCCTGGTCGCCCCCGAACGGCTGCTATTGTTCGGCAATGCGGCGAGCCGTGCGTTGCTCGGGGTGGATGTGATGGGGGCACGCGGGTCTTTACAGCCACTTAACCATAGGATCGGCAATAAGGCGGCAAGCGCGGTTGCCTCTTTCCCGCCGCGCTTCCTGCTCGAACGACCGGCGGCGAAGGCCGAGGCGTGGCGGGACTTGCAGCTGTTGACCGGGGGGTGGGCGTGAAGCTTTGGGCGATGATCTTGATCGCGAGCGCGGGCACCGCCCCGGCGCTCGCCGCGGGGCCGGCGGGCGAAGCGCCGCCGCCGACCGTCCAGACGCTCCCCGCCAAGCCCGACGGCATTCCGGCGCAGCTCGATGACGAGCAGCGCGCGGGCTATCGCGCGGTGTTCGATGCGCTCCACCGCGGCGCCTGGCTCGACGCGCGGCTCGCGCTCGCGGGGATGAAGCCGGGGCCGCTCCACGCGATCGCGCTCGCCGAAATCCTCACCGCCAAGGGCTCGCCCAAGGCCGGGCTCGACGATCTGACCAAATTGCTCGCCGAGGCGCCCGAATTGCCCGAGGCCGAAAGCCTCGCCCGGCTCGCCAAGGCGCGCGGCGCGCAGGAACTGCCCGAGCTGCCCTATGTCCGCGCGCTCGCCTGGCAGAAAGGCGCGCCGATCCGCCGCCGCGCGAAGAGCCTGACGAGCGATCAGGTCGCCGCCGAGCTCGCGCTCAAGATGCAGCCCTTCGTCAAGGAAGATCGCGGCGCCGAGGCGCAGGCGCTGCTCGAGGCGACGAGCGGGCTGTCGCCCGAGGCGCTTACCGAATGGCAGCAGAAAGTCGCCTGGATCTATTATCTCGCGGGCGATGATGCGAACGCGCGCGCGATGGCGGCGAAGGCCGCCGCCGGCACCGGCGATTGGGCGGTGCAGGGCGATTGGACCGCCGGCCTCGCCGCCTGGCGGACGCAGGATTGGGCGGGCGCCGCCGATGCCTTCGCCCGCGTCTCGACCCGCGCCGCCGACATCGAGTTGCGCGCCGCCGGCCTTTATTGGGGCGCGCGCGCCGAGCAAGCCGCCGGCCATCCCGAGCGGATCGAGCCCAAGCTGCGCTCGGCCGCGCAATATGACGAGACTTTCTACGGCCTGCTCGCGCGCCAAGCCCTGGGCCTCGCCGTTCCCGCCGAGCGCTCGCGCGAAAAGCGCGTCGCCGCTGATTGGCAGGCGCTCGAACGCCGCCCCAACGTCCGCGTCGCCGCCGCCTTGCTCGAAATCGGCGAAGAGGATCTCGCCGATCAAGTGCTGCGCCATCAGGCCAAGCTGGGCGACGCGAGCGAATATCAGCATCTCGTCCGGCTGGCGGGCGCGCTCGATCGCCCGGCGACGCAATATTGGCTCGCGCACAACGCCCCCGCCGGCGCGCAGCCGACGCTCGAAGCGCGCTATCCCGCGCCGAGCTGGACCCCGGACGGTGGCTGGCGCGTCGACAAGGCGCTGGTCTTCGCGCACACGCTCCAGGAATCGAGCTTCCGCACCACCGTCGTCAGCCCGGCGGGCGCTTATGGGCTGATGCAGCTGCGCCCCGCCGCCGCCGCCGACATCGCCCGCGCGAAAGGCATGAAAGTCGATCGCGCCGCGCTCACCCGGCCGCAGACCAACATCGAGATCGGCCAAAGCTATCTCGAATTGCTGCGCGATCAGCCCTGCACCGAGGGGCTGCTCCCCAAGGTGATCGCCGCGTACAACGCCGGCCCCTCGCCGGTCGAGGCTTGGAACGCGCAAGTAAAAGACGGCGGCGATCCTTTGCTCTATATCGAGAGCATCCCCTATTGGGAAACGCGCGGCTATGTGGTGACGGTGCTGCGCAACTATTGGATCTATGAGCGCGAGGGCGGCAAGGCCAAGTCGCCGAGCCGTTCGGCGCTCGCGCAAGGGCTCTGGCCCCGCTTCCCCGGCCTGCCGGGGGCGAGCGCGATCAAGCGGAGCCGCCCCGCGCGCGCGGTCGCGACCGCCAGCGCGCGCTGACGCCGATGCCGATCGACGCGAGCCTGGCTTTCCTGCCGGTGCGGATCGCGGTGCTCACCGTCTCCGACACGCGCGGGCCGGCCGAGGATCGATCGGGCGACACGCTCGTCGCGCGGCTGCGCGAGGCGGGGCATGTGCTCGCCGATCGCGCGATCGTGCGCGACGATACCGAGCTGATCGTCGCGCGGCTGCACGGCTGGATCGACGATCCGCAAATCGACTGCATCATCACCACCGGCGGCACCGGCGTGACCGGGCGCGACGTGACCCCCGAGGCGATCGAGCGCGTCGCCGACAAGCTGATCCCCGGCTTTGGCGAGTTGTTCCGCTGGCTGAGCTTCCAAACGATCGGCACCTCGACCGTGCAATCGCGCGCCTGCGCCTGCGTTTCGCGCGGCACTTATATTTTCGCCCTCCCCGGCTCGACCGGCGCGGTGAAGGACGGCTGGGACGGCATTTTGCGCGATCAGCTCGATAGCCGCCACCGCCCGTGCAATTTCGTCGAGCTGATGCCGCGCTTGATGGAGCGCTGAGCTATTTCTTCGCCTTGGCCGCCTCGCGCGCTTCGCGGGCGAATTTGGCAAGTTCGACGTCCATCGTCGAATACCAATCGATCCAATCGGCGAAATTCGCGCGCGTCAACTTGCCGTGGGTCGTGATATCGAGCCATTCGTGGAGCTCGCCTTTTTCGTTTACCGATACTTTCAGAAAACGTTTGGCGGCATTCCATTTGTTCGCGAATTCGGCGGTGAAGATCGGCTCGGGCTTGTAGAAGCTCTGGATGCTCAAGCCGCTGCATTTGAGCGCCTTGCAGTCGGTCAAGTCGATGGTGAAGGGCTCGCCATTCGCCGCGCTGAGCACGAAGGCCGAGCCGTCGTCATTCTTCTTGAGCTCGGCCTTATAGCCGGCCGCCAGCATCGCCGCCTGGAGCGCTTCGGGGGTCGAGAGATCGAGCAGCTCGTCCTGCGCGCGCGCGGGCCCCGCCGCGAACATCGCGCTCAGCGCCAAGCCCGTCGCCAGCATCGCCTTCGTCATCCGCATCTCGCTCTCCCATCGCCCCAGCGCGCCCCCCGAATGATAGCCGGACGAAACGATTCTTCTAGCCTTTTGGCGAGAAATGTTCTTTCTTCGTTCCACTAATCCCGCTAAAGTCCGCTCCATGGCCGCCCGACCCCGCCCGGTGCGCGGCGCGACGCGCAATGACGCGAGCCGCCGCTTCAACTTGCCCCAGAGCGAGGCCGATGGCGATTGGCTCGACGCGCGCGAGGATATCGATGGCGCGGCGCCAAAATCGCGCACCGAAGTCACCGTCGAACATCCACGTACGATCATCGCGCGCAACCAATCGCCGGACATCCCCTTCGATCGCTCGATCAACCCCTATCGCGGGTGCGAACACGGCTGCATCTATTGCTTCGCGCGCCCGACGCATGCCTTTCACGATCTGTCGCCGGGGCTCGATTTCGAGACCCGCCTCTTCGCCAAGCCCCAAGCCGCCGAACTGCTCCGCGCCGAACTCGCCAAGCCGAGCTATGTCTGCGCGCCGCTGGCGCTGGGCACCAACACCGATCCCTATCAGCCGATCGAGCGCGACTGGCGGATCACCCGCGCGGTGATCGAAGTGCTCGCCGAATGTCAGCATCCCCTTACCATCACCACCAAGTCGGACCGCGTCGTGCGCGATGTCGACCTTCTTTCGCCGATGGCGGCACAGGGGCTGGCGGCGGTGGCGCTGTCGATCACCACGCTCGACGCGCGCCTGGCGATGACGCTCGAGCCCCGCGCCCCCGCCCCCGCGCGGCGGCTGAAGGCGGTGGAGGCGCTCGCGCGCGCCGGGGTGCCGGTCTATGTCTCGCTCGCGCCGGTGATCCCGGCGATCAACGATCATGAGATGGAGGCGCTGCTCGAAGCGGCGGCGAGCGCGGGCGCGCGCGCGGCCTTCTTCCTGCCGGTGCGGCTGCCGCACGAGGTCGCGCCGCTGTTCAAGGCCTGGCTCGACACGCATTTTCCCGAGCGCGCGGGCAAGGTGATGAGCGTGATCCGCGATATTCGCGAGGGGCGCGAGAACGACCCGAATTTCTTCACCCGCATGCGCGGCAGCGGCCCCTGGGCCGAGTTGCTGCGCGCGCGCTTCCAGATCGCCTGCCGCAAGCACG
Organism: Proteobacteria bacterium SG_bin5; assembly: GCA_002083475.1. GTDB lineage: Bacteria > Pseudomonadota > Alphaproteobacteria > Sphingomonadales > Sphingomonadaceae > Sphingomonas. The sequence continues at coordinate 6,639 of LWDI01000050.1, forward strand.
GGCTCAACCGCGAGCGGATGACGGTGCGCAGCGATTTGTTCCGCAGGCCACGGGGGCCGCAGGGGGAGTTGTTCTGAGTCAGCCGCCCCCTCCTTCCCCGGCGAAGGCCGGGGCCCAGCGGCGATGCCGTCGCCGCGCTCGCACGCCGTCCTGGGCTCGGGCGATGCTGGCCCCGGCCTTCGCCAGGAATTGGGAATGGGGGCCGCGTTGTCCGGTTGGTGGCGTCGTCAGGCGCCGACCGCCAGCGCGTCCGCGAAGGCGTTGATCCACACCGCCACCGCTTCGGGCGCCTCTTCATGCGCCAAATGCCCGAGCCCGGTGAGCGTATCGAAGCGCGCGCCGGGCACCAGCGCCGCGACCCGCTCCGAAACGCTCGGCGGCACCATCGGATCGGCCGCGCCGTGGAGCAGCAGCAGCGGCGCCGAAAGCCGGGGCAGATCGCGCGCGAGGCGCTCGAGATCCCAATCGGCCATCATCGTGATCGCCCCCGCGCAGTGGCCGGCGGTGCCGAACAGCGCCGCATAAGCCGAAAGCCCGGCGGCATCGATCCGCGAGCCGGTCGAGCGCTCCAGAAAGCGCGGCACTTCGCCCGGCTGGCGCGCCCAGCCCGCGAACAGATGCGGGGCGAAGGGGTTGACGAACAACAGCCGCGCCAGACTCGGGAAAAGCTTGGCGGCGAGCCCGGGAAAAGGCAGCAGCGCGCCACCCAGCGCGACGATCCCGGCGGGTGCCGCGGCGCCGTCGAGCACCATCCGGCACGCGGTCGCGGCACCCGCCGAATGGCCGATGATCAGCGCCGGGGCGACGCCGAGCGTCGCGCACAGCGCCGCCACCGCGCGCGCCATCGCCGGCATCGCCAGCCCCCCCGCCGGTCGCCCCTGGGTGAAGCCATGCCCCGGCAGATCGGGGGCGATCACGTGAAACCGCTCGGCGAGCAACGGCGCGAGGCCCCGCCAACTATGGTTCGCCGCGCCCGTGCCGTGGAGCAGCAGCAGCACCGGCCCGGCGCCGAAGCTCTGGACGTGCCAGCGCAGCCGATCGGTCTCGACGAAGCGGCTCGCGGCGCGGTGCGGCCAGTCGCGGCCCTCCACCTCCCAGCGCGGCTTGTCCGCCAACATCAGGCCCCGATCGCGCGGTGGAGCGCTTGGGCATCGGCGCGCGGCAGCGGCAAATAGCGCGCGCGCATCGCGGCGGCGAGCTTGGCGCCTTCGGGGCGCGGGCGCGGCGAAATGTCGACGAAGGCGCTCGCTACCCCCGCCTCGGCGAGCGCGCGCGCGGCGGCGAGCGCCTCGTCCTCGGCGCGCG
>LWDI01000051.1 GCA_002083475.1 Proteobacteria bacterium SG_bin5
CGGCGGCGGGGGTGGCGGGGGAGGCGGCGGCGGTGGGGATGGTGCCACCGTCGCCCCGGCTTCGTCCCCCGCCAGCGGCGCCGTGCGCGCCGTGTCCGCCGCTTCGTCCCCCGGCGGAACCGCGTCCCCGCGCCGCGCGCGCAGCTCGTCGACCGCGCCGCTCAGCTCCAGCAGCCGCTCGGCCATCCGCCGCTGACTCTTGCCGAGATTTTGGACCATGGCCCAAAGGACGAGCACGGCCAGCGTCAAGATGAACGTCATCATGCCATCACTCCCCAGTCGGCGGCGGACGGGTTGAACGTACGGAACGCGCCAGCGCGCGCGGGCGGCCCTAGGCCGCGCGCGCCGCCGGTCGCGTCGCGTCGGCGGTCATCGTCACATAATCGAGCTTGCCGGTGCCGAGCACGGGGAGCGCGCTCACCACCCGCACTTCGGCGGGCAGCGCGATCTCGGCGACGCCATTGCCGCGCGCCCACACTTGCAGCGCGGCGAGCGAGGCGCCGACCTGCGTGGTGAACATCACCAACTGCTCGCCCTTGCGCGGATCGGGCCGGCTGACGACCGCATGTTCGGCCTCGGGCCAGAGCTTGGCGGCATAGCCTTCGACCGCCGGCAGCGAGATCATCTCGCCGCCGATCTTGGCGAAGCGCTTGGCGCGGCCCTTGATCGTGACGAAGCCGCTCGCGTCGATCGTCACGATGTCGCCGGTGTCGTGCCAGCCACCCTCGGGGGCTTCGAGCACGCCGGGGTTAGTGGCGCGCAAATAGCCCGCCATCACATTGGGGCCGCGCACGAACAGCCGCCCGCCTTCCTCGATCCCCGGCACCGGCTCGAGCCGCAGCTCGACCCCGGGCAAGGGCCGCCCGACCGAGCCCGCCTTGAAGTGCATCGGCGTGTTGACCGCGATCACCGGCGCGCATTCGGTCGCGCCATAGCCTTCGAACAGGCGGACGCCGAACTTGTCAGACCAGATCCGCCGCGTCTCGTCGCGCACCCGCTCGGCGCCCGCGAAGACATAGCGCAGCGCGTAGAAATCATAGCCATGCCCCATCCGCGCATAGCCCGACAGGAACGTATCGGTGCCGAACAGGATCGTCGCATTGGCGTCATAAGCGAGCGCCGGGATGATGCGGTAATGGAGCGGCGAGGGATAAAGCAACGTCCGCACCCCGCTCAGCACCGGCACCAAGGTCCCGCCGGTCAGCCCGAAGCTGTGGAACACCGGCAGCGCGTTGAGCACGACGTCGCTCGAATTGAAATCGATCCGCGCGGTCAACTGCTGGCAGTTCGCCAGCAGATTGCGATGAGTGAGCACCACGCCCTTGGGCAGGCCTTCGGAGCCGCTGGTGAAGAGGATCACCGCCGGATCGTCGGCGCGGATGCCGAGCTTGGCGTGCGCCCGCGCCGCGCCTCCGCTCGTGATCGCCGCGCGCAGCTTCATCACCGGGGTGATGCCGGCGGCGAGGTCTTCGAGGTAGACGATCGTCCGCCCCTTGGCCGCGAGCGCTTCGATCACGGCCCCCAGCTTGCCCTGCTCGACGAAAGCGCGCGCGGTAACGATCAGCTTCACCTGCGCCGCGGTGCAAGCGGCGTCGAGATTGGCTTGGCCGGCGGTGAAGTTGAGCATCGCCGGCACCCGCCCGTGGCGCTGCAGCGCGAAGAAGGCGACGACGGTGGCGTTCAGATTGGGGAGCAACAGCCCCACCGCCTCCCCCCGCGCGGTGCGCGCGGCGAGCGGTTCGCCGAGCAGATCAGTGCCGATCAGCAGTTTGCCATAGGAGAGCGGATCGCGCTTCACATCCTCCAGCACCTTGAAGCCGCGGCCATGAACATGGGCCGCATCGACCAGCGCCTGGAACAGAGTGCGATCGGTGTTCGAGGTGGCGAACATCATCCCCGCCATCTCGTCATACAGCCGCTGGCCGGCGATCTGGCGCCGCGCGCGCGCGGTCATCTCGCCCACCACCTCGATCGTGCGCGGCGGGAGCACGGTGAGCGTGATCTTGGGGAAAGCCCGCGTCCGCAGCTTGCCTTTCAGCATCGAAAAGCCGCTGAACTGCGCGCCATCGATCCGCACCGGGATCAGCGGCGCGCCGGCCTTGCTCGCGACCATGCCGGGGCCGTCGAAAATCTTCATCAGCGCGCCCGTCTCGGTGATGCGGCCCTCGGGGAAGATCACGAGCGTGCGCCCTTCCTTCACCGCGCGCACCATCGCCTTGGTCGCCATCGGGTTGGTCGGATCGACCGGGAAGGCCTCGAACAATTTCATCCCGAGCCGCACCCACCAACGCTGGGCGACGCGGGCGTGGATCGCGAAGGTCGGCTTGCCCGGCAGGAACGCGCCGAGCAGCACCCCGTCGAGCCAGGAGACATGGTTGACGACGATCACCGCCGGCTGCCCTTCCGCCGGCAGATGTTCCGCGCCCTTGATCTCGACGCGGTAGAGCAAGGTCAGCAGGGCGCGGATCAACGCCTTGATCACGGTTTCGGGCAGCAGCCAGCAGCTGATGAGCGCGACCGCGAGCGTCGCGAAGCCGAGCGTGCCGATGATGCCGGGCACTTTCACGCCGATGGCGAGCAGCCCGGTCGTCACCCCGACCACCGCGATCGTCGCGCCGGCGTTGATGACATTGGCCGCCGCCAGCACTTGCGAGCGCTCCTCGGGCCGCGCGTAGACCTGGATGATCGCGAACAGCGGCACGACGAACATGCCGCCCGAAAAAGCGACCCCCGCCAGGCCGATCAACACGCCCCAGGCGCCCGGGGTCTTCAGGAAATGGCCGATCGAGGCGCCTTGGGTCCGCACGTCGAACCCGCTCGTCGCGAGCCACAATTCGATGAGGAACGCCGCCATCATCAGCGCGGCGACGGGCACGTAGCGCGCCGAAACCGCGCCGTTCAGCAGCCGGTTGACGGTGAGCGAACCGGCGGCGACCGAGAGCGAGAAGATCGTGAGGAACAAGGTCACCACTTCCTGGCGCGCGCTCAGGACGCTGGCGAGCGGCGCGAATTCGGAAACGAGCACCGCGCCGGCGGCGAAGAACCAGGCGATGCCGAGCACCGCGAGCCACACCCCGCGCCCGTTGCGCGCGGTCTTCAAAATCGCCCAGGTGCCGCGCGCGACGTTCCAATCGAGCCGCTTGGCGGCGCCGTCGGCGGGGGGCGCGGGCGGGATCATCAGGCTCGCGACGAAGCCCGCGACCGCGAGCGCCATCGCCACCAGCCCCGCCTCCCACGGCCGGATCACCCCGGCGAGCAATTGTCCGCCCAGGATCGCGACGAACGTGCCCGCCTCGACCAGCCCGGTGCCGCCCATGATCTCATGCGCGCCGAGCTGCTGCGGCAGGATGGAATATTTGACCGGTCCGAAGATCGTCGAATGCACTCCCATCAGAAACAAGGCGACGAGCAACACCGGCACCGAATGCCACCACAGCCCGGCGAGCCCCAGCCCCATGATCGCGATCTCGGCGCCCTTCACCCAGCGGATCACCCGCGCCTTGTCGATCGTGTCGGCGATCTGGCCGGCGAGCGAGGACAAGAAGAAATAAGGCAGGATGAAGATGCCGGTCGATATCGCCGCCAGCATCTCCGCCTTGTCGGGCTGGTTCGCGTATATATCGAAATTGGCGAGGAACAGCAGCGCGAATTTCAGCACATTGTCGTTGAAGGCGCCCAGGAACTGCACCACGAACAACGGCCCGTATCGGCGTTTACCGAGCAACGATAAATCTGGCGCGGACATGCTCTAACCCTCCCTGATCGAGTTCATCATGCCAAACGACCGGCAAGATTGCGTTAATGCTAGCTGGCGGGCGCTTGGTCGAACGCGACTCGCAATAGCCGATAATTGAACATCGTTCAATATAAAAATTGGACAGCGCTCATTTAATCCGCTAGGCGGCGGGGGATGGGACGACGCTCCGATCACAGCCGGGAAGAATTGCGCGCGCTGATGCTGCGCGCGGCGCATGAACACCTCGCCGAAGTCGGCTTCGCGCGCTTTTCCGCGCGCGAGGTCGCCAAGCGCGTCGGCTATTCGATCGGCAGCGTTTACAATGTGTTCGGCTCGCTCGACGCGCTGATGCTGGCGGTGAACACGCGCACGTTCACTGAGTGGGTCGCGCATCTGGAAGCCGCGCTCGCGGCGAGCGGCGACGATCGGATCAAGGCGCTGGTCGAGGGCTATTTCAGCTTCGCCGAGGCGCATCCCAATCTCTGGATGGCGATTTACGATCACCGCCTGCCCCCCGACATGGCGGTGCCCGAGGCCGATGCGGGCGAGCGCGCTGCGCTCACCGGCTTGGTCGAGGGCGAGGTCGCCGCCTTCCTCGGCCGCCCGCGCGACGCGGTGACCGAACGGCTCAACCGCTCGCTGATCGCGATCGTCCACGGCCATTGCAGCTTCGCGCTCACCGGCAGCTTCGCGCTGCTCGGCGAAAGCGACGCCGTGGGCCTGGCGCTCGCGCGCGTGCGCGAAGTGCTGAACGCCTGGCGAACCCCTGGCGCGCGGCTCGCGGAGGGAGACCCTTGAAGCAGCGGTTAACCATCAAAAATTGAACATCGCATAATTCTATATTGAACAGCGCTCAATACCCTGTCACCTAGCTCCCGTTGGCGCGACTCGCGCCTTAGGGAGGGAGTGTATGGACAAGGTGTTCATCACGGCGACGGGCCAATTCCTGCCCGGCCCGCCGGTGCCGAACGAGGCGATGATCGATTACATCGGTCGCTTGTCGCCCGCCGCCGAGCGGCTGGGCCGGCTGACGCTGCGCCAGAACCGCATCAAGACGCGCCATTATGCGATCCGCCCCGATGGCGGCAGCGATTGGACCCTGGCGACGCTCGCGGGCGCCGCGGTGCGATCGGTGCTCGCCACCGCCGAGATCGACCCGCGCGCGATCGGCTTCCTCGCCAGCGCCACCACGCAGAACGATCTCATGGTCCCCGGGCTCGCGAGCGGCGCGCATGCCGCCGCCGGTCTGCCGCCGATGGAAATCGCCAGCCTGCAAAGCGTGTGCGCCAGTTCGATGATGGCGCTCAAAGCCGCCGCGCTCCAGGTTGCCGCCGGCGAGCATCGCGCCGCGCTCGCGGTGGGCGCCGAATTTTCCAGCCGCTATTTCCGCCCCGGCTTCTACCAGGGCACCGAGACGCTGGGCGACGACGGCACGCTGCCCGGCGACGCCGAATTCCTCCGCTGGACCTTGTCGGACGGCGCCGCCGGGCTGTTGATCGAGGACCGTCCCGCCGCGCGCGGCTTGTCGCTGCGCATCGATTGGATTTCGCTCCGCTCCTTCGCGGATCGTTTTCCGCCGTGCATGACGGGCGGCGGCGCGCGCGACGCGGCGGGCATGATGACCCCGTGGAGCCTGTTCGGCGATATCCACGCCGCCGCCGCCGCCGGCGCGTTCCAGCTGCGCCAGGACGTCGATCTGCTCCACCGCATGCTGCCGGTGTGGCTCGGTGAGTTCATGCGGCTGGTGGACACGGGCCAAATCGAGCCGGCGCGGGTCGACCATTTCCTCTGCCATTTCTCGGCGCATTCGCTGCGCGAGGAAATGGCGCGGCTCGCCACCAAAGCGGGCTGCATGATCCCCGAGGAACGCTGGTTCACCAATATCTATGAAAAGGGCAATGTCGGCGCGGCCTCGATCTTCCTGCTGCTCGACGATCTGCGGCGCTCGGGCAAGCTCGCGCCGGGCGAACGCATCCTGCTCGCCGTGCCCGAAAGCGGACAATGCATCATGGCCTATGCCGGCCTCACCGTCGTGGAGGGATGACCGATGACTGCCACAAGCACCCCCGTCGAAGCCGCGCAGCGCGGCCTCGCGCAAGTCTGGATCGATTTCGAAAGCGCGCTGTCGCAAGTGCCGATCGTCGCGCGGCTGCTCGCCGGGCGGCTGCGGCTGGAAGATTATCAGCGCCTGCTCGTCAATCTGCGCCAGCAAGTGATCGAGGGCAGCCGTTGGATCAGCCGCGCCGCCTCCAACCTATCCCCGGCGCATGAGGAACTGCGCGCGCTGTTCGTGCGGCACGCGGTCGCCGAACATCGCGACTTTCGCTTGCTCGAGCGCAATTACGTCGCCTGCGGCGGCGCCCTCGACGTGATCCAGAGCGCGCCCAAGAATATCGGCTCGGAGGCGCTGTCCGCCTTCATGTATCACAGCGCGTCGCGCCCCGATCCGATCGGGCTGCTCGGCGCGATGTTCGTCATCGAGGGGCTCGGCGAGCGGCTGGCGACGGCCTGGGCGGCGCGGATCCAGGAGCAATTGGGGCTCGACGATGCCGCCCTCACCTTCTTGCGCTATCACGGCGAGCATGACGGCGACCATCTCGACATGTTCGACCGCGCGCTGGCGCTCGGCGTGACCGATCGCGCCCGCGCCGACGACGTGGTTCGCCACGCCAAGATCGTCGCGCGGCTTTATCGGCTGCAATTGGAGGAGCTGGACAATGTCTGACCATGCGCTGTCGCACCGCGCGCTGCCCGCCGATTACGACCCCGCCGATCCCGACCCCTGGCTCGCGCTGAAGCTCGATCGATCGCTGCCTTTCGACGCCGAGGCCAAGGCGGCGCTGATCCGCGACCAATCCTCGCCGAGCCGGCGCTATCTGCTGCCGTTCGTGCGGCCGGTCGCGCGGTTGGTGATCATCCTCGCCAAGCTGATCCACACCATCAGCCCGCGCTGGCCCCACGCCCCGCGCCTGCTGCATTGGAGCATCGCCTTCGGGATGAAGCATTTCCTGACGCCCGAGGCCAATCTGCTCATCTTGCGCCATTTCCATCTGGGCGCCGAGATTTTGCGCTTCATCTCCGACAATGCCACGCCCGGCTTCCACCCCGCGCTGAAGCCGATGCGCCCGCGGCGGGTGGAGGATGTGAAGCCGCGACTGTTCCTCGATCATGACCTGAACATCTTCAACTATCTGATCCAGCTCAACGCCGAGCTCAACCGGCGCGGCGCGCGGATCGAGCGGCGGGCGGAACTCGATTTTTCGGCGATCAGCGAGCATGTCGCGCTCGATCCGCTGCCCAGGGGATGGTGCAACGTGATCGATCTGCACAGCGCGATCGAGCTTTACACCCCCGCTTATGCCTTGCTGCTCACCGATCGCGACTTCTGGCGCGCGTCCAACTCGCTCCAGCTCGACGAGACGATCGGGCTCTACGCCGCGCGGCTGACGGGGGAGGAAAAACATCTGGCGATGATCAACAACCGCCACCCGCTGGTGCCGCGGATCACGCTCGACGCGGGCTTCCGGCTGATGCTGCACGGCCTTTCGACCGAAGTGCTCCACGGCTTTCTACGGCAGCTGAAAGCGCGGCAGCGCGATGGCGGCGCCCCGGCTCGACCGGCGGCGTAATCACCGTCGCCCCAACGACCGCGCGGCGCGGCGCGTTCGGGAAACGAAAAACCCCGCCGACCCGGAAGGGCGGCGGGGTTTTTGATGGTGGGCGTGGCAAGGATTGAACTTGCGACCCCTGCGATGTCAACACAGTGCTCTACCACTGAGCTACACGCCCACGAGGAAGCGCCGCATAACCGCGCGCGCGGCGCGGCGCAAGCAGTTTTGCGCGGCGCTCAGGGGCGCAGCGTCGCCTGACCGCCCTCGAACAACCGATCGACCTCCAGCACCAGATCGCGCAGGTGGAACGGCTTGGAAAGCACCCGCGCATTGGGCATGGCATGGCCCGCCTTCAGCGTCACCGCCGCGAAGCCGGTGATGAACATCACCCGCAGATCGGGCGCGATCTCGCCCGCTTTTTGCGCGAGTTCGATCCCGTCCATCTCGGGCATCACGATATCGGTGAGCAGGAGATCGAAATGCTCGGTCTGGATCAGCGGCAACGCGGCGGTGCCGCGATCGACCGCCGCCACCGCATAGCCCGCGCGTTCGAGCGCGCGCGTCAGATAAGCGCGCATCACGTCATCGTCTTCGGCGAGGAGGATTCGGGGCATCGTCATGGCGGCCATCCTTATCCGCCAACCCTTAAAAGTTTTCCAGCCATCGCCCCTGTTCGCCCAGGGCGCGCGCGGTAAATTGCGGCGTGATGATCGCGCGCGCTTCCTTCGATCGGCTGGGACCGATGCCACCGACGAGTCCCGTCATCGTCTCGGTGCCGCATGGCGGGCGCGATTATCCCGCCGCGATGCTGCCGCTGCTCGCGCTGCCGCTGGAAGCGCTGCGTCCGCTCGAGGATCGCCATATCGACGCCCTCGCGCGCGCCGCTTGGGCGGGCGAGACGATGCTGATCCAGCGGCTGCCGCGCGCCTGGATCGATCTCAACCGCGGCGAAGACGAGCGCGATCCGGCGATCGACGCGGGCGCCGATCC
>LWDI01000052.1:0-5321 GCA_002083475.1 Proteobacteria bacterium SG_bin5
GCGGCGACCGCCGATATCGGCGTGCAGGTCGCGCAGCTTTATCCGCGCATCAGCTTGACCGGGAGCGCGCAATTGCTGTCCTCGGGGCTTTCGAACCTGATCGCGGGCGATAGTTTCCAGGGGCTCGGCCAAGGGGCGATCAGCTTTCCGCTGCTCGATTGGGGGCGGCGGCGCGCCAATGTACGGATCGCGCGCGAGGCGGGCGAGCAGGCTTATACCGATTACAAGGCGACCGTGCTCCAGGCGCTGCGCGACGTCGAGGATCCCCTCAGCCGGATCGATGCCGAGCGGCGGCGGGGCGCGGCGCTGCGCCAGGCGCTTGCCGACGCCGAGCGGACGCGGGCGGCGATCGCGGCGCGGTTCGAGGCCGGGCTCGTCGCGCAGGACGCGGTGATCGCGGCGGACGTGGCGCGGCTGCAGGCCGAGGCGCAGGTCGCGGCGAGCGATGCGCTGCTGCGGCAGCTGACGGCGGCGCTGTTCAAGGCGATCGGCGGCGGCTGGGACGGGGCGGCGGAAAAATCGTGAAGATCGTCCACAGCAAAGCCGAATCGGGCGTTAACCTTGGTTAATAACGCGCCCGATTCGCGCGCGTCAATCAACTAAAAAATTAACTTTTGCCGGCGGCGAACGGGCTGGGTAAGCGACCGAAAAGTAACGAAAAACGGGAGAATGCGGCCTCGCAGGGCGCTTAAAAGTCGTTGCTTATCAACGACTTAACTTCCCCACAAGGCCGCTATGCGTTTACCAGGGCTTCAGTTCACTGCCATTGTAAAACGCGAAGAAGAACGCGAGCATTTTGTGTCTCCCAGACTTGCACGGGGCTCCCCCCGTGCCCCTGCTTATTAATTGAAATGTAAGGTTAACGCAATTGTAAGGTGGCCCGCTAAGGGGTCTCCCTTAACCCTTCCTTCAGCCCTTGCTGGCATTGCAGCCTTGATGGTGCGCCCGCAGGAACCCGGCTGGGAATGGTCCCAAAATGAGACGTGGCGGCACGCCTTGTTCGCGTCCGCCTCGCCGCTCGCGGTGCCGCGCGCCGAATCACGGCTGTTCGATGCACCGTTTTTGCGCCGATCGAGCCCCGCGCGACGCCCGGGAACGTTGATTTCGGCCGATCCCAATGGCGATTCGACGCGCCTCGATCCGTGGCATTTCGTCTTGCTCGTCGAAATCGGCAATTTCGCGGTGCTGCGGCGCTATCTCGGCGTGCCCCGCGCGGATTGCCTGGTGCTCGATATTTCGGATCGCGCCGGCGAATTGCTGCCGCACGCGCGGCTCGCGGTGGTGGGTCGCACGACGATCGAAATTCGCTTCGAGGGCGGCGAGCGCGCCGATCTCGATCGCGCCGCCGCCGATCTCGCAGCGCTGTTCGCGCAAGCGATCACGCTCGATGGCGAGCAGCATCAGCTCGACTTGTTCATCGCCGGTGCCGCCGCGATGCGCGAGGCGCTCGACGATGTTCGCCTGGTCGAGGAAGCCGAAGCCGCGCTCGCGGTCGCCCGCGCCGAACAACGGCTCGTGCTCAACGAACTCGGCGCGCACGACACCGGCTTCGACCGCGTGACGCTGATTCGCGACCTGAGCCGCGCCGCCGAGCGCGACGAGCTTTTCCTGCAATATCAGCCCAAAGTGCATCTGCGCCGCCAGGAGATTCGCTCGGTCGAGGCGCTGGTGCGCTGGCAGCACCCGACGCGCGGGCTGATCCTGCCGGGCCATTTCATCACCGTCGCCGAGGAAGCGCGGCTGATCGGGCCGATCACCTTGTGGACGCTCGAACGCGCGATCGCCGACCAGCGCACGCTCGCCGAACGCGGCCATGATCTGATGGTGTTCGTGAACATCTCGGGCCAATTGCTCGCCGACGCCGCCTTCGTCGCGCGCGCCTGCCAGATGGTGCAGGGGGCGGGGAACAAGATCGGGCTCGAAATCACCGAAACCTCGGTGATCCGCGATCCTCAAACCGCGATCGCGCATCTGCAGGTTTTCGCGGACATGGGCATCACCATCGCGATCGACGATTATGGCGCGGGGCTTTCGTCGCTTGCCTATCTCAAGCAATTGCCGGCGCGCGAGCTGAAGATCGACAAGATGTTCGTGATGCAGCTCACCAGCAGCAATCGCGATCCGTTGATCGTGCGCTCGACGATCGATCTGGCGCATGCTCTCGAAATGGAAGTGACCGCCGAAGGGGTGGAAACGCCGGCCGCGCTCGCGCTGCTGAGCGTGATGGGCTGCGATATGGCGCAAGGCTTTTTGATCAGCCGACCGATCGGCCTGGCGGCACTGACTCAGTTTCTCGACGAAAAACAGCATCTCAACATGGTCGCCGATCCACGCGCGGCGTTCAGCCGGGGGTCGAGCTTCTGGAAGAGCGCGTGATGCGCGTTCTAAAATTCATTATTCTGCTCGGTTTGATCTTCCCGCTAGCTTGCAGCGAGCCGGCTGTCGCGGCTGGATCAGACCTGGCCCGCGCTGATTACCTGCTGGCGATCGCAAAAAGGGTGATGCCTGTCGACCCCATTAAGGCGCGCGAAAATGCTGCAAAGGCCGAAGGCATTCTCCTGCAGGAAGGAGGCAGATCTGCAATCAAGCTTGCAGAAGCTTACTGGCTTGAAGGTGAGGCGTTAAGTCGACTGAATCTTATTCCGCAGGCAGAGGTCCGCGTTGCGAAAGGAATCGCTATATTAAAATCATTGAATCTAAAAAATAAACTGTATGGCGATCTTTTGCTAACAAGTGGATGGATTGCTGACGCTAACGCAAAACCTGCCCAAGCGCTTGGAAACTACCAAGCTGCGCATAATATATTTCGCCAACTGGGGGAAACCCGGAGTCAATCAATTGCGCTTCAGCAGATCGCCTCCTTGTATCGCGACGGACTAGATTATGAGAACGCGTTGAGATATGATTCTGAGGCTGGCGAAATTTACAGAACGGACCCGATGAACGATGCTGTAATTTTGAATAACCGCGGCAATTCGCTTACGGCATTGGGTCGTTACGATGAGGCAGTCAAGTCTTACTCCATGGGTTTGCAGGCTGCGCAGAAAATGGGTAGCGCATTCTACGCAATTAGGATTTTGGGTAACCGAGCAAATGCACAACTGAGGTCCAATCGGATAAAGGGAGCAAAGGAAAGTCTTTCCAAGGCGTTCAACTTATATAGGCAATCCAAAAGTGGAAATTGGTTGCCATGGATCACCGCGATTGCCGCCCAAGCCGCCTATCAATCCCGCGATCTCAAGACTGCCACCCGCCTGATCGAGCAGAGCTTCGCCGGCGTCGATCTCACCCAAACCAACGTCAGTCTGATCAACGCCCACGAAACCGCCTATCGCATCTATCGCGCGATCGGCAACGAAGCGCTCGCGCTGCGCCATCTCGAAGCGATGAAGCGGATCGACGACAAGGCGACCAAGCTCGCCGCCTCCACCAACACCGCGCTGATGGCGGCGCGCTTCGATTATGCCAATCAGAATCTGAAAATCGCCAATCTGAAGGCCGAGGAAGCGCGCAAGCAGCTCGCGTTCGAGCACGCCCGCGCGCGCACCCAGCAATTCATCTTGATCGGGCTCGGCATCGCCGGCCTCGTCGTCGGCGCGCTGCTCACCACCGGCTTGCTGTTGCTCCGCCGTAGCCGCAACGAAGTCCGCGCCGCCAACGCCGATCTCGCCGCGACCAACACCAAGCTCGAACGCGCGCTCAAGGCCAAGACCGAATTCCTCGCCACCACCAGCCATGAAATCCGCACGCCCTTGAACGGCATTCTCGGCATGACTCAGGTGATGCTCGCCGATCGCGCGCTCGGCGCGGCGACGCGCGACCGGCTCGAAGTGGTGCAAAGCGCCGGGGTGACGATGAAGGCGCTGGTCGACGATATTCTCGACGTCGCCAAGATGGAGACGGGCAATCTCACCATCGAGCACGTGCCGGTCGCGCTCCCCGCGCTGCTGCGCGACGTCGCGCGGCTGTGGGAAGACCCGGCGGCGCAGCGCGGCATCGGCTTCGTCACCGATTTCGAAACCTTGCCCGATTGGGTGAGCGCCGATCCCGCCCGTGTGCGGCAGATCGTGTTCAACCTGCTCTCCAACGCGATGAAATTCACCCGCGAGGGGCAAGTGACGCTGCGCGCGCGGCGGCTGGGCGAGCTGCTCGACATCAGCGTCAGCGACACCGGCATCGGCATTCCGCCGCACAAGCTCGACGAGATTTTCGAGGCGTTCCGCCAGGTCGATGCGAGCACCACGCGGCGCTTCGGCGGCACCGGGCTGGGGCTGGCGATCTGCCGCCAGCTCGCGCGCGCGATGGGCGGCGACGTGACGGTGGCGAGCACCCCCGGCGCGGGCTCGTGCTTCACGTTCACTTTGCCTTATCGCGCGGCGGCCGCGCCGGTGGCGGCCGAGGCGCCGCGCGCCGCGCTCGTCATCGTCGATCCCAACCCGATCGCGCGCGCGATGTGGCAGGCGGTGCTCGCCCCCAGCGCGGGCGTGGCGACGGCGGTCGCGACGCTCGCCGAGGCCGAGGCGCTGATCGCCGATCATCCGCCCACGCGGCTGCTGATCGACGAAGCCGCGATCCCCGAAGATTCGTTCGGCGCGCTCGATCGGCTCGCCGAGCGGCTGGGGCCGGGCGTGGTGCATGCGCTGATGCGCGATCCCGCCGCCAGTTCCGAAAAAATTCGCCTGATCGCAAAACCCATCGCGGGTGCAAGCTTGCGCGATGTGCTTTATCCTCCCTCGCACCGGTCCGACGCCCGAGGCGCGCTTGAATCGCACGCCGCTTGAGGCGATAGGGCACGGGTGATGGATAAACGCAACACGCCTCGGGCGGTTTCGGGGGGCGAACGGGCATGAAAATCCTCTTCGTCGAGGATGATGCGATGAACCGGCGCGTCGTGCAGGATATGCTCGACGTGGCGGGCGCGCACATGACCGGCGCCGATTCGGGCGAGCGCGGGCTGGAACTGCTCGACGCGCATGATTTCGACGTGGTGCTGATGGACCTGCGCATGCCCGGCATGGATGGGCTGACCGCGATCGGCCATATCCGCGCGCGCGGCGATGCCAAGGCGGCGCTGCCGGTGATCGTGATCACCGCCGACACCGCCCCCAATTTGCGCGACGAATGTCTGGCGGGCGGCGCCGACGAGGTGTTGTTCAAGCCGGTCGCGATGGATTCGCTGTTCGATGCGATCGGCCGGCTGCTCGCCGCCAAGGGCGGCACGCTGCCTTTGCCCTAGGGTCTAGACCCGAGCGCTGTTTGCAATCACACCGTACCAATGGCTCGACGGAAAAAGCTCCTCCCCTGCAAGGAGTTCAGGGTTG
>LWDI01000052.1:5327-38405 GCA_002083475.1 Proteobacteria bacterium SG_bin5
ACGGTCAAGGATCGTCCGGGGGACGATCCGACCCTGAACTGGGGACCATTCGCGTAGCGAATGGTGGAGGGGTGTCGCCCTCGAACTGCTGGGGATACCCCTCCACCGCGCTTCGCGCGGTCCCCCTCCCCTTTCAGGGGAGGAGCGAACCGGTTTGGTCGCAAAGCTCCAGAGCGCCGGGGACGCGATCGTCGCCCGAGTCCCTTGGCGCAAAGTAACGTGCTTTACCTGATATTGCGAAACTTTAATAAATATGGTGCTCTATCGTCTCGTGGGCGTGCTTGAATACATTGGGATGATAGCTTCCGCTGTCATCCCTTGATAATTCAAGCAAATCTCGGGAAGCGCGTGGAGTTGGCGTAATGGACGGGCAGTTGGTCGACCGGTTGCTGCGGACGCTCGACGTGTCGATCGACGCGTTCGCGGTGTGCCAAGTGCAGCGCGGCCAACAATTCATCGTGATGCCGGTGCCCGATATCGAGGTTCATTACGTGCTCACCGGCACGCTTTACCTCGAAACCCCGGGCGCGGGGACGCTGGTGTGCCCGGCGGGCAGCGTCGTGCTCGTGCCGCCCTATACGCGCCAGGCGATCAGCGCCGATGCGGCGCCGGGCAAGCCGTTGCTCGCGAGCGATTGCTGCGACCAGGCGTCGAACGGCATGTTGCGCTTCGATGGCGCGCGCGGCGGCAAGGCCGATCTGCGCTTCGTCTGCGGCGCGATCACCGCGAACATCTCGGGCTCGTTCGGGCTGCTCGACACGGTGCGCCGGCCGATCTCGGAGAATCTGGGGGGCGAGCCGATCGTCCAGCTCGCTTATCAGATGATGATGGCCGAAATGGCCGACCCCGGGCTCGCCTCGCGCGCGCTGACGAGCGCGCTGATGAAATTATGCGTGCTGATGCTGCTGCGCCGCCATTTCGGGCGCGGCGAGCGCGAGACGCGGCTGCTCTCGACGCTGCGCGATCCGCGGCTCGGCAAGGCGGTGGCGGCGGTGCTCGATCGCCCCTCGGCGCGCTATACGGTCGCGACGCTGGCGACGGCGGCGGGGATGAGCCGCTCGTCCTTCGCGCGCGAGTTCAACGCCGCCTTCGGGATGAGCCCGATGGCGTTCGTCGCGCGCACCCGGCTCCACCAATCGGCGGACATGCTGCGCACCACCAACATGCCGGTGAAAGTGATCGCCGCCTCGATCGGCTTCGCCAGCCGCAGCCATTTCAGCCGCGCGTTCCGCGACGCTTATGGCGTCGATCCCAGCGCCTATCGGCGCGGCGCGGGCGCGCCGGCGACCGCGCCCTTGCCCGGGCTCGCGCTGGCCGCCGCCGAGGAACGCCCGCGGATGGCCGCCGTCGGCTGAGCCCGGGGCTTTCGCGTGGCGCTCCCGCGCGCGCGCTGCTATGGCCGCGCCGCCGCCGCTCGCGGGGAGGGACCATGGAAACGATCGCCGGCGATTTGCGCCGCATGCAGCGCACCCCGCTCCACCCCGAGCATGTCGAGGCGATGCGCGCCGAAGGGGCGGTGGTCGATTACCCCGCCGGTACCGTGCTCGCCGAGCCCGGCAAGCCGATCGACCGCTTCACTTATGTGGAGGAGGGCGAGATCGAGGTCTTCAACCCCTTCACCGGCAAGCGCCATTTGCCGACCTCGCTCGGCCCCACGCAATTCATGGGCGAGATCGCGTTTCTGAACGGCGGCAGCTGGTCGATGGCGCTGCGCACCGCCTGCCCGACGCGGGTGATCGAGGTGCCGCGCGACAAGATGCTCGCGCTGATGGCGCGCACGCCCGAGATGAGCGACATCATCCTGACGGTGCTCGCCGCGCGCCGCCGCCGCCAGCTCGACGAGCGCGACAGCGCGCTGACGCTGATCGGCGAGGACGAGGACCGCGCGGTGCGCCGGATCGCCGAATTCGCCAGCCGCAACCGCATTCCCTATACCAGCCACGCGCTCGGCAGCGCGGACGCGCGCGCGGCGGCGGCCGATTGCGACACGCCGAGCGACACGCCCGCGGTGATCTTCGGGCGCGGCCAATATGTCGCGGACCCGACGCCGCGCGCGGTCGCCCGGCTGCTCGGGCTCGATATGGAATTGCACGAGGACATAAGGTTCGACGTGCTGATCGTCGGCGGCGGCCCCTCGGGGGTCGCGGCGGCGGTTTATGCGGGCGCCGAGGGGCTGCGCGCGCTGGTGATCGAGGATTTGGCGGTGGGCGGCCAGGCGGGCACCTCGAGCCGGATCGAGAATTACATGGGCTTCCCCACCGGCATTTCGGGCGCCGACCTCGTGTGGCGCGGCGAGGTGCAGGCGATGAAATTCGGCACCCGCTTCGTGATGCCCTACCGCGTCGGCGCGCTCGAGCGGCTCGACGACGGCAGCTTCTGCGCGACGCTCGACGATGGCCGCCGCGTCGGCGCGCGCGCGGTGGTGGTGGCGACCGGCGTGCAATATCGCCGCCTGCCGCTCGACCGGCTGATCGAGTTCGAGGGGCGCGGCGTCTATTATGCCGCGACCGAGATCGAGACGCGCTATTGCCAGGGCACCGAGGCGGTGATCATCGGCGGCGGCAATTCGGCGGGACAGGCGGCGATGTATCTCAGCCGCAGCGCGCGCTGCGTGCGGCTGGTGGTGCGCGGGGCCTCGCTCGCCGCGTCGATGTCGAGCTATCTCAGCGAAAGGCTGGAGGCGGCGCCCAACATCACCATCGATTATCACAGCGAAGTCACCGCGCTCGCCGGCGACGAGGCGCTGCGCCAGGTGACGATCACCAACCGCCAGACCGGCGAAGCGCGCGATGTGCCGACCTGCGGGCTGTTCGTGATGGTGGGGGCGGCGCCCAACACCGGCTGGCTTTCGGGGCTGGTCGAACTCGATTGCAAGGGCTTCATCGTCACCGGGCACGGCTCGGCCTATGCGACCTCGTGCCCGGGCATTTACGCGGTGGGCGACGTGCGCGCCGGATCGGTGAAGCGCGTCGCGGCGGCGGTGGGCGAGGGATCGGTGGTGATCTCCAAAGTTTGGGATTATTTGAACGGCTAGCGCTCTTGCGTCGGTCGATCGTCCGCCCCCCGGAACCCCAAGCCCGCCGCGCGGTTGAATCGGCTCCGTATCGGAGCGACACATGGCCGCGCGCGCATATTGGCAGGGGCAGATCCGCCTCGCTTTGGTCTCGATCCCGGTCGAGATTTACTCGGCGACCAAATCGGGCGCCGCCGTCTCGTTCCGGCAAATCCATGAGCCGAGCGGCAAGCCGGTGCATTATGAAAAAATCGTCACCGGCATCGGCCCGATCGACCCCGACGAGATCATGAAAGGCTATGAGATCGAGCGCGGCCAATATGTGCTGCTCGATCAGGACGAAATCGACGCGGTGAAACTCGAATCGAAGAAAACGCTCGAATTGACCCAGTTCGTCGATGCCGACGAGATCGACGTGCTTTATTATGAGAAGCCCTATTTCGTCGTCCCCGCCGATGATCTGGCGGAGGAAGCCTTCATCGTGCTGCGCGAGGCGCTGCGCCGCAGCCGCAAGGTGGGGCTCGGCCAATTGGCGCTCCGGGGCCGCGAATATATCGTCAGCCTGAAACCCTGCGGGCGCGGCATGGTGCTGGAAACGCTGCGCTATGCCGATGAGGTGCACAAGGCGCAGGGCTATTTCCGCGACATCCCCGATGCCGAGCCCGACGCCGAACTGCTCGACCTCGCAACCGCGCTGATCGAGCGCAAGACCGCCAAATTCAGCCCGCAGGCATTCCACGATCGCTATGTCGACGCGCTCAAGGGCCTGATCGAGCGCAAGCGCAAGGCCAAGGGCAAAGTGATCGAAGAGGCCGAGGAAGCCGCCCCCAAGCGCGGCTCGAACGTCGTCGATCTGATGGCGGCGCTCAAGAAATCGGTCGAGGGCACCCGCGCCGCCGCCGAGCCCAAGGCCAAGCCCCCCGCGCGCCGCGCCCCGCGCAAGAGCCCGGCCAAGCCGGCGGCGAAGAAGCGGGCCTAGCGACGCGCCCGATGGCCGACCCGCTCGCCGCCTATAACGCCAAGCGCGACTTCACCAAGACCGCCGAGCCCGCCGGCGCGCGCGCGGCGGGCAAGGGCAATCGCTTCATCGTGCAAAAGCACGACGCCACCCGGCTGCACTGGGATTTTCGGCTCGAAATCGACGGCGTGCTGAAAAGCTGGGCGGTGACGCGCGGCCCCAGCCTCGATCCCGATCAAAAGCGCCTGGCGGTGCGCACCGAGGATCACCCGCTTTCCTATGCCGAGTTCGAGGGCACGATCCCGGCGGGCGAATATGGCGGCGGCACGGTGATGCTGTGGGACGAAGGCAGTTGGGCGCCGATCGCGGGCAAAAGCGCGGCCGATCTGGAGAAAGGCCATCTCCATTTCGTGCTCGATGGGCAGCGGATGAAAGGCGAATGGCTGCTGATCCGGCTGAAGCCGCGCGGTCGCGAAAAGCGCGAGAATTGGCTGCTGCGCAAGATCGACGATGCGCAGGCGGGGGCGGCGGACACGCTCACCGAAACCGCGCTCACCAGCGTGAAGACCGGGCGGACGATGCGCGAGATCGCCGATGGGGTGAAGCCGAAGCGCAAGGCCCGCGACAAAACCATGCGTCGCCCCGACCCCCTGGCAGCCGCCCCGCCTTCTGGCGCCGCTGGAGAAGAATCGGGACCCGGGCTCGGGGGCCGGGGTGACGCCTCTCTTGGGGTCGGCTCGAAGCGCGCGAAAGCCAAGCCCACCCTGCCGCCGTTCCAGGAACCCCAGCTCTGCACCTTGGTCGATACCGTCCCCAGCGGTGGCGGCTGGGTGCATGAGATGAAATATGACGGTTATCGCGCGCTGATCGCGCTCGCCGGGGGCAAGGCCAAGGTCTTCACCCGGCACGGCCATGATTGGAGCGCGCCATTCGCGTCGATCGCCGACGCCGCCGCCAAGCTTCCCGCGCGGCGCGCGCTGATCGACGGCGAGATCGTCGCCTTCAAGGAGGGCCGCCCCGATTTCGCGACGCTGCGCCAGGGCATCGACGACCGGGTGCCGCTCGATTTCTTCGCCTTCGATCTGCTCGAACTCGATGGCGAGGATTTGCGCGACGCGCCGCTCGTCGAGCGCAAGGCGCGGCTGCGCGCGCTGATCCCGGCCGACGACGCGCGACTCCATTTCGCCGATCACATCGCGGGGAGCGGCGAAGCGCTGTTCGAGACGATGTGCCGCGAAGGGATGGAGGGCATCGTCTCCAAACGCGCCGACGCCCCCTATCGCGGCGGGCGCGGCAAGGCGTGGCTGAAAGTGAAATGCACGCGCCGGCAGGAGTTCGTCATCATCGGCTATATGCCCGCGCCGCGCGGTTTCCGATCGCTGCTGCTGGGGCTGCATGAGGATGGCGCGCTGCGCTATGCCGGCAAGGTCGGCACCGGCTTCGACGCCGCCGCCATCGCCGATCTGCTCGGCAAGCTCGAACAGCGGGCGCGCGACGCGCCGACGGTCGCGGCGCCGCGCGCGGCGGTGCGCGGGGCGCGCTGGGTGGCGCCCGAGCTCGTCGCCGAGATCGCCTTTAGCGAATGGACGCCGGACAAGGTGCTGCGCCACGCGAGCTTCCTGGGGCTGCGCGACGACAAGCCAGCGGCCGAGGTGGTGCGCGAAGAACCCGCCGCGCCCGTGCCCGCGCCCGCCTTCGAGACCAAGGTCACCCATCCCGAGCGCGTGCTGTTCGAGCGATCGAGCGTCACCAAGGGCCAGCTCGCCGATTATTATGCCGCGCTCGCCGCGCCCTTGCTGGCGGTCGCGGCGCGGCGGCCGATCAGCTTGGTGCGCTGTCCGCAGGGGCGCGCCAAGCGCTGCTTTTTCCAAAAGCACGACGCCGGCAGCTTCGGCGACGCGGTGCGCCAGATCGACGTGCGCGAGAAGGACGGCACGGTCGAGCCCTATCTCTATGTCGACGATCTGGAAGGACTGATCGCTTGCGTGCAGATGGGGACGATCGAATTTCACGGCTGGGGCGCGCGGGCGGGCGATATCGAGCGGCCCGATCGGCTGGTGTTCGATCTCGATCCCGACGAGGGGCTAGGCTTCGCCGAAGTGCGCGAGGCGGCGGCGTTTCTGAAGAACCAGCTCGCCGAGATCGGGCTGGTGAGCTTCGCGATGCTTTCCGGCGGCAAGGGCGTGCACGTCGTGGTGCCGCTGACGCCACGGGCCGAATGGCCGGCGGTGAAAAGCTTCGCCCACCGCTTCGCCGAGGCGCTCGCCCAGGCCTATCCCGATCGCTTCACCGCCAACATGAGCAAAGCCAAGCGGCGCGGACGCATCTTCATCGATTGGCTGCGCAACCAGCGCGGGGCGACGGCGGTGATGCCCTATTCGGCGCGCGCCCGCCCCGGCGCCCCGGTCGCCGCGCCCGTGACCTGGACCGAGTTGCGCGCGGTGGAGACGGCGGCGATGTTCGGGGTGACCGACCGCGCGGCGCTGCTCGCCCGGGCGGCGAGCGCCGATTTGGCGGGGTGGGGGGTGGCGGCGCAGGTTCTGCCGGACGTGTGAGGGTTGTTCGCGCGCGCGAAGGTGCGAAGGTTTTTGCTCGCACGAAGCCACGAAGACACGAAGAAGTCACCAAAAGAGGCGTCGCCCCAGCGAAAGCTGGGGCCTCGAGCAACCGGGGCGCCCCATATCATAAAGGCCCCAGCTTTCGCTGGGGCGACGCACTTATTGTCTTTTTTTGCCTTCTTTTCGTGGCTTCGTGGCTTCGTGTGAGACCATCACCCCTTGCCATCCAAGAACACCGTCGAACACCGCAGCGCGCCTAGCGCCTTGACGTCCCCGCGCGCGCAAACCCGCCCCCATTTGCACGCCGGCCGCAAATCGCCCAAATAGGCGGCGAAGAGGACCCCATGGCAGACCCATATCAATTGCTGGGCGTGGCGCGCGGCGCGAGCGAGGCCGACATCAAGAAAGCCTATCGCAAGCTCGCCAAGGAGCTGCACCCCGATCGCAACACCGGCAACCCCAAAGCCGCCGAACGATTCGCGCAAGTCACCTCGGCCTATGATCTGCTGTCCGACAAGGACAAGCGCGCGCGCTTCGATCGCGGCGAGATCGATGGCGACGGCAATCCGGTCAACCCCTTCCAGTTCCGCCAGGGGCCGGGCGGGCCGGGCGGCGGCTTCCAACCCGGGGGCTTCGAATTTTCCGGCGGCGACGGCGCCGATTTCGGCGACATCTTCGAAGGTTTGTTCGGCGGCCGGCGCGGTGGCGGTGTCGGCGGCTTCGCGAGCGGCTTCGGCCGGCGCCAGGCACCCAAGGGCGCCAACGTCAATTACAAGCTCGGCGTGCCCTTCGTCGACGCGGCGACGCTCAAGCCCCAGCGCATCGCGCTGCGCGACGGCAGCACGATCGACCTCAAACTGCCCGCGGGGTTCGAGAACGGCCAGCAGCTGCGCCTCGCCGGCAAGGGCGATCCCGGCCCCGGCGGCGCGGGCGACGCGTTGGTGACGCTCGACATCCTGCCGCACCGCTTCTTCACCCGCGACGGCGACGACGTGCGGCTCGATCTGCCGGTAAGCCTCGCCGAGGCGGTGCTCGGCGGGCCGGTGAAAGTGCCCACGGTCGAAGGGCCGGTGATGCTCAACATCCCCAAGGGATCGAGTTCGGGCAAGGTGCTGCGGCTGAAGGGCAAGGGCTTTCACGGCAAGACCAAGCGCGGCGACCAGCTCGTGACCTTGCTCGTCGATCTGCCGGTGATCGACGACGCGCTGGTCGAATTCGTCCAACGCTGGGGCGCGCGCGATCAGGGCAATCCGCGCGGCAAATTCGATGGGTGAGGGGGATAGGCTTCGTCACCTAAGCGTTGGAAGAAATAGTGATCGCGGCGGGCACAATTGACAATGGTGGGAATTGAGCGGGTTTCGATAGGGTCCGAATGCTCCTCCCCTGTAAGGGGAGGTGGCACGCCGCAGGCGTGACGGAGGGGTGTCCCCAGCAGTTCGAGGGCGATACCCCTCCACCACGCTTCGCGTGGTCCCCCCTCCCCTTACAGGGGAGGAGCCGTTGGACGAATTCGATGTTGGCTCTATGCCAGTCCGCGCCGAATTTTCACCGCGACGTCGCCCAGGATGGACGGTAGCTAGATCAACGGGGTCAACAGGGTCGGGTCGTCAGGATGCAGCATTTCTCCGCCCGGTCGCCCGAGGAGCGGCGGCTTCATCCCGAACGCGGGGTCAAGCTCGATCGCCGGCTCGCCTTCATGGCGCCGGGGAGCTACGCGCGCGAGGTGCTCGGGCGGGTTTTCTCCGGGGTGATCGCCGATGGCTTCATCCACGCCGGTAACCTCGCTTATCTCTCGATCCTGACGCTGTTTCCCTTCTTCATCGTGGCGGCCGCCGTCGCGCGGCTGGTGGGGCGCACCGAAGAGGGGATGCGCACGGTCGATACCTTCCTGCGCACCGTGCCGCCCGAGGTCGCCTTGGTGCTCAAGACGCCGATCGCCGACGTGCTCGCCGCGCGCTCGGGATCGCTCTTGTGGCTCGGCGCGCTCGTCGGGCTGTGGTCGACCGCGAGCTTCGTCGAGACGATCCGCGACATTTTGCGCCGCGCTTATGGCGTCAAATCGATCCGGCCCTTTTGGCATTACCGGCTGTGGTCGGTCGCGCTCATCATCGGCTCGCTGATCCTGGTGCTGCTCGCCTTCAGCCTGCAGGTGACGCTGATCGCGATCGAGCAGTTCATCCTGCGCGTGCTGCCGTTCGCGACCGATGCGCTCTCGATCGTCTCGGTCACGCGCGTGGCGCCGGCGGCGGCGTTGTTCGGCGCGCTCTACATGCTGTTCTATTCGCTCACCCCGCCGCAATATCGCGACAGTCGCGCGCCGAAATGGCCGGGCGCCGTGTTCACCGCGATCTGGTGGCTCGCGGTGACGACCGCGCTCCCCTTCGTGCTCGCCAATTTCGCCAATTACGATCTGACTTATGGTAGCCTGGCCGGGGTGATGATCGCGCTGATCTTCTTCTTCCTGGTCGGGCTCGGGCTCGTCGTCGGCGCGCAGCTCAACGCGGCACTAGCCGAAGCCGAGGAACAGGGCGTAAGGAGCGACGATTTCGACGGGGAGGCTTGAGCCTTGAGTGAATTGATGCGCGGCAAGCGCGGGCTGATCATGGGGCTCGCGAACGACAAGTCGCTCGCCTGGGGGATCGCCAAGGCGCTGAGCCAGGCCGGCGCCGAACTCGCCTTCAGCTATCAGGGCGCGGTGATGGAAAAGCGCGTCCGCCCGCTCGCCGAATCGTTGCTGGGCGAGGGCGGCGGCGGGGCGAACGGCCCCTTGCTGATCGATTGCGACGTGAGCGACATGGCCGCGCTCGACCGCTGCTTCGCCGAGCTCGCCAGCCGCTGGCCGGCGATCGATTTCGTCGTCCACGCGATCGGCTTTTCGGACAAGAACGAGCTGCGCGGCCGCTATTGCGACACCAGCCTCGACAATTTCCTGATGACGATGAACGTCAGCGTCTATTCCTTCACCGCGATCGCGCAACGCGCCGCGGCGATGATGCCCAACGGCGGCGCGCTGCTGACTTTGAGCTATTATGGCGCCGAGAAGGTCGTGCCGCATTATAATGTGATGGGCGTGGCGAAATCGGCGCTCGAGACGAGCGTGAAATATCTGGCCGCCGATCTGGGGCGCGACCGCATCCGGGTGAACGCGATCTCGGCCGGGCCGATCAAGACGCTCGCCGCCTCGGGGATCGGCGATTTCCGCCTGATCCTGAAGTGGAACGAATATAATGCGCCCTTGAAGCGCAACGTGACGATCGAGGACGTCGGCGGCGCGGCTTTGTATCTGCTGAGCGACTTGTCGGCGGGGGTGACGGGCGAGACGCATCACGTCGACGCCGGTTATCACGTGATCGGGATGAAGGCGGAGGACGCGCCGGATATTGCTTTGGGGTGAGGCGGTGCCCACGGTTCACCGCGAACATGGCCTGCGCTTCATCATCTATACTGATGATCACCCGCCGCCGCACGTGCATGTAACGGGTCCCGGCATCGCCAAGATCATGCTCGAACCGGCGATCGCCCTCGTCAACGCGCGCGGCCTGTCACAAGCCGATGTCGGTCGGGCGCTCGACGTGGTAAGGGAAAATCGAGGCATGCTGCTGGAGGCATGGAAACGAATTCATGGCTGATCTGACGACCGAGGAATATGAGGCCGCGCGCGAACGCGGCCGCATCCTGTTCGAGACCGAGCCGCACGCGCGCGCCGTCCGTCACGATTCGCAATCGGGCATGACGGTGGTCGAGCTGTACAATGGCTGCACCTTCGCCTTTCCGCCGCGACGGTTGCAGGGGCTGGAAAACGCGAGCGACGAGGAATTGGCGGCGGTCGAGATCATCGGCATGGGCCATGGCTTGCACTGGGAATCGCGTGATGCCGATTTCACCGTGGGCGGCCTGATGGCGGGCCGGTTCGGCAGCGAGGCCTATATGGCGCGGGAACGCGCGCGGCTGCGCGCCTTGCTCGACGATGCCGAGAAAAGCGCGAAGTCCCACGCCGCGTGAGCCACAATAGCTTCGGCCATCTGCTCCGCTTCACCACTTGGGGCGAGAGCCACGGCCCCGCGATCGGCGCCGTGGTCGATGGCTGCCCGCCCGGCATCGCGCTGAGCGAGGCGGACATTCAGCCCTTCCTCGACCAGCGCCGCCCCGGCCGATCGCGCTTCACTACCCAGCGACAGGAGCCCGACCAGGTCCGCATCCTCTCGGGCTTGTTCGAGGGGGTGACGACGGGCACGCCGATCGCGCTCCACATCGACAATGTCGATCAGCGGTCGAAGGATTACTCCGAAGTCGCGCAAGCTTACCGCCCCGGCCACGCCGATTATGCCTATGACGCGAAATATGGCCGGCGCGATTATCGCGGCGGCGGGCGCTCCTCGGCGCGCGAGACGGCGATGCGCGTCGCGGCCGGCGCCATCGCGCGCAAGATCATCGCCGAAGTACGGATCACCGCCTGGGTCGAGGCGATCGGCGGCGACGCGATCGATCCCGCGCGCTTCGACCCCGCCGAGATCGACCGCAACCCCTTTTTCTGCCCCGACGCCGACGCCGCCGCCCGCTGGGAAAGGCTGATCGACAGCGCGCGGCGATCGGGTTCCTCGCTCGGCGCGGTGATCGGGTGTGTGGCGGAAGGCGTGCCGCCGGGCTGGGGCGCGCCGCTCTACGCCAAGCTCGACGCGGAGCTCGCCCACGCCTGCATGGGGATCAACGCGGTGAAGGGGGTGGAAATTGGCGATGGCTTCGCCGCCGCCGCCGCGCGTGGCGAGGATAATGCCGATGCGATGCGCCCCGGCAATGACGGGCCTTTGTTCCTCGCCAATCATGCCGGGGGGATCGCCGGGGGGATTTCGACCGGCCAACCGATCGCCCTGCGCGTCGCCTTCAAGCCGACCAGCTCGATCCTGACCCCGGTCGAAACGATCACGCGCGAGGGCGAAGCGACCGAAATCGCGACCAAGGGCCGTCACGACCCCTGTGTCGGCATTCGCGGCGCGCCGGTGGTCGCGGCGATGGTCGCGCTGGTGCTCGCCGATCACAAGCTGCGCCACCGCGCGCAATGCGGCTGATCCGCACGCAACCTTGACCGCGCTCGCCCGTTGGCGGGCAGGCATTCAGGAGGCGGTCATGAAGTTTTCCACACCCATCGCGATCGGCTTGGTCGGCATTACCGGCGCGGCGCTCGCTCAAGTCGTGAACCCGCCCCCACGCGCGGGGAACAACCAGGTCCAGTCGGCGGCGAACGACACGCGGCCCGACGCGCTCGCCAATTCGAGCGCGGTGCCGACCGAGGACCGGCTCGGCAACCAGGCCGACAATGGTGTGATGCGCAACGAGACGACACCGCCGCTCGACGCGCGCTCGCCCGAGGCCGAACGGCTCAGCCGGGGCGGGACGCTCGACAGTGAGGCCGCGCGCGGCACCGGCGCGTGGAGCGGCACCGGCGCCGCCTCCAGCGCGAGCGGCACGAGCAGCGCGGGCGGCAGCAGCCCGCGCTGATCGCCTCGGGCGTTCGCCGACCAGGCCTATCCGTCGTTGAAATACACCCGTCGCTGCGGATTCGATCCGGGGCTTGGGAGCATCCTAGAGCGGTTTTCGATCCGATTGCATCGGATCGCCGCTCTAAATCTTTCATTTGCCGCGATTTCCGAGTCGGCAGGTGATTCCACCTGCCTGGAAATCGCTCTAGCCCCGGCTTTCGCCTTCGCGGGGGAAGGACGGAGGGAGTCGGGGTAGGGGGATCGGGCGACCCCGTTAGCGCCGCCGCTCGCGGCGCCAGTCGCTCGGGCTCGCGCCGATCCCTTGGCGGAAGGCGCGGGCGAAGGCTTGCGGGGTTTCGTAACCCACCGCGACAGCGATCTCGCCCACCTCCAAATCGGTGCCGAGCAGCATTTCCTGCGCGCGCTCGAGCCGCAGCTTGCGCTGATAAGCAGCGGGCGGCAGCCCCATCGTCGCCTTGAATTGCCGCGCGAAATGGAACGGCGAGAGCCGGGCCAGTTCGGCCACCTCGGCGAGCGAGACGTTTTCGGCGAGATTCTCGCGCAGATATTCCTCGCAGCGCCGCACTTGCCAGCCGGTGAGCCCGCCGCCGCGCGGGCGTTGCTCTTCGACCAGCCGCTTGAGCAGCGCGACGAGCGCGACCGTTAGCCCATCGGTTTCGAGCTTGGGGGCGGTGGGGGCGATGTCCCACAAATGGCGCGCGCACCCCTCGACCAGCGGATCGGTATACATCCGCCCGTGGAGGCCGGGGATGGCGCGGAGCGGCTCGCCATGAGCGTCGAGCGTCGCCCAATCGGGCAAGTCGATCGCGAGCAGATCGATCGGCGACACGACCTCATAGCGATTGGCATGCCCCGCCGGCGCTACGACGAACCCCGTGCCGCCGCCGCCGAGCCGCGCGGTGAACGCACCCTCGCCGAAGTTCATCCGGTGGGTGTCGCGGCCACGAGCGATCTGGAGCGACAGGAGCGCCAAGGGGGGCGGATCAACCTCCGGTATCGGTTGATTGCGCGACAAAACCATCGCGCCACCCGAAAGCGGGCGGAGCGCGACGCTGGGCTCGACGGTCTGGCGATACCAATCGGCGTGCATCATCCCGCCGCGGCGCCGCGCATGGCTCTGCTCGAATGCCCGCTCCGCCGCGTTCATCGCCTCGTTCCCAGGTTGCGCTTCGCCAATATCATGGTTCCGCCCTTGCGCGAAGCTCAAGGAATGGGGGCGGGATCGAGATGCAGGCGCAGGTCGATCAGCGCGCCCCCCGCCAGCCGCGCGACCACGGCGCAGGGGATGGTCTGGCCGCGCCCCGCCGCGTCGTGGAAGCGCAGGTCGCATTCGGCGAACAGCGCCTCGCGGTCGGCGCAGCCGTACCAGAAGCCGTGCCCCATCCCTTCGATCCGCGCGAACAGCTGCTCGATCGCGGCGAGCGCCTCGTCGCGGCGGATCATCGGCGGGGCATTGCCGATCCGCACGTGGAGATGGGTCCCCGTCACGCGATCCCAAGCGGTGGCGGCGAAAGGCCCCGCGAGCAACAGCCGCAGCGTTTCAAGCGTCAACATGTCGTCTCCCCATGGCGCAGGGCTTAGCAACGCCGCCCGGCGGAGGGTGCGCGGTGCTTGCCCCGCTGCGCGGCGATTGCGGCTTTTGATGCACGGTGCAGTGCTTGCGCGGGGGCGGGGCGCAATTGCTGCGCGGCGGCGCACGCGTCGAAACGCATTTCGCGGCGGATTATGGGTAATGCCAATGTCGAGCGCAGCCAGGTGGCGCGCAGTGCCCGGCGGTCCGGCCCGGGCCCAGAGATTAGGAAGCGATCGATGCACACCGATACCGCGCCGCAAGGCGCCGTCTTGCCATTGCCGCGCCCCCCCGCGCTTGCGCACTTCCTTGCCGGGGAACAGGCGTTGCCGATCACGCTCGAAGGCGAACGCGCGTGGTTGCTGATCGCGCTCGCCCCGGCCGATCTGGTGCTGCGCGCGGGCTGCGAGGCGGCGGCGCATCATGCGCAGCCCGGCGCCTTTTGCTTGCTGCCGGCGGGCGCGGATACCGAGCTCAACCTGGCGCCGGGCGGGGAGTTGCTCGCGATCGGCGATCCGCCCGCCGAACTGCTCGCGGCGGGAAGCCCCGTGCCGCTACGCTGCAACCCCGCCGACGCGACCCTGGTCGCGCTCGCGCGCGCCTGTCTCGCCGAGCGCGAGATGGCGGGACTCGCGAGCGATCTGTTGATTCACGCCTTTTCGCTCGCGCTGATCGCGCAAGCCGCGCGTGCCGCCGCGCGGGCGCAAGCCGGGCGCGATGGGCGCGACTATGCGCTCGCCCCGCACCGGCTGCGCCGCGTCACCCAATATATCGACCAGCATCTGGACGAGCCGGTGTGCGTCAACACGCTCGCCGAGGTCGCGGGGCTTTCGGCCAAGCATTTCGCGCGCGCGTTCAAACAGGCGACGGGCGATTCGCCGCACCAATATCTGCTCGCGCGGCGGATCGAGCGCGCCAAGCTGCTGCTCGCGAACGGCGATTTGCCGCTCGCCCAGGTCGCGCTCGGCTGCGGCTTCGGCTCGCAGCAGCAGATGACCAAGGTGTTCACGAGTGCGACCGGGGTGTCGCCCGGCCGCTGGCGGCGCGGCGCGCCCGATCTGCTCTGCACGGTGCGCGGCGCGAACGACTGAGCGGTGCGCGGCGCGAACGACTGAGCACCGCGCGGCACCGAGGGGCTGGACGAGCGCGCGCGCGCGTGGCATCGGCGGCGGACCGGCGCGCGGGCGTGGCGGAATTGGTAGACGCAGCGGACTCAAAATCCGCCTCTGGCAACAGAATGTCGGTTCGAGTCCGACCGCCCGCACCACCGTTGCTTCCCCGGCCCGAGCGCGACCCCATGAAATCGCGCTAGCCCTTGCGCCGCGCGGCCGCTAAGACCGGGCATTCCCAGTCCCTTTCGGAGCCGCATGTGGCCGTCTCGCCGCCGACCAACGAAGCTTTCCTGCGCGAAGTCGATGAAGAATTGCGCCGCGATCAGGCGCTCACCCTCTGGCGCCGCTATGGGCGGCTGGGCATCGCGCTGGTGCTCGTCGCGCTCGCGGGCTTCGCCGCCTTTCTCGGCTGGCAGGAGTGGCGCCGCAGCCAGGCCGAGGCGCAAGCGCTCGAGTTCAACGCCGTCTATGATAAATTGCGCGTCGCCTCGGGCACCGGCGCCGAGCAGGAACTCGCCGAGCTGGTGAAGAACGGCACGCCGGGTTACCGCGCGAACGCCTTGCTCATCCAGGCGGGCGTCGCGCTGCAGAAGAATGATTTCGCCAAGGCCGCGCAATTGTTCGGCCAGGTCGCGACCGATCCGGCGATCCCCGAGCCGCTGCGCAAGCTGGCGCTCATCCGCCAGACCAGCGCCGAATATGACCGCGTGAGCCCCGAAGTGGTGATCGCCCGGCTGAAGCCGCTCACCGCCAAGGGCAGCCCGTGGATCGGCAGCGCGGGCGAACTCGTCGCCGCCGCTTATCTCCGCCTCGGCCGCCAGCGCGAGGCGGGCCGATTGTTCGCCGCGATCGCCGAGGACAAGAACACGCCGGCCTCGCTGCGCCAGCGCACGGTGCAGATGGCGGGCGCGCTCGGTGTCGACGCGATCGATCAAAGCGCCGCGCGCGATGCGGCCCCGGAAGGTAATCAAGGCAAGGCCCAATGAAGCGTCAACATACCGCAGCGGCGCTGATCGCGCTCGCATTGCTCGCCGGTTGCGGCACCACCAAGTCCAAGAAGCGCACCCCCACGCTCGGCGATCGCGTTCCGATCCTGGTTTCCGAAAATGGCGCCGAAGTCGATAAGAGCCTCGCCGATGTCGAGGTGCTGCTGCCGCCCGCGCAGGCCAACGACGCTTGGACGCAACCGGGGGGCGACGCGTCCAAATCGCTCGGCCATCTCGCGCTCGGCACCGATTTGAAGCGCGTGTGGAGCACGCGGATCAAGGGCGGCAACACCCGGCTGCGGCTCGGCGCGCCGCCGGTGGTGGCCGAGGGCAAATTGTTCGTCGTCGATGTCGATGGCAAGGTCACCGCCTTCGCCGCCGATACGGGGCGCAAGCTCTGGTCGAACGGGTTGCCCGCCGACAAGAAGAACCGCCAGGCGCGCTTCGGCGGCGGCGCGAGCTATGACGATGGCAAGGTGTTCGCGACCGATGGCTTGGGCGATCTCGTCGCCTTGAACGCGAGCGACGGCAGCGTGCTCTGGCGCGCGCGCCCGGGCGGCCCCTTACGCGGCGCGCCGACGGCGGCGAACGGCTCGGTTTATACGCTCACCCAGGACAATCAGCTCTTCTCGGTGAGCCAGGCGACCGGCGAAACGCAATGGACCCAGCTCGGCACGCTGGAGACGCAGGGCGTGTTCGGCGTCGGCGCGCCGGCGGTGGGGCGCGGCACGATCGTCGCCGGCTTTTCCTCGGGCGAGCTCAACGCCTATCGTTACGAAAACGGCCGCACCCTGTGGCAGGATCAGCTCTCGCGCACCAGCATCACGACTTCGGTGTCGAGCATCGCCGATATCGACGCGAGCCCGGTGATCGAGGGCGACCGCGTCTATGCGATGGGCGCGGGCGGGCGCACCGTCGCGCTCCAGCTCACCACCGGTCAGCGCCTGTGGGAGCAGAATATCGCCGGCCTTTCGACCCCCTGGCTCGCGGGCGAATGGCTGTTCGTGATGAGCGACGACGGGCGGATGATCTGCCTGTCGCGCGCGAACGGCAAGATCCGCTGGATCACCAATTTGGGCGCGTTCAAGAACCCCAAGAAGAACAAGGGCGCGCCGGTTTACTGGTCGGGTCCGGTGCTCGCCGGCGGGCGGCTGATCGTGCTCGGCTCGCTCGGACAGATCGTCTCGGTCGACGCCGCGACCGGCGTGGTGGGGACGCGGATCAAGAACGGCACGCCGTTCACCTTCGGCCCCGTGATCGCGAACAACATGCTCTACGTGCTCGACGCCAAGGGCAAGCTGACCGCCTATCGGTGATTTGCGCGCGCTGGCCGGCGCGCGTAAGGGGCGGCGATGGCACGTATCCCCACGGTCGCGATCATCGGCCGGCCCAATGTCGGCAAATCGACTCTGTTCAACCGGCTCGTCGGCAAGCGTTTGGCGCTGGTCGACGACCGCCCCGGCGTCACGCGCGACCGGCGCGAGGGCGAGGCGCATCTGCTGGGCCTCGATTTCCGGGTGATCGACACCGCCGGCTATGAGGACGAGGACGCCCAGTCGCTCCCGGGGCGGATGCGCCAGCAGACCGAGGCGGCGGTGCGCCAGGCCGATGTCGCGCTGTTCCTGATCGACGCGCGCGCCGGGATCGTGCCCTTGGACGAGGAAATCGCCCGCTGGCTGCGCGGATCGACCACGCCGGTGGTGCTCGTCGCCAACAAGGCCGAAGGGCGCGCGGGCGAGGGCGGGGTGCTCGAATCGCTCGCGCTCGGTTTCGGCGATCCGGTGCAGCTCTCGGCCGAACATGGCGAGGGGATCGCCGATCTGTTCGAGGCGCTGCTGCCGCATCTCGAGCGCGACGACGACGTGCCCGAGGAGGACGACGCGGGCGAGGACCCTTCGGCGCCGCTCAAGCTCGCGATCGTCGGCCGGCCGAACGCGGGCAAATCGACGCTCGTCAACAAGATGCTCGGCGAGGATCGGCTGATCACTGGGCCTGAGGCCGGCATTACCCGCGATTCGATCGCGATCGATTGGGAATGGCGCGGGCGCGCGGTGCGGCTGATCGACACCGCCGGGATGCGCAAGCGCGCGCAAGTGCAAGACAAGCTGGAGAAGCTCGCGGTCGCCGATGCGCTCCACGCGGTCGATTTCGCCGAAGTCGTCGTGCTGCTGCTCGATGCGACGCGCGGGCTGGAAGCGCAGGATCTCAAAATCGCCGATCGCGTGCTGCAGGAAGGCCGCGCGCTGATGATCGCGCTCAACAAATGGGACGTCGCCGAAAATGCCTCGGCGCTGTTCAACGGCGTGCGCGCGGCGCTCGACGAGGGGCTGGCGCAGGTGCGCGGCGTGCCCTTGCTCACCGTGTCGGCGGTGACGGGCAAGGGGATCGACGCGCTGATCGAGGCGGCGTTCGTCACCCGCGAGGCCTGGTCGCGCCGCGTGCCGACGGGCGAGCTCAACCGCTGGTTCGAACGCGCGGTCGAGGCCAATCCGCCGCCCGCGCCCGGGGGCAAGCGCATCAAATTGCGCTATCTCACCCAGGCGAAAACCCGCCCGCCGGGCTTCGTGCTGTTCGGCACCCGCGTCGATCAATTGCCGGAGAGCTATCAGCGCTATTTGGTGAACGGCATTCGCCGCGAACTGGGCTTCGGCGCGGTGCCGGTGCGGCTGACGCTGCGCGCGCCCAAAAACCCGTTCGACAGCAAATGATGCGGCTCGATCTGCGCGGGATGCGCTGCCCTTGGCCGGCGCTGCGGCTGGCGCGCGCGCTGCGCGAGGGGGCGGAAGCGGTCGAAATCCGCGCCGATGATCCGGCGGCACCAGGCGAACTCGCCGCCGTCGCGCGGGCGGCGGGCGCCGATTTCGCGGTGGTCGGCGACGCGTTTCGGGTAACGCGGGGCGGCGCCGTCAATCCATCCTTTACCGCTTGAGCGATAGATCGAAGGGGGCGGGGCCAGGGGCCGGTCGCGCCGGACGAAAAGAGACGGGGAGTGGCTGGTGACGCCTGAGGACGCCACCTTGATCGATTGGCACGCCTTTCAGCAGGCGCGCGCCGAATTGGGCGGCGCGTTCGTGCGCATCCTCGGCTATTTCGAGGAAGACGGCGTCAAGTCGGTCGCGGCGATCGAAGCGGCGATGCGCGACAAGAGCGCGGCGGCGCTGGTGCGCCCGGCGCATACGCTGAAGGGCGAAGCCCGCCAGTTCGGCGCCGAACCGCTCGCGCTCGCCGCCGAGACGATCGAGATGATCGCGCGCAAATGCGTGGAGACGCACGACACCCCCGAGGAAGCCTTGGAGCATGTCGTGGGCTTGCGCGCGCTGTACGAACGGTCGCTGGTGCTGCTGAAGCGCGAGGCGAGCCCGCTCGTCACCCGCCGCCCCGGCGGCTTCGGCCGGCGCGCGGCGCCGGTGTTCGGGCGGGCGTGAGCGACCGACTCCAAATTTGAAATCCTCCCGGTTCACGGGGAGCTATGGGAAGAGCGTCGCCACAGCGAAAGCTGGGGCCTCGTGCCAATGGGGCGCTTCGGTTTCAGAAAGGCCCCAGCCTTCGCTGGGGCGACGCCCACAATCAATCAGCTAATCGGGCGCGTATGCGCTCAATGCGCATGCCCCTCGGCCGGGCTGCTGTTGAGCTGGATATAATTCTGCAAGCCCACGCGCGCGATGATCTCGAATTGCGTCTCGATCATATCGACATGTTCTTCCTCGCTCGCCAGAATATCGGCGAACAAGTCGCGGCTCACATAATCGCGCACCGCTTCGCAATGCTGGATCGCGTCGCGCAACACCGCGATCGCTTCTTCCTCGAGCGCGAGATCGGCGCGCAAGATTTCCTCGACCGTCTCGCCGACGCGCAGCCGCCCGAGCAGCTGGAAATTGGGCAGGCCCTCGAGGAACAGGATGCGCTCGGCGAGGCGATCGGCGTGGCGCATCTCGTCGATCGATTCGTGGCGCTCGTGCTCGGCGAGCTTCTTGACGCCCCAGTTATCGAGCACGCGGTAATGCAGCCAATATTGGTTGACCGCCGTCAGCTCGTTCTTGAGCACCAGGTTGAGGAATTCGATGACCTTGGCATCACCCTTCATGGCGCATCCTTTCGATTGAGCACCATGGCTATTGGCGCTCGGCACCGGGGCGTCAAGCCGCGTCGCGCGCTTCGTTCAGGATCGACCGGGCGAAGCGGATGCACTGGCCGCATTTGGCGCGGTGGCCGAGCGCCTTATAGCTCTGGCAGGCGGTGCGACAGCCGGTCTTCGCCGCCTCGCGCAGCTCGGTTTCGCGGATGTTGTTGCACACACAAACGATCATGCGGTCTCTCGCTCTCGCCACGCATCATGGCGCTAATGCGAGTGACTCGCAAGCTGTTATTGCGTCGCGGTCGCAAATTTTCCGCTCGGCCGGCTGAGCCGCTCGATCCGTCCGCGCGCGAGGCTGCGCCACAGCCATTCCATCGGCCCATAGCGAAAGCGCGCGAGCCAGGGTGCCGACCACAGCAGCATCAGCCCCCAGATCGCGAGCACCACCAAATAGCATTCGGCGCGGCTCAGCCGCCCGTAAAGCCCCAGCCCATAGCCGTAGAACAGGCTGGTGCAGATCAGCGAGGTGGCGAGATAATTGCTGAACGCCATCTGCCCCGCGGCGCCGATGCGCGCGGCCAACCCGCCGCCATGGCGCGCGAGCAGCGCCAGGCCGCTTGCCCAGGCGAGGATCGCGAACGGCCGGAACGGCACCGAGACCAGCCCGATTCCCAGCGCCACGCCCAAAGTGTCATAGCCGCGCGACGCCATCAGCCAGGCGCCAAAGCCATAGGCCGGCAGCGCGATCGCCGCGCCGATGATCAGCCAGCGTCGGTAGCGCGCATCGCTCCAGTCGCCGCGCAACAGCCCGCTCTTGAGCATCGCCATGCCGAGCAGCATGTAAGCAAGCGTTTCCCAACCGACGAAGAAGAAGGTGCCGATCGGCGCGAACGCATTGGATTTCACGCGTTCGCGCAGGATCGTGGGATAATCGCCGCGATGGAGGGCGATGTTCTTGGCGATGACATCGGCCGGGGGCTTGCCGAAAAAGTCGCGCAGGCTTTGGAATTGCGCGCGGTCGTCCTTGCTCGCCTTGCCGCTTTCGATTTGGGTTTCGACACGCTGGATATTGGCGGCGAGCAGGCCGAACATCGCGGTTTGCACGATCAACAGCGCGACCGCGACCTGAACGAGCCGCCGGATGCGCAAATTGCGGAAGAAGAAAAGAATCAGCCCGATCAGCGCATAATGCTGGAGAATATCGCCCCACCAGATGAGATAAAGATGCGCCAGCCCGAAGATCAGCAGCCAGAACATTCGCGCATAATGGATTCGCGCCGGACTCTCCCCCTTGGCGGTCGCGCGTTCGATCACGAGCAGCGCCGAGGCGCCGAACAAAAAGCTGAACAGCCCACGCATCTTGCCGTCGAAGAACAGGTAGTTGAAATTATAAAGCGCGTAATCGATCCAGGCATGGCTGCCATAAGCCGCTGGATTGCCATAAGCGGCATCGGGCATCGCGAAGGCGATGATGTTCATCACCAAAATGCCCATCACCGCGACACCGCGGATCACGTCGAGCGTGGCGATGCGATCGGCCTGGGGCACGGCTTCGGACATCGGGGCGTCTCCGGTTCAGCGCGCTTCGCGGCGGATCATCAATTTCAGGCCCGACCAAATCTCGTCGACCGCGCAGACCTTCACATCGACCAGATCGAGCGGCAGCGCGACCGCGCGCACCACGTCCTCGCTCACGTCGCCCGCGACGCCCGAGGCTTTTTTGGGCCAGGAGACCCACAGGAACCCGGCGGGCGCCAGGCAATCGCGCAGGCGGGGCAATTGCCGCTCGAGCGTGGCGCGCTCGGTGACGAAGAGATGCGCGGCCTCCAGCCCCGCCGAGGGCGCGGTCTGCACGTCGAGCAGCGCGAGTTCGTGCGCGAGTTCGGCGCGAATTTCCTCGGGCATATGACAGAACCAGGCGCGCATGCCCGGCTTCAGCCCCAATTTCTCGGCGAGCGGGCGGGGCGAATAGCCGCTCATAGCCAGCTCGCGATCTGGGCGAGCGGCTTCTTGCGCAGCGCGTGGAGCGGCACCGTCGCGTCGGGGGCGGCATGACCCGCGACGACGATCATCACCGGCTTTTCGGTCTCGGGCCGGCCGCAGGCTTCGTTGAGGAATTTCATCGGATTGGGCGTGTGCGTCAGCGTCGCGACATGGGCGGCGTGGAGCGCGGCGAGCAAAAAGCCGGTCGCGATGCCGACCGATTCGTTGACATAATAATTCTGCCGATCCTCGCCGGGCTCGATCCCGCCGCGCCGCTGGGCGAAGACGACGATCAGATAGGGCGCGACCTCGAGGAAGCTCTTGTCGGGATCGGTGCCGAGCGGGGCGAGGGCTTCGAGCCATTCGTCGCTCGCCTTGCCGGCGTAGAAGGCGCGTTCCTCCTCCTCGGCCGCCGCGCGGACGCGCGCCTTGAGTTCGGCGCTTTCGATCACCGCGAAATGCCAGGGCTGATGGTTGGCGCCCGAGGGCGCGGTGCCGGCGGCCTCGATCGCCGCCTCGATCACCGCGCGCGGGACGGGGGCGTCGCTGAAATAGCGGCAGGTGCGGCGCTCGCGAAGCGCATCGCGAAACCCGCGCGCGCGCGCGACGCGCTCGTCGTCGCTAAGCGGCGCCAGGCCAGACCAAGGCTGAGCTGGATGATCGCGCATGAAACCCCCTTGGCCCCTAACTGCCCGATTCGCGCGCGGCGGGCTAGGGGGATTGGCCACCGGGGGGCCACCAGATAGCTGCCCCCAACGCCGGGAAAGACCCTCTCGACCTGTTCCGTCACCCCGGCCTCGAGCCGGGGTCCCGCTGCCTAGCAACCGCCGAAGAAAAGCGGGACCCCGGGTCAAGCCCGGGGTGACGGCAATTTCCTAATCGAAACGCGTGCGTAGACCGCGGGGCCGCGCGTTACGCCCCTTCCATCAGCGCCGGGAAAAACGCCTCGTGCGCGGCGCGCAATTCCTCCAGCGTCACGACATGGTCCCGCGCCGGGCAATCGACGATGATCCGCCCCACGATCGTCCGCCCGATCCGCTCGACCGGCACTCCGGCGCGGGTCGAGGCGTGGAGGAAATCATGGAGATGCTCGTCGCGCACCGTCGCGACATACAGCCCCTGATCCTCCGCGAAATAGGTCGCGGCCAGGCCATGCGGCACCGGCGCCGAGACCATCGCGCCGATCCCGCTCGCCAGCGCCATCTCGGCGATCGCGACCAGCAAGCCGCCGTCGGACACGTCATGCACCGCCGAAAGCGCCCCCGCCTCGATCTGGCGGCGCACGAAGGCGCCGTGGCGGCGCTCGGCCTCCAGATCGACGCGCGGCGGCGCGCCGTCCTCGCGCCCGTGCAGCTCGCGCAGCCACAAGGACTGGCCGAGATCATAAGCCGGTGCGCCGATCAGCACGAGCACGTCGCCCGTGCCCTTGAAGCCGATCGTCGCGGCCTTTTCATAATCCTTGAGCAGTCCGACGCCGCCCACCGCCGGGGTGGGGAGGATCGCCGATCCGCCCCCGGTCGCCTTCGATTCATTGTAGAGCGAGACATTGCCGCTCACGATCGGGAAATCGAGCGCGCGGCACGCCTCGGCCATCCCCTCGATACAGCCGACGAGCTGCGCCATGATTTCGGGGCGCTGCGGGTTGGCGAAGTTGAGGCAATCGGTCGCGGCGAGCGGCGTCGCGCCGACCGCGCAGAGATTGCGCCAGGCTTCCGCGATCGCCTGCTTGCCGCCCTCATGCGGGTCGGCGAAGCAATAGCGCGGGGTGCAATCGGTGGTGATCGCCAGCGCCTTTCGCGTGCCGTGGACGCGCACCACCGCCGCGTCACCGCCCGGCGGCTGGAGCGTGTCGCCGCCGACCTTTTGGTCATATTGCTCCCAAATCCAGCGCCGGCTGGCGAGATCGGGGGTGGCCATCAGCCTCAGCAGATCGGCCGCCACGTCGCTCGTGCGCGGCGCATCGGCGAGCCGCGCCGGGGGCGGGGCGGGGGTGTAGGGCCGGTCGTAAAGCGGCGCCTCGTCAGCGAGCGGGGCGAGCGGAATGTCGGCGACGCGCGCGCCGTGGTGGAACAACTCCATCCGGCCGGTGTCGGTCACTTCGCCGATCACCGCGAAATCGAGCTCCCATTTGCGGAAGATCGCCTCGGCCTCGGCCTCGCGGCCGGGCTTCAGCACCATCAGCATCCGCTCCTGGCTTTCGGAGAGCATCATTTCATAGGCCGTCATGCCGGTTTCGCGGCACGGCACCTTGTCCATGTCGAGCCGAATGCCGACGCCCCCTTTGGATGCCATTTCGACCGACGAGCTGGTGAGCCCCGCCGCGCCCATGTCTTGAATGGCGACGATCGCGTCCGACGCCATCAGTTCCAGGCACGCCTCGATCAGCAGCTTTTCGGTGAAGGGATCGCCGACTTGCACCGTCGGGCGTTTCGCCTCGGCATCCTCGCCAAAATCGGCCGAGGCCATGGTCGCGCCGTGGATGCCGTCGCGCCCGGTCTTGGAGCCGACATAGACGACCGGATTGCCGATGCCGGCGGCGGCCGAATAGAAGATCTTGGCGGTCTCGGCGACGCCCACCGTCATCGCGTTGACCAGGATATTGCCGTCATAAGCGGGATGAAAATTCACCTCGCCGCCCACGGTCGGCACGCCGACGCAATTGCCATAGCCGCCGATCCCGGCGACCACGCCCGCGATCAGATGGCGCATCCGGGGGTGATCGGGCCGGCCGAAGCGCAGCGCGTTCAGGTTCGCGACCGGGCGCGCGCCCATGGTGAACACGTCGCGCAAAATGCCGCCGACCCCTGTCGCCGCGCCCTGATAGGGTTCGATATAGCTGGGGTGGTTATGGCTCTCCATCTTGAAGATCGCGGCCTGGCCGTCGCCGATATCGATGACGCCGGCATTCTCGCCCGGCCCCTGGATCACCCAGGGGGCGCTGGTCGGCAGCTTCTTCAAGTGCAGCCGGCTCGACTTGTAGCTGCAATGCTCCGACCACATCACCGAGAAGATGCCGAGCTCGGTCAAGTTGGGCGCGCGGCCGAGCGCGGCGAGCACGCGCTCATATTCTTCGGGGCTCAGCCCATGCTGGGCGACGATCTCGGGCGTGATCTCGGGCGTCATCTCGGTCATGGCAGGGGCTTTAGAGCGTTGCCGAGCGTGAAGAAAGCCGTTCGCAACGGCCATTGCGCGGTGCTCGTGCGCCCAAGACCAACCGTCACCCCGGACTTGGTCCGGGTCCACCGGCGCGCCAGGCTTTGTCGCTGTTGAGCGAGCAGGGCGGTGGATGCCGGACCAAGTCCGGCATGACGGTGAGTGGCCGCGTTGCGGGCTAGCGCCGTTTGCGATCACACCAGTTCGCTCCTCCCCTGTAAGGGGAGGTGGCAGTCGCGTCAGCGACTGACGGAGGGGTGTCCCCAGCAGTTCGAGGGCGACACCCCTCCACCATTCGCTACGCGAATGGTCCCCCTCCCCCTCTGGGGGAGGAGCTTTCTAAGTCGGGCCATTGGTTCGGTGTGATCGCAAACAGCGCTAACGTGCAGACCTGCCGGGCGTGGTGGACGCCGGCAGCCCCAGCCGCTCACGGAGAAACGCCGCGACGTCCGCCGCGCTTTGATCGGCGCGTTCCTCCATCGGGATATGGCCGGTCTTGGGATAGACGATCGCCTTGGCATCGGGGATGTGCCGCGCGAACCAGGCGGCCGAGCTCGCCGGGATCAGCGCGTCGTTCGCACCCCACAGGATCAGCACCGGCATCGCGAGCGCGTGGAGCCGCGCCGGGGTCGCCGGATCGGGCGCCGTCGCGAAGCGCTCGAGCGTCGCCGCGCGATTGCCGGGATAGCGCAGCAGCTCCCAATAACGGTCGATCATCGCCGGGGTCGCGAGGCGATGGTCATAAAAGGCGCCGGGCAGGCTGTCGGCGATCAGGCTGCGCGGCGTGATCTCGGCGGCGATGTCGCGCAAGCCCGGCGTGCGCCCGACGCGGAAGGCGAAGGGCGGCGTCGCGCC
Source organism: Proteobacteria bacterium SG_bin5 (assembly GCA_002083475.1). GTDB lineage: Bacteria > Pseudomonadota > Alphaproteobacteria > Sphingomonadales > Sphingomonadaceae > Sphingomonas. Next base: position 31,089 of record LWDI01000052.1, read on the forward strand.
CTTGGGCTCGGGCTGGCCCGAGGCATCGACCAGGATCAACGCGCGCACCCGCTCGGGATGCCAGAGCGCATAATGCCAGGCGACCGAGCCCCCCATCGAATTGCCCGCGAGCACGAATTTGCCGAGCTTCAGCTTCAACCGCAGCCGTTCGAGCACATCGGCATAGGCGCGCGGGCCATAGGCATGGATCGGGCTGGGGCCGGTGAGGCCGTGCCCCGGAAAATCGAAGCGGATCACGCGGTAAACGCCTTGCAGCCGCTCGGCCCAAGGCTCCCATGTGTGGAGCGACGCGTTGGAGCCGTGGAGCAGCACCAGCACCGGCGCGTCGCGCGGGCCGGTATCGCGCAGATGGAGCGTGAGCCCGCCGCCGAGATCGACGAATTGCGAGGGCGCGGGCGCATATTTGGCGCGCATCGCTTCCGGGTCGGTATCGGGGGTGCGTAGTGCGAGGAAGGCGATCACCAGCGCGATGCCGATGAGCCCGGCGCCAATCGCCAAAAATCGCCAGAATCGCCGCATCGGCCGCAGTCTAGTGCGCGGCTTCGAGCAAACTCAAGGATTGACCGCGCGGCCGGTGCGCCATTCCTCGATCGCCTCGCGATACTGGCGCGAGGCTTTCAGGCGCGGCAGATAGCGGATCGCGCGTTTGCTCGCGAAAGGCAGCTCGCCGTTGAGCGACCCGCGCGCGCCGCAATAGCTTTGGCAACTCCCCTCGGCATCGTTCCAGGCGAGCTTGGCGCCCGCGCGCCGAATCGTGAGCACGCAGGGCTTGCCGCCTTCGCCGGGATCGCGCGGGTCGCGATAGACGAGCGCGTCGCGGTCGACCGTTGCGATGCCGTAGAGGCCGCAGACATGGCCGTTGAAGAAATCGAGGCTCAGCCGGACATAGGCGGCACGTGGGGTGACGGGGACGATCTCGACGATATCCTCGCCGGTATATTTCTCGCCCGAGACGGTGCCGTTGGCGAATTGGCGGTAATAGCGGCCGGCGAGGTCTTGCACCGGATCGCCGGCGGGGCCGGCGGCGAGGAGCAGGGGCAGGGCGAGAAGGGCACGCATCGAGCGACTCCGGCGGGTTCGCGACGCTAGCGTAGCGGACTAGCGGCACATAATCACCCGTCGCGATTATGCCGCATCACGCGCCAGTCAAATCCTCCCCGCGCGCGGGGAGGATTTTGGCGCCAGGGCGTTGGCCCGCAAGCCTCACCCTTGCTCGGCCAGCCACGCCTCCAGCCATTTGATCGTATAATCGCCCTTTTGGAACTCGGGATCGTCGAGCAGCGCCTGGTGCAAGGGGATCGTCGTCGTCACCCCCTCGATCACGAATTCCTTGAGCGCGCGCCGTAAGCGCCGCAAAGCGCCCTCGCGCGTGTGGCCCCAAACGATCAGCTTGGCGATCATCGAATCATAATAAGGCGGCACGCGGTATCCGGCATAAAGCCCTGAATCGACCCGCACATTCATGCCGCCGGGCGCATGGAACTGTTTCACCAGACCGGGCGAGGGAGCAAAGGTGCGCGGATCCTCGGCATTGATGCGGCATTCGATGGCGTGGCCGCGAAACTCGACATCCTGCTGGCGCAAGGTCAGCGGATGCCCCTCGGCAATGCGGATCTGCTCGCGCACCAGATCGAGGCCGGTGATTGCCTCGGTCACCGGATGCTCCACCTGCAGCCGGGTGTTCATTTCGATGAAGTAGAAATCGCCATTTTCCCACAGGAATTCGATTGTGCCGGCGCCGCGATAGCCCATTTCGGCCATCGCATTGGCTACCACCATGCCCATGCGGTCGCGCTCGGCATGGCTGAGCACGGGCGAGGGGGCTTCCTCCAGCACTTTCTGGTGACGGCGCTGCAGCGAACAGTCGCGCTCGCCCAGATGGATGGCATTGCCCTGGCCGTCGCCGAACACCTGAAATTCGATGTGTCGCGGGTTGCCGAGATATTTCTCCATATAGACGGTCGCGTCGCCGAACGCCGCCTTCGCCTCGCTGCCCGCCTGCTGCATCAGCGTCTCAAGCTGGCTTTCGTCGGGCACCACCTTCATGCCGCGCCCGCCGCCGCCCGATGCTGCCTTGATGAGCACCGGATAGCCGATCTGCGCCGCGATCGCGCGGGCTTCCTCCACGCTTTCGATCGCGCCGTCCGACCCCGGCACCAGCGGCAGGCCCAGCGCGCCGGCGCTTCGCTTCGCTTCCACTTTGTCGCCCATCGTGCGGATATGCTCGGGCTTGGGGCCGACGAAGATGATGCCGTGCGCCTCGACGATTTCGGCAAAGCGGGCATTTTCACTCAGGAAACCATAGCCCGGATGGATGGCATCCGCGCCGGCAATTTCGGCGGCGGAAATGATCGCCGGGATGTTCAGATAGCTGTCGGCGGCGCTGGGCGGGCCGATGCAGATCGCCTGATCGGCCAGCCGCACATGCATCGCGTCGGCATCGGCGGTGGAATGCACCGCCACCGTCTCGATCCCCATTTCGTGGCAGGCGCGCAGGATGCGCAGCGCAATCTCGCCGCGATTGGCGATGAGCAGCTTCTTGATCTCCGCCATCAGTCGATCACGACCAGCGGCTGATCAAATTCCACAGGCTGGCCGTTTTCGACGAGCAGCGCCGTCACAGTGCCGCCGCGCGGCGCGGTGATCGGGTTCATCACCTTCATCGCCTCGATGATGACCAGCGTGTCGCCTTCCGCCACGCGCTGGCCGGGGGCAACGAAATTGGCGGCACCCGGTTCAGGCGCCAGATAGACCGTGCCGACCATGGGCGATTTGACGGCATTGGCCGCGCTGGGCGCTGCTGCCGGGGCAGGCGCGGCGGCGGGGGCCATGGCGGCGGGCGCGGCAGGGGCAGCAACCGGGGCGGCGGGCGCTGCCGCCACCGTCACCGTGCGGGCCACGCGCACGCGCCGCTCGCCATCCTCGACCTCGATCTCGGTCAGCTGGGTCTGGTTGAGCACTTCGGCGAGCTGGCGGACCAGATCGATCTCGATGCGCATGGTTGACGAGTCCGTTTGCTCGTCCTCGGGGGATGTGGGTTCAGCCATGGCCGCCTTCCTGAATTAACGCGCTGCCCAGAGTGACGCGCTGCTCTGTCAGAACCGGGCCGCCGCTTCAAGCGCCAGCAGATAGGATTGCGCGCCGAAACCGGCGATTGTGCCGCGCGCAACCGCGCTGACATGGCTGATGTGGCGAAAAGCCTCGCGCGCATGCGGGTTCGACAGATGCACTTCGATGACGGGCGTTGTGATGGCGCGCACCGCGTCGTGCAGCGCGACCGAGCTGTGGGTATAGCCGCCGGGGTTGAGAATCACCGCCTTCGCGCCCGCACTTTGCGATTCGTGCAGCCAGTCGATCAGATGGCCTTCATGGTTCGACTGGCGCATGTCGATCTCGAGACCCAGCGCCCGGGCGCGATCTTCGAGCATGCCGGCGATATCGTCGAGCGTCTCAGCACCGTAGATATGCGGTTCTCGCAAGCCCAACAGGTTGAGATTGGGGCCATTCAAGACAAAAACGGTCGCCAATGACCTGATCCTTGTAATTATCGTGCCGGCTTTTTGCGGTTACGGCAATCTGCTACAGGAACTGCATCTGATGGCAACCGGAGATTAACCAGTTTCGGGACAGAACAGAACCATCAGGTGGAGACGGATATGATGATTCTGAGCGTGTTTCTGGCGCTGGCGGCAAACCAGACGGCCGCGGTGCAGCCGACCGGGGCCACCGTGCTCGATCTGTCGATCAACGAAGCGGGCCAGGTGGATGGCTGCCTCATCGTGCAGTCGAGCGGTCTTGCCGATCTCGACAAGCAGGCCTGCCAGCTGATGATCGCGCAAGGGAAGTATCAGCCTGCCACCGATCTCGTCGGCAAACCGGTGCGCAGCACCGACCGGCTGAGCCTGGCCTGGACCACGAAGAACTAAGCCACGCCTTCACGTTTCGGTTTGAAGCCCGGCGCGCAAGCGCTTAAGGCGCGGGCCATGAATACCGAAGTCGATGCCACGGTGATCATCACCGTCAATGGCGAGCAGCGCCGCGTTCCCGCCGGGCTCTCGCTCGCCGGGCTGGCCGAGCATCTCGGCCTCAACCCGCAAAAGCTCGCGGTCGAGCGCAATCTCGAAGTCGTGCCACGTTCCACCCTTGCCGATGTGCGCGTGGCCGCGGGCGACGCGATCGAGCTGGTGCACTTTGTTGGCGGGGGCGATCACGCCGCAACGATGGCGGAGGACAGCTGGAGCGTGGCGGGCCGCACTTTCCGCTCAAGGCTCATCGTCGGCACCGGCAAATACAAGGATTTCGCGGAAAACGCAGCCGCCGTTGAAGCATCGGGCGCGGAAATCGTCACCGTCGCGGTCCGCCGCGTGAACGTCGCCGATCCCAAGGCGCCGATGCTCACCGACTATATCGACCCCAGGAAGATCACCTATCTGCCCAACACCGCCGGCTGCTTCACCGCCGAAGACGCGATCCGCACGCTGCGGCTGGCACGCGAGGCGGGCGGCTGGGATCTGGTGAAGCTCGAAGTGCTGGGCGAAGCGAAGACGCTCTACCCGGACATGGTGGAAACGCTGCGCGCGACCGAAATCCTGGCGAAAGAAGGCTTTCTGCCGATGGTCTATTGTGTCGATGATCCGATCGCGGCGAAGCGGCTGGAGGATGCCGGCGCGGTCGCCATCATGCCGCTGGGCGCGCCGATCGGCTCGGGCCTTGGCATCCAGAACCAGGTGACGATCCGGCTGATCGTCGAAGGGGCCAAGGTGCCGGTGCTGGTCGATGCCGGCGTCGGCACCGCGAGCGACGCGGCGGTGGCGATGGAGCTGGGCTGTGACGGCGTGCTGATGAACACCGCCATTGCCGAGGCGCGCGATCCGGTGCTGATGGCGCAGGCGATGAAAGCGGCGGTCGAGGCCGGGCGCATGGCCTATCGCGCCGGGCGGATGGGCAAGCGCCGCTATGCCGACCCATCCAGCCCGTTGGCGGGGCTGATCTGACCTGCTAGATATTATGTCATGGCGCTGCCGATTGGGTATATCGGCATGCTGAAACGGGGAGGAACATGATGTTTCGCATGATCAAGTTTGCCGCTGTGGGTCTCGTCGCGACGGCCGGGGTCGCTTATGCGGCCGCGCCGGCATCGGTATCGGCGGCATGCAGCGCGGCCTGCGTGGCGGCGTGCGCGGTGCTGGGCATCGATTGCGGCATGGCCAACTGCTGATCGCATAAGGACGACCGAAGTGCCGGGGCCATGTTGCTCCGGCACTTTTGCTGTCTGCAACCCAGAATGGAGCGTTGTTTGGCATGGGGCGTGGCGTGCGGATCGTGATGGGGGTGATGCTCGGCGCGCTGGCGCTCGCGGCGTGCGATCGCGGCGGCAAGGCCGGGCCGGTCTCGGTGCAGGAAGCTCAGCAGAAAGCTTTCACCAACGGATCGGTGGCGAAGAATGTGCGCGCCGCTGACACCATTACCGCGTTCGGTCGCTTCTATGCCGCGAAGGCGCCGCGCGCGACGATCCTGCTGTTCCACCAGGCCGGATCGAGCAAGTTCGAATATAACGACATCGGGCCCCGGCTGGCGGCGGACGGCTATAATGCGCTGGCGATCGACGCGCGCGCGGGCGGCAGCGGGCTGTTTGGCGAGAATGAAACTGTCATCCTGCGCGGCAAACCGGGCACTTATCTGGAGGCCAAACAGGATCTGCAGGCAGCGGTGAACTGGGCGCGCGACCAGCGGCTGCCGATCTTCATCTGGGGCAGCAGCTATTCGGCGGCGCTTGTGTTTCTGGTCGCGGCGCAGAACCCGGCCGATGTCTCCGGCGTGCTCGCCTTTTCGCCGGGCGAATATCTGGATGAAAAGGGCCAGGTGGCGCGCGCCGCCGCGCAACTGCGCGTGCCGGTGTTCGTGACGGCGGCGAGCACGCCCGAAGAGCAGCAGGCCGCGCGCGCGATTTTCGATGCGGTGCCGGGTGCCGACAACAGCTTCTACGCCGCCAAGGCCGGGGTGCATGGTTCCTCGACCCTGCTGAAGGACCGCAACGCCGCCGGCGCTGACGATAATTGGCGCGCGGTGGAGGCCTTCCTCGCCCGCGAAGTCCCGCGCGCGCGGTTGCGCTGAGTTCCGGATAAATAGGGACTGTCCCCTATTTTCTCCGGATCGCGCTGATCGTGGTGGAATTGGTGATCACTTCGATATCGGTTTTCAGATGCAGCAGCCGCACGCCCGTCTGCGCCAGTGCCCGGTCGAGCGCGGGGGCGAATTGCTCGGTCGTCTCCACCGTTTCCGCCCAGGCGCCATAGGCACGGCCGAGCGCGGCAAAGTCGGGATTATGGAGTGCCGTGCCCGACAGCCGCGCCGGGTATTCGCGCTCCTGGTGCATGCGGATCGTGCCATAGCCGCCATTGTCGACCACAATGACGATCATGTTCACACCGTGCTGAACGGCGGTGGCCAGTTCCTGCCCGTTCATCAGGAAATCGCCGTCGCCCGCCACCGCGACCACGGTCTTGTCCGGGCAGCGGAGTGCCCCCGCGACCGCTGCCGGCACGCCATAGCCCATCGCGCCGGCGGTGGGGGCAAGCTGGGTGCCGGGCGGGCCATAATGCCAGTAACGGTGCCACCAGCCGGAGAAATTGCCCGCGCCATTGCAGATGATCGTGCCTTCGGGCGTCAGCCGTTCGCGCATGGCGAGCACGCACATGCCGAGATCGAGCGCCACGCCTTCGCGCGGTTTGGGCGTGGACCAGTCGAGCCATTCGGCATGGGCTTCATGCCCCGCGGACAACGGCCCATGAAGGACGAACCAATTCTTTGCCGGTCCAAGCCACCGGGCAAAATCCTCAATGCCAGAACAGATCCGCACCGCGGGATAAACGCGCCCAAGCTCGGCCGGGTCGGGATGGACGTGCACGATCGTCGGCCCGCGGTCGGTTGCCGGTTCGATTAGCGTGTAGCCGTCGGTCGTTGCCTCGCCGAGCCGCGCGCCGATGGCGATGATCAGATCAGCCTCGCGCACACGCTTCACCAACTTGGGGTTGGGGCCATAACCAAGGTTGCCGGCATACACGGGGCTGGTGTTCGGGATGCAATCCTGCCTGCGAAACGCGGCGGCCACCGGGATGTTCAGCTCTTCGGCCCAACGCGCGATCATCCGCCCGGCGCGCGCGTTCCATCCGGCTCCACCTGCGATGATCATGGGGCGCTCGGCAAGGCGCAGAATTTCGCCGAATTGCGCCCCTGCGCTGCCGCATTCACCGGTGGGGCGGGAGGCAATATCCTCTGCCTCCACCTCATCCCTCAACATATCCTCGGGCAGCGCGA